>JAFTBW010000159.1 GCA_017455015.1 Oscillospiraceae bacterium | reverse complement strand
TGAGCTGCTCGCCGATGATGATGCTGGAGGGGCGGCCGCCGTCAAAGCTCTTGTTGGGATTGGCGTCCTGCTTGCCGCAGGCGAAGGCCATGATCTGGGCCGCGACGTTGGCGCAGAGCTTCTGCTGGCTGGTGCTGCCCTGGATCAAAACGTCCGTGCCGGCCTGACTCCTGCGGAAGCCCACAAACTGCAGGGGGATCATATCCGTGCCCTGGTGCAGGAGCTGGTAGAAGGAGTGCTGCCCGTTCGTGCCGGGCTCGCCGAAGATGACGGGACCGGTGGGATAGCCGACCGGTTCGCCGAAGCGGTTGACAGACTTGCCGTTGGATTCCATGTCCAGCTGCTGCAGATGCGCGGGGAAGCGGCTGAGCGCCTGGGAATAGGGCAGCACGGCGGTGACAGGATAGCCCAACACGTTGCGCTCGTACACGCCGATCAGCGCGTCCAGCATGGCGGGGTTTTTGCGTATGTCGGGCTCCTTTGCGGTCACGTCCGCGGCGTGTGCGCCGTTCAGGAAGCGCTCAAACACCTCGGGTCCGAACGCCAGCGACAGCACCACGCCGCCGACGCAGGAGGTGGAGGAGTACCGCCCGCCGATGTAGTCGTCCATGAAGAAAGCGGCCAGATAGTCGCTGGATTTTGCCAGGGGCGAGGTCTCGCTGGTGACGGCGACCATGTGCTTCGCGGGGTCCAGTCCCGCGTTTTTCAGCGCGTCTTTTACAAAAGCCTCGTTGGTCAGAGTCTCCAGCGTGGTGCCGGACTTGGAGACCAGCACGAACAGAGAGCGGGCCAGGTCAATGGACTTCAGCACGCCGGCAGCGTCGTCCGGGTCCACGTTGCTGATGAAACGGGCCTCCAGCCTGCACGCCCCGTTCTGTTTCGCCCAGTTCTCCAGGGCCAGATACATCGCGCGGGGCCCCAGGTCGCTGCCGCCGATGCCGATCTGCACCACCGTCGTAAATTTCTCCCCCGCCGCGTTGACGATCTCGCCGGAATGTACCTTGTTTGCGAAGTCAGCCGCCTTTTTCTGCTCGCCGGCGTAGAAAGCCCGCTTGTCCACGCCGTCCGCATTTACGCGCTCCCCCAACTGGCCGCGGGTCAACTGATGCAGCACCAGACGCTTTTCACCGGTATTGATCATTTCGCCGTTGTAGAGCGCGGCGTACTTCTCCGTAAGCTGCGCCTCCGCCGCCAGCTCCCCAAGGGCAGCCAGCACCGTGTCGTCCACCGCCTTGGCCGCGTAGTTGTAGGCAAGGCCGCCCGCCATTGGCGCGCTGTATTTCGCCACACGGGCTGCGCCGCCCTCGCCGGCCATGACCTCGGGCAGGTTTACACGGCCCTTCAGCGCTTGCAGCTTGCCGAAGGAGGCCAGAGCGTCCAGATTTTTCCAGGTGATCATGATTCCATTCCCTCCTTGAACCGGGTATTTTTATTTCATATCAGGCGGAGCGATGCTCCGAAATGGGCTGCGGGAAAAGAATTCGACCTGTGCAGTTGAATGAACCGCACCCAAGGGGAAATCCTGCACCCTATCTTCCCCCTCCGGGGGAAGGTGGCACGGCCGATCTCCCGCGAGGCCGTGACGGATGAGGGGCGTTGGTGCATCGCCGGAGGGCTGGGAGGTGGATGGCCTCACCCACCACCGGCCCGTTGGGCCGGCGGTCCCCCCTCCCCCTTGAGGGGGAGGGATAGGGTGCGGTGTTCTTCCGTGGGCGCTGTTTTCCCAACTGCACAGGTCGAAAAGTTTTATTGCTCCGTGCGTTCCCAGTATTCGCGCACCGTTTTTTTGAACGCGGTGTACTTTTTCTCCGGGACCGGCAGCTCCTTTCCGTCCGCCATGGTGACGCGGAAACGCCTGACCTGCATGATATATTTCGGATTAACGAGATAGCTTTTGTGACAACGCAGAAAAGCTTCCGGAAAGGAGTCCTCGATCTGCTGAATGGAGGCCGTCACCTTCGCAGCGGTCTCATCAAAATGCAGAATGGCGTGTTGATTGGTGCCATAGCTCTCGACCCAGCGGATCGAATCCAGAAGCAGATAGTGGTCGGTGTGATCCACTCCATGAAAGCAAATTCGCCTGCCGGATCCTGTGAGCGGCATATAGCCCTTGTAGATCTGATTGAAATGAACGGGATATATGACGTCTTCTTCGTGATTCTCATAGAGGTCGGAGATGTGGATCACCAGCATCCGCGGCTGCTTGCCCTCCATGCCTTTGAGCTTCCGCTCACACCATGTGATATGGATGATTTGGTCTATGCGGATACTCTCCCCGTTGGGATAGTGGGTGGTCACAGGGAAAGACATCATCACCTCGCAGTAGCAGGACGGATGCGAGGTCGAGTAGTCCAGCCGGACATTGCCAAGGGTGAAGTGCAGCGGATTGTCCTCGCGCCCCCATGTGTCGAGGATCGCCTGCCGTCCGGAAAGAAACTGCCCCTTTGCCGGTCCGTACCACAGTACTTTTTCATCAATGTACTCAAAAAACAGCCGCAGATCGTTTTGATAGTACGCCTGCACGATGTTATTTGTCAGTTGAACAAGCTTTTGCGTATCCATGCAGGCGCCTCCCGCATTTTTCTATCACAGCCCGGATAAACCGGAGACTGTGTTCTCTCCCCCTTTCGGGAGAGGAGAACATGACCTCGATCGTTATAGCATAAAGCGATGCCGATGCCGTGTCAAGCGATTTTTCTTTGCTGACAGGTTATTTTTCTTGAATCTATTGACCGGCCGCCTGCGCGATGATAAAGTGCAAAAAACGGCAATCTGCGTATTGGCAGCCGGTGAAGACGAGGAGGAGAGAAACCACATGAAACGCTTGAACAAACAATGGGCAATCAAATTAGCGGCGCTGATCGTGACGCTGGCGATGCTCCTGCCCACAGCCGCATGGGCGGCGGACGGCGCCCCCGACCTCGACGCGCTCTCGGAGACGGCGCGCGACACAAGCTTTTTCACGCCGCGCCCCCACACAGAGCTCAATTATGACGAAATCGAATACGAGCACATCGACCCCGCGCCGCTGCTCAAAGAGATCGACGCGCTGCGCGCGCTGCTTCCCGAAGAGAAGAATACGGAAGAATTCAAAGCGCGGCTGCTCACGCTCGCCGGCGCGTACGAGCGGATGACCGCCATGAGTTTTCTTTTGGATTTCCGGCTGTATGCCGACTCCAAGGACGAATGGGCGGCGGCGGAGTATGCAAGGGTCCAGGCGGAGCTGGTCGCGGTGGAGGACGCCTTTTCCGGCCTGGTCCGCGACGCGCTTTCCTCTCCCTGCGCCGCCGCGCTGGACGGGCTTCTGAGCGACGGGGCACGGCAAAAATACCTCGAACACAGAGACATGACCGACGAGGAAAAGGAGCTGATTGCACAGGAGACCGCGCTCGTGAGCGAGTACCGCTCCAGGGTCGTGGATGAATACGCCGTGACCGTGGACGGTGTAAAATATACGACGGACAGCGTCTATCAGGCGTATCTGGACGATGAGCTTGACTATGACGCGTATTGGAAGATCTATCTGGACATCTACAGGCAGGAAAACGCCGCGCTGGGCGAGATCTTCGTGCAGATGGTATCCGTCCGCAATCAGATCGCCAGGCTGAACGGCTGCGGCACCTACGCGGAATACGCTTACAAGGCTACCTACAACCGCGATTACACCCCGGCGGACGCGCAGGCGTTCTGCGACGCTGTAAAGAAATATCTTGTGCCGAAATGCAACGCCTACGCGCTGCTGTATCAGTATCCCGATCAGAGCGCGATGCCGGAGGGCGTCGCCTATTCCGGCGAGGGGATGTTCGGCGCGCTCTTCCCGTATTTTGCGCAGCTTTCCGACGAGCTGCTGGAATCCGCACGCTACACCTATGAGCACAAGGCTTACGACGTCGATCCCGCGCCGAACAAGACCGGCACCGCGTTTTCCGCCGGCATCCCCTACTACAGCATCCCGTTTTATTTCAACAACGCCGGCGGGGATTGGTATGATCTGACCAGGTCGATCCACGAGCTGGGACACAACAACGAGACCTATTGGAACGGGGACGAGGGACAGTGGAACAAAGCGGCTCTTGTGTACGACGCGGCGGAGGTCCACTCGCAGGCGCTGGAGCTGCTGATGCTCCGCTTCTATCCCGAGCTGTTCGGCGGTGAGGCGGAGGCGGTCGCCACCAACACCGTTTATGGCCTGCTTGATGTTATCGTGCAGGGCTGCCTCTATGACGAATGGCAGCGCATTGTCTACACGACGCCCGACCTAACGCTGCAAAAGGCCAACGAGATCTACCGCGAAAAGTGCGGCGCGTACGGCGTGGTAAGCGCGGACGACGAGCGCACGGAGATGTACGGCTGGATCGGCGTGCCGCACAACTTTACCGACCCCATGTACTACATCAGCTACGCCACCTCCGCCGCAGGCGCGTTCGCGTTCTGGGCGGAATCAAAGAGCGACTACCTTGCCGCCGTGGACGACTACCTTCGCTTCACAGCGCTGGGCCATGATGTGGGGTTCGCGGACTCGTTTCTCGCCGTAGGCATGGAGTCCCCGCTCACAGAGAGCTATCTTGCCGGCCTCGCGGACACCATCCATGACGAGCTTCTGCCGGTCGCCCCCTATGCCGATGTCTACGCCGACGACTGGTTCGGCGCGCCGATCATCTTTGTCAGCGACAGCGCGCTGATGAACGGCGTGGACAGCGGGCATTTCGCACCGGACGAAGCCGCGACGCGGGAGCAGAGCATGGCCATTCTCGCCTGCATGTACGACGCGCGCGAGGGCGCGGCGCCCGATACGCTCGACGAGGGCGTCGCGTGGGCGATTGCAAAGGGCGTCTCCGACGGGGAAAACCGCGCCGCGGTGCTGACGCGGGAGCAATTTGCAGTCATGCTCTACCGCTGCGCGCTGGAAGAGGAGCCTGAACCGGAAGCGGTCGGCGATCTGAGCGGCTTTGCCGACGCGGGCAGCGTCTCCGGCTGGGCCTCAGACGCAATGGCTTGGGCGGTCGGCGCAGGGATCATCGGCGGGATGGGCGACGGCATCCTCGCCCCGCAGGGCAATGTCACCCGCGCGCAGATGGCGGCGATGCTGATGCGGTTTGCAGATGTCATGCAGTGAGGCCAAAACCGGCACATCATTTCTTTCCCGGTTTGAAAAAAGTCCCATGAAAAGCAAAGAGCGCTTTCAAGCTGCAATGGCTTGGAGGCGCTCTTTGTTGGGGGAGCGTTCACAGCTCATAGCTCTCCCGGAAGTAGGCCAGGATTTTGGCGATCTGCGCCCGGGTGGCCGGTTCCCTGGGAAGCAGGGTGTAGAGATCGTAGCCGGTGATCATCTTCTCCCCCGCCATCCAGCTCATGGCCTCCCTGGCCCAGGGGGAGACGCTGCCGCCGTCCCGGAAGCGTCCCAGGTCCGCGGCGTGGGAGGTGTCGTAGCCCTTGTATTTTGCGTAGTTGTACAGCATCACCGCAAGATGCTCCCGGCTGACCGTCCCCTCGGGGTTGAAATATCCGCCGCCCACGCCGTTGACGATCCCGACGGAGGCCGCCCAGTTTACCGCGCCGCAGTACCACGCGGTTTTCGGCACGTCGACAAAGCCCGCGTCCGCGGCCCCGGGGATGTCCGCCTCCATGTTGTACAGGATCTGGGCGAACATGGCCCGGGTCAGGGTCCCGTCCGGGTCAAACAGATAGCCGCTGTTGCCGTGCATCAGATTGTCCTTCAGCACGTAGTCCACGGCGTCGGTGTACCACTTGTCCTCCGGCACGTCGGAAAACCGGGCCATGGGGTCGGCCAGAGCGACGTAGTCCGAGAAGTGGGCGGTGCGGAATTCGATATACCCGTCCCGGCAGACGGAGGCGTGGCGGTTGACGGTGCCGTCCTCCGCCAGGTGAAAGACGGCATACTCCCGTCCGTCCGCCCCCGCCGGGAGGTCCACGGGGACGCGGATCGTGATCCGCCCGCCGCCGAAGCGCTCGATCTCCCTGCTCCCCGCCACGGCGGTGACGCGCATTCCGCCGTAAACGCGCCGGCCGCTGAGGGCTTCAAACTGCCTGACGTTCAGCATCTCCACGGTGAGGGTGATGGCGGTGAAGCGGGCGGGCTGTCCCGCCGACTGGGACTCCACCGCCGCCATGGAAATCTCGTCGATGATGATGTCCCCGGCGGGCAGTCGGACGGTGAGCGTGCCCACCTGGGTTTCCCCGTCGGACAGCTTTTCCGCCAGAGTGGTCACCACGGGGGCGGGGATGACGACGGAGCTCACGTTGGGATCGGTGACGGTGACGACGGCGCCGGGGTTGCTGTAGTGGCCGAACAGCTCCTCCGTCTCCGGGGGAATGGAGCGGACCGTGACCGTCTCCTTCGACACGTCATATTGCAGCTCCACATAGCCGTCCACCAGCTCCGCCGCGGTCACCGGCTCCATGGCCTGCGACGACGGCGCCGGGGAAGCGGAGGGCGCAGAACCGGAAGAATTGCCGGAGGAGGAATACAAAGTGCCGGGCGGCACAGGGAGCAAAAGCCTTGCCGGCGTTGGCGTGGGGGACGGCTCCGGTACGGGAGAGGGTTCCGGCGCGGGAGACGGCTCCGCCTGCGGCGGCTCCTGCCCGGGCGAAGAGGGCTCCGGGGCGGCACCGGTCACGGTAAAGGTCTGGGCGGAAACCCGGAGCACACCCCGGGCAGACTCTCCGGTCACGCCAACGCGGTACGCCGCCGCCAGAGTGTGTTCACCCTGGGACAGCCCGGACAGGGCGTCCCCGGAGATACGGATGACCGCAGCGTCCGCCTCGACCGTGTAGTCCGTGTTCCCGGTCAGCGCCCGCCCGTCCAGATAGACGCCCTCCAGCTCCGCGCCTGTTCCGGCCAGGGTAAAATCGAAGCCCCCGGCGGGAACGTTTGACAGGTCCAGCGCAGCCGGCAGCAGGACGGTGGGCGCATAGTCCGGACTGCTCCCCTCCAGGGGGCTGTCCGTTCTGCCCGGCAGGACCTCCAGCGTGAAGCTTCCGGTGATCTCCCGTCCGCCGAAAACGGCCGTGAAGGCGAGTGCGTATGCGCCCTCCCGGACGGGTATCCCCTCCAACAGTCCGCGCTCCGGGTCCAGGACCAGCTCCGGGGGCAGCGTCCCGTCACAGCGGAGCGTCTCAAATCCCGCGCCGCCTGTCAAAATACTGCCCACTTCCGCGCAGTAGGGCACATAGCGCACCGCGCCCGGCAGCGCCGTTTCCGTCACAGTATAGGGGATGGCGTGGGCGGCGGCGTACTCCAGCGCGGCGCTGCCGGCGGCCACGGAGAGGACCAGGCGGCCGCAGTCCAGGAAAGCGTCCTCGCCGATGGACTGCACGCCGGCGGGGATTGCGGCGTATTCCAGCGCCTCGCAGCCGGAAAAGGCGCAGCGGCCAAGCTCTGCCGTCCCCTCCGGGACGGTCAGGCTGCTCAGGCCGGCGCAGTTGTAAAAGGCCCAGTCCCCGATGGCGTTCAGGCTCTCCGGGAGCGTCACGCGCTTCAGTCCGGTGCAGTTGTAAAAGGCCCAGGTCTCGATCACGGTCACGCCGGCGGGGATGCTCACCTCCGTCAGCCCGGTGCAATTGTAAAACGCCGAATCCCGGACGGCGGTCATGCCCGCGGGAAGCGTCAGCTCCGTCAGCCCGGTGCAGCCGCGAAAGGCGGAATAGCCGATCTCCGTCACCCCGGCAGGGACCGTCACCTCCGTCAGCCCGGTGCAGCCGTAAAAGGCGTTGGCCCCGACGGAGGTGACGCCCGGCTCGATCACCGCTGCGGTGAGGTTTTTCCGGCTGCTGTTCCAGGGAACCTCCCGGTAGAACGCGTAGTCCGCCATGTCCCCGGTCCCGCTGATCGTGAGGACCCCCGCCGCGTCCAGGCTCCAGGCCACGCCGCTGCCATCCCCCTCCCGGCCGCAAAAGCCGGAGGCGGCGGGCTCCCCCTCCGCCAGGACGGGAAGGCCCGGCAGCGCAGCACAGAGCAGCACCGCGCAGAGCACAACACACAATACGCGCTTTTTCATGGACGATCCCCCCAGAATAAGCTGATACAATTTGAAATGTTCTGACATTATTATATCGTATTTTTCAGAAATAGCAAGTGGGAAGCGGGCGGGCTGCCGAAAAACACAAATCGCAATACCGCTTTTTCCCTCCCCCATCAGGGGGAGGGATAGATCTGAAACGCGTATTTCAGTCTGGACATCCGCGCCGGTTTCCGTTATACTGAAATCCGGAAATCACAAGGGGGGGCGTTACCTATGAAAAAAAGAATGTTTTGCTTCGCGCTGGCGCTGCTGCTGGCGCTTTCGTGCGCATCGGGACCCGCGCAGGCCTACGCCGCCGGCGGGGGAACCATCGCCCTGGAACGCGTGGCCCTGCCCGCGGACGGCGTCCGGGAGCTTGCGCTGCGCCTTTCCGGCGCGCCTTTCCAGGGAGTGGTGTACGCGGCGGTCTACACCTCGGAAGGACAGATGAAATCCACCGTCTCCTATCCCGCCGCGGCGGGGGTACAGGTGCGCCTGGAGAACCTGACCGGGTCGGACACGGTCAAGCTGATGTGGGTGGACGCCAACCAGACCCCTCTGGCCCCCGCTCTGGCCAAAAGCGTGTCGGAGCTGGATGCCGGAGCCTATGAGGCCTTTGCGCAGGAAGCCGCCGCGCTGGCGGAGTTCGTTCCCCCGGAGCAGGTGGACGCTCTGGGAACGCAGGCGGAGCGCGGGGAGGAGCCGGATCCCTACGTCCTGGCCCGCCTGATTGTCTCCGGCGGCGATCTGCCGGATCTGGGCCGCTTCAACGCAGCCGTGGCATTGCAGGACCCGGAGGGGAACACGATCCTGCAGTTTGAGGACCCGGCGGACGCGAAGGCCTGCGCTTCGTATCTGCGCGCCGTGGGCGGCGCGGACTACGTGGAGCCGGACACCCTGGTGAAGCTGGAAGCCGCGGAAGCCGGGGAGTATCTCTCCTGGGGCGCGTCCGCCTCCCACGCGGACGAGTACGCCGCCGCGCTGGCGGGAAGCGGCGCCGGCGTCGTGGTCGCCGTGGTGGACTCCGGCGCAGACATCTCCCATCCCTTCCTGGCCGGACGGCTGGCGGCGGGTTACGACTATGTGGACAACGACGCCCTGCCCCAGGACGGCCACGGCCACGGGACCCATGTGTCCGGGACGGTGCTGGACCTCACCCGGGGCCTGAACGTGACCGTCATGCCCGTCCGGGTGCTGGGCAACGCCGGTTACGGCACCACCCTGGGCGTGAGCCAGGGCATCCGCTATGCCGCGTCCCACGGAGCGGACGTTATCAACCTGAGTCTGGGCGGCGGGCACAGCTCCTATGTGGACGAGGCCGTCGGGTACGCCCTGGACTGCGGCGTGACCGTGGTGGCCGCCGCGGGCAACGAAAGCGACGACACGTCCCGGCACTGCCCCGCCCATGTGGAGGGCTGCGTCACCGTGGCTGCGGTGGACAGTGCCCTCAATCGGGCGTACTTTTCCAACTACGGCTCCGCCGTGGACATCGCCGCGCCCGGCGTGGCGATTTTGAGCAGCGTCCCGGGCGGCGGCTACCGGGAAATGAGCGGCACCAGCATGGCCGCGCCCCACGTCGCCGCCGCCGCGGCTATGCTGCTGCAGCAGCGCCCGGGGCTGAGCCCCGCCCAGGTGGAGGCGCGCCTGCGCGATTGTGCGGCGGACAAGGGCGAAGCCGGTTGGGATCGGTATTTCGGCGCGGGGGTTTTGGACATGCGCGGCCTGATCCCGCAGCCGGAACCCAGCCCGAGTCCCAACCCGAGCCCCAGCCCGAGTCCCAGCCCGAGCCCCAGCCCGAGTCCCAATCCGAGTCCCAATCCGAGTCCCAGCCCGGACCCCGAAATCGGGGATGCATTCGCTATTTTGTACGATGACGGGACCCTGGTGTTCCAGCGGGACGAAACCATCGACCAGTCCCGCGGCACTGCCGCAGAGGACCGCATCTGGGGCGGCATCGAGAGCCTTGCGGCGGCAAGCGAGACGGACATTCCCTGGTACAGTCTGCGGGAAGAGGTAAAGGCAGCGGTGTTCCTGGACGCCGTTCGCCCTGCCAGCACGGCGTATTGGTTCTACGACTGCGAAAAGCTGACGGCGATCCGGGGGATCGAGCTGCTGGACACCTCCCGCGTAACGGATATGAGCTACATGTTCTACTGGTGCCTTACCCTGAAACGGCTGGATGTGACCGGTTTTGACACCTCCCATGTGACGAATATGTCGCACATGTTCGACAGTTGCCAGGAGCTGCGGATGCTGGATTTGAGCAGCTTCGACACCTCCCGCGTGACGGACATGAGCTGCATGTTCTATTACAGTCATAACCTGACCAGATTGGACCTGCAGGGCTTTGACACCTCCCGCGTGACGACCATGTTCTCCATGTTCGACGGCGCGAAAAGCCTGATTGCGCTGGACATGAGCGGCTGGGACACCGGACGCGTGACCGACATGCGGCGGATGTTCGAGGAGTGCAGGGCGTTGACGGAGCTGGATCTGACGGGCTTCAACATGAAAAATGTGGCATACTCGGTTTACATGTTCCAGATGTGTACCAGTCTGACCACGATCTACGCCTCCGGCGATCTTATGCAGAACCCGAACACCATGAGCGACTACATGTTTATCAGTTGCCCCAAGCTGAAAGGCGGGGCGGGCACGAAATGGGACAGCGCCCATCTGGACGGAACCTACGCCCATGTGGACGGCGGGACGGGCGATCCCGGCTATCTCACCGCAAAGGTTGCGCCCGTGATTTTCCCCGCCCCCGACCCGGAGCCGGAGGAGGTCTGGGCAATCCTGTACACGGACGGCACCCTGGCGTTCCAGAAGGGCGCGACGCCCAGACGGGACACGGCAGTCAAGACCTCCTATCCGGTGGACCTGGACTGCGGCTACCCGAAGCGCAACGGCGTCATGAGCGTGCCATGGGAAAAAGAGGTGTACAGCGTAACGACGCTTGCTTTCGACAGCGAGATTGCCCCGACGAACATGGACTGCTGGTTCACGGATTTCCAATACATGACGGACATTCAGGGGCTCGAGCGGCTGGATACCTCCCATGTGACGAACATGGGCGGCCTCTTTGACGGCTGCTACAGCCTGACAAAGCTGGATCTGTCGCACTTCGATACCGGCTCCGTGACGGACATGAGCTATATGTTCTCCGGCTGCCAGGCCATGACCGTGCTGGATATTTCCGGCTTTGACACCCGGAACGTGACGAACATGGAGCGTATGTTCGCCAACTGCAACTGCCTGCACCGGATATACGCCTCCGAGCGCTTCGTCACCGATGCCGTTACGGATTCGAGCGGGGCTTTCTTCGGTTCCAGCTTCCTGATCGGCGGCGCGGGTACGGAGTACTCGTACGGTCATACGGACAAGGAGTATGCCCGCATCGACGGCGGGACGGCCGCCCCCGGCTACTTCACCCGCAAGGGTGCGGAGCCGGAGCCGGACACGGAGGTCTGCGCCGTCCTGTACGACGACGGGACCCTGGTCTTTCAGCGCGGCGGGACTCTGGACCCCGCCCACGGCACGGCTCCCGCGGACCGCATCTGGGGCGGTATCGAGACCATGCGCCCGGAGGAGGAGACAGACGTGCCCTGGAACGAGCTGTGGCTGAATCTGCGGAAGGTGGAATTCAAGGACACGGTCCGCCCCGTCAGCACCTGCTGCTGGTTCAGCTCCTGCAGGAGCCTGGAGGAGGTCGAACACCTGGAGCGGCTGGACACCTCCCTTGTGACGGATATGAGCGGGATGTTCAACGAGTGCGACGGCCTGACGGCGCTGGACGTGACGGGCTTCGATACCTCCGCCGTGACGGACATGAGCTGCATGTTCTTCGGGTGCGACCATCTGACGGCGCTGGACGTGACGGGCTTCGACACCTCCGCCGTGACGGATATGTTCAGCATGTTCGGAAACTGCATGGCCCTGACCGCCATCGACGTGACGAAGTTCGACACCTCCCTTGTGACGGACATGAGCGGGATGTTCGGCGGGTGCAGAAGCCTGACGGAGCTGGATCTGACGCGCTTTGACACCCGGAACGTAACCGATATGGACAGCATGTTCTATGGCTGCTACAGCCTTGCGTCCCTGGATTTGACGGCTTTCGACACAAAAAAGGTGACGGGCATGTCCCACATGTTCGGCCAATGCACGGTCCTGACAGAGCTCGATGTGTCCGGCTTTGACACGGGGAATGTGACAAACATGACGATGATGTTTGCCGAGGACCCCGCTCTGACCGCGATCTACGCCTCCGACAGCTTTGTCACGGATCAGGTCACGCTCAGCCTCAATATGTTTGGCAAAAGCACTTTGCTGACGGGCGGTGCAGGCACGTCCTACGACAAAAACCGTGTAGACAAGGAATACGCCCGCATCGACGGCGGGACGGCCGCCCCCGGCTATTTCACCCGCAAGGGTGCGGAGCCGGAGCCGGACACGGGGGAAATCTACGCCGTCTTCTACGCGGACGGCACCCTGGCGTTCCAAAAAGGCAGCGCTCCAAAACGGAGTACCGCCGTGTCCGGCGGGCCCTATCCGGTGGACCCGGACAGCGGCTATGAGAAGCCCAAAGACGGCGAGCCTCCCTCCTGGAAGGAGCACGACAGGGAGATCGTCACGCTGGCCTTTGACGACGTGATCGCGCCCACGAATATGGCCGACTGGTTCAGCGGCCTGTGGAACCTCACCGCGGTGACGGGCCTGGAGAAGCTGGACGCCTCCCGCGTCACGAATATGGATGATCTGTTCGAGCACTGCAGCAGCCTCGAACGTCTGGACCTGTCCTGCCTGAATACCCCCAGCCTGGAAACAGCGAGGGGCATGTTTTGCTACTGCTCCAGCCTGACGGAGCTGGTGCTGGACGGCCTGGATACCTCCAACGTGATCTCTATGGCGGATATGTTCCGCGACTGCAAAAGCCTGACGGAGCTGGACGTGAGCTGTCTCGACACCTCCTGCGCGCAGAGCATGGGCGCGATGTTCATGGGCTGCGAAAACCTGGCCGCGCTGGATCTGAGCTCCTTTGAGACCCGGTTCACCTACTACTTCGGCTCCATGTTTTTCGATTGCAGCAGCCTGACGGAGCTGGATCTCTCCACATTTGTGCCCAGTACCCACCATTCCACGGAGGTTTACAGCATGTTCGCCGGCTGCACGGCGCTGAAAACCGTTGACATGACTTCCTTTGACTTCTCCCACGTCAGCGGCGCGCAGTTCAGCACCGACATCCTGTCCATGTTCAAGGACTGCCCCGCAGTGGAGGCTGCCTATGTCTCCGAAACCGCCTATGAGCAGGCGCGGAAATTTTCTCCTTTCAAGGTGAGGGACACCGACGTTGCGCCGAAGATTTACGCTGTCCGCTATGACAGCGGGGAGCTGGAGTTCCAGCTCGGCGACGCGCTGGACCCCGGCAAGGGACCCGGGACCGCCTACCTTGTGGAGGACTATACGCAGACAGCGCCGCCCTGGGCCGGCCCGGGGATCACCTCCGCCGCGATCCGGGAGCCCATCGCGCCCGCCTCCACCGCCAGATGGTTCGGGGGCTGCAGCGACCTTGTCTCCGTCACGGGTCTGGAAAACCTGGACACCTCCGGAACCACAAGCATGTCCTCCATGTTTGCCGGCTGCTCCAAGCTGACGAGCCTGGACATCTCCTGCTTCGACACCTCCGCCGTGACGGGCATGGGCTCCATGTTTGCCGGCTGCTCCGCTCTGTCGGACCTGACGCTCACCGGGATCAGCACCGCGAGAGCGACGAGCATGGTCTATATGTTCCAGGGCTGCTCCTCCCTCACCGTCCTGGACCTCTCCTCCTTCAACACAAGATCGGTCAAGTACATGGCGTCCATGTTCCAGAACTGCGGCAGCCTGAAAACGATCTACGCCTCGCAGTCCTTTTCCGCGAGCCAGTTGGACAAGTCGGAGCTGAGATACTCCAACAAGATGTTCGACGGCTGCACTGCTCTGACCGGAGGGAACGGCACCACCTACGGGCCTCTCGACGCCGGAAGAACCTACGCCCGCATCGACGGTCTGAACAACCGGCCGGGCTATTTCACCGAAAAGGCGTTCTCCCAGCGGAGGGAGCCCTACCCCATCCTGTACGCGGACGGCACGCTGGTGTTCCAGAACGATCCCACCCCCGGCCCGAGCGAGGTCCACGGGGAAATCGTCGGCAGCTACAACTATACCATCCACTACCAGGAGTACTACGACAACCTGTCCCCGAACTGGCTGAACGGGAATGAGAGCGGAACGGAGATTTTGGCCGTGGAGTTCCTGGCGCCTGTGGCGCCGGACTACACCACGAACTGGTTCCGGGGCTGCGGCAAGCTGGCGGAGATCCGGGGCATCGAGCTGCTGGATACCTCCCATGTGCGCAGCGCCCGGGGCATGTTCGACGGCTGCAGCAGCCTGACGGAGATCGACCTGTCCCATTTTGACACCTCCAACATGACGGACATGCAGAGCATGTTCCGGGGCTGCACCGGCCTGACGGAGATCGACCTGAGCGCCTTTGACACCACCCGGGTGAAGAACATGAGCCGGATGTTCGAGGGCTGCGAAAATCTCGAGACCGTCTACGTCTCCGAGGACTTTGTCACGGACACCGTCACCGTGGGGCGGGGCCGGATCTTCACCGGCTGCGAGAGCCTTGCCGGTGGCGAGGGCACGGAGTTTGACCCCGCCCACGCCGGCGCGGACTATGCCAGAATCGACGGCGGCGCGGAGGCCCCCGGCTACTTTACGCTGCCGGAGGCAGATGAAACGCAGGAACCGCAATAAACCGAACCGCAAGCGCCCCCACCCCGAGGGGAGGGGGCGCTTGTCATGAAAACACAGGAAAACGCGCCGGGTCAGGCGAAACCCCGGCGCACGCGAGGTCGGATATGGCGATACGGGAAAAAAACGGAAAGCGGCGGACGCTGAAAATCCTTTTGCTGCTGACGGTGCTGATGATCTGGGGGCACTCCATGCTGCCGGCGGAGCAGTCCGGCGCGGAGAGCGGCTTGGCCTTGGCGTTGCTCCAGGGGCTCCTGGACGCGCTGGGGATTCCGCTGACGCTGTCGGAGTACCTGGTGCGGAAAGCGGCACACTTTTCGGAATATGCCCTGCTGGGGCTGGAGTTGGGGCTTCTGCTGCTGCCCGGATTCTTTGAAACGCACGCCGCTGCGGACCGGCTGCGGGCCCTGGCCGGACCGCCGGCGCTGTCGGCGCTGACCGCCTTTGCGGATGAAACCATCCAGCTTTTTACCCCGGGGCGGGACGGAAAAATCCAGGACATGTGGATTGACACCGCCGGGAGCCTCTGCGGCACGCTCGCCGCCCTGGCCGTCCTGGCGCTGCTCCGGCGGCAGGCCGGAAAAAAGAGGGGAGGGGTGTCATGAGCTTTACCTCCCTCTCCTACTTTCTCTTCCTCCCGGTGACCGCGGCCGTCTACTACCGCCTCCCCCGGCGCTGGAAGAACCCGGCGCTGCTGCTTTTCAGCTACGGCTTTTACCTCTGCTGGACCCCCGGCCACGCCCTGCTGCTGCTCGGCTCCACTCTTTGCACCTGGGGCTGCGGCCTTGCCATCGGGAAAGGGCGCGGCAGCCGGAGGCTCTGGCTGCTGGCGGCGCTGCTGGTGAACTTCGGCGGCCTGTTTCTGTTCAAATATTTCAACTTCTTCACCGCCCTGGTCTGCGGCCTCTTCGGCGCGCAGCCGCCCCGGCTGGGGCTGGCGCTGCCCGTGGGCATCTCTTTCTTCGTCTTCCAGGGCGCGGGTTATGTGATCGACGTGTACCGGGGGCGGACGGAACCGGAGCGCAGCATCTCAGACTACGCCCTGTTCATCGCCTTTTTCCCACACATCGCCGCCGGGCCCATCGACCGGGCGGGGGCGCTGCTGCCCCAGCTCAAAGCCCCGCGGCCCTTTTCCGACGAGAACCTCAAGGCCGGCACGCTGCGCTTTCTCTGGGGCCTGACGAAAAAGCTGGTGCTGGCGGACGGGCTTGCCGCCGTCGTGGACGCCGCGTTCTCCGATGTGGGGAATTATAACGGCGGGCAACTGCTCTTTGCCGCGCTCTGCTTTGCCGTACAGCTCTACTGCGACTTTTCCGCCTACTCGGACATGGCTCTGGGCTCGGCACGGGTGCTGGGGCTGCGCCTGGCGGAGAACTTCCGCTTCCCCTACGCCGCCCGGACCGTCCGGGAATTCTGGCAGCGCTGGCACATGTCCCTGTCCACCTGGTTCCGGGACTATCTTTACTTTCCCCTGGGGGGAAGCCGTGTCCCGAAATGGCGGCACTGCCTGAATCTGCTGATCGTCTTCGCGGTCAGCGGCCTGTGGCACGGGGCGGCGATGACCTTTGTGGTCTGGGGCGCGCTGCACGGGCTGCTGCAGGCCGGAGGCGTGCTGCTGCGGCCCTGGACGGGCAGGCTGGGCTGGCAGGAAAAGCCCCTCTGGCGCATGGTGTCCCGCGTCCGCACCTTCGCCCTTGCGGCGGGAGCTTTCGTGTTCTTCCGGGCGGACAGCCTGGGGGACGCAGTTCATGTGCTGCGTTCCTCTGCCGGCTTCCTCCTGCGCCCCTATCTGCCCGCCCTCACCGCACTGGGCCAGTCCCGGGCCGCGCTGGCGGTGCTGGGGCTCTATCTGCTGCTGCTCTTGACCGTGGACATCCTCTCGGAAAAGCGGGATCTGTCCGCCTGGTTCGGCGGGCGCCACGCCGCCCGCTACGCCGCCTACTGCTTTCTCATTGCCTCGGCGCTGATCTTCGGGCGCTACGGCAACGCCTACGACGCCCAGGAATTCCTGTATTTCCGCTTTTGAGAGGGGGAAACGTGCATGGAACAACGAAATATCCCCTGGAGGCGCCTCGCCCTGGGGCTGCTGGCGTGTCTGCTGCTCGCCGGCTTCACCCTGCGCGCAGAGTACGCGCTGCTGCCGGAGCGCAGCGACTACGGCGCGGTCTGGAGCATGTATCTGGAGGAACCGGAAAACAGCCTGGACGCGCTGTTTTTCGGCTCCTCCATGGCCTACTGCGACGTGATGCCCGGCGCGCTCTACGCACAAACCGGCCTTACGAGCTTTGTGATGGCGGGACCGGAGCAGACCCTGTCCCTGACCCTGCCCTATGTGAAAGAGGCCCTGCGGACCCAGCGCCCCGCCGTGGTCTGCCTGGAGCTGAGCGGCGTCATGTTCCACCGCTACCAGGGCTATACCCGGATCAACGTGGGCTACATGCCCCGTTTTTCCGTAAACCGGCTGGAGGCCACGCTGCGCGGCGCGGAGGAGAGCGAGCGGCTGGGGCTGCTGTTCCCCCTCTACAACTATCACGACCGCTGGCAGGAGACCAGCCCCCTGGCCTTGTTCCGCCCCCGGCGGGACCAACGGACCGACCCCAACGCCGGGGCCACCCCCATGACGGTGCGGAACCCCCAGGAGGCCAGGGGCGTCCGCCAGGATTTGCCCACGGAGGAGGAGTTCGCGGAAAATCTGGCCTGCCTCCTGGAAATACGGGACTGGTGCGCGCAGCAGGGCGTCCCGCTGGCGCTGTTCCAGGTCCCCTCCTGCGCGCCGATCCCGGAGGACTGGATGGAGCGCATCCGCGCCGCGCTGGGGAACGGCGCGATCATCGCAGACTTCGACCGGAATTTCGACGCCATGGGCCTGGACCCGGCGGCGGACTTTTACGATTTTCTCCACCTGAACGTCTGGGGCGCGGCGAAGTTCAACCGCGCCCTGGGGGACTGGCTGCAAGCCCTGCCCGAGCTGGCGGGGCGGGAAAGCCGGGAACCGGACCCCCTATGGACGCAGCGGGCGGAGCATTTTGCCTCCCTGCTGACGGAGGAATAGCGTGTTTACGTGCCGCATGTCCTCCCCCAAAGCGGGGGAGGACAAATATCCATGCTTGCGCTTCATAGAAATTTTACAAATCTTTTGTTGAGCATCCGGCGATATTTTGGTATAATTTATATGTATTATGATGCATTTTTGAAAGGAACCGGTTATCCGGGACTTTGCCGGTACAAAGCTGTGAACGCAAATCTGCCGAAAGGAAAGTGCTTGGAGAGGGGCGGAAAAGATATGACGAATATTGCAACAGCCAGCAGGGATCAGTTGAAAGGGATTTTCGATATTGACAGCTTGGAGGGGACGACATTCAAGGTGACAGTCACTCCCATCTCCGAAGAGGAGGCATCGGAAATCGAGTTTAAGAGCTTGAAAGGGATTGCGGGCAGGCCGCTGGATTTGGATCAGGTGAGAAAGGAACGACTGAAGCTGTGAGGGTATTGCTGGACACAAATATTGTTTTGGACTACCTGGGAGCGAATCAGGGATTTACGGAAGACGCTGAGAAAGTCTTCGATCTGGCAGCCCAAAGAAAGGATATCAAATTGGTATCTTCTTCCGCAATCACAGATATTTTGTATGTGCTTCGCCGCGCCATGAAAGATCGGGCGCTGGTTCGGGGCAAATACGAGAGTTTTCGCAAGAAAATCAGCATTCTTTCGGTCACGGAAAGAGATATCGATGTGGCGTTTGCCAGAGATTGGAAAGATTTTGAGGATGCGGTTCAGTACACGGTGGCGGAGTCGAACGGTGTGGACTGCATCATCACAAGGAACAAGGCGGATTTTGAAGAAGACCGGATTCCCTGCTACACTCCGCAGGAATTTTTAAAAAATATACGAACAGGACTTGAAATCCATGCGCGGTAACCTGGGCTTTCAAAGCCGGCTCTTTTCCAGAGCCGGCTTCTTCGCTGTAAGGCACTGTCACTTATTAAAGTTTATTTCTTGAAACGCTAAAACCATCGGAAATACTCCATTTCTGAAACCAAAGAATGAAACTTTATTTCGTGACAGTGCCTAACCTGATCAAAATCCCTGTTCCTCCAGAAATTCTTCCAATTTTGCTAAATTTTCCGGGAAGCTCCGCCTCCCGTAGCCCATGCGGAAATAGGGTCCGTCCGTGCCGTAGACCCGGCCCGGGAGCAGCAGCACGCCCTTTTTCTCCACCGCCAGATCGCAGAATTCGCCGGCAGGCATGGGGAGCAGCAGCTTGTGGAACGCGATGGGACCGGCGTCGATGGCCTTTTGCTCGAAGACGTTCCTGTGCCGCGCAAAGAACTTATCCGCCGTCAGCAGATTGCGCCGGATGATCTCCCGGGAGCGGGCCAGCAGGGCGTCGCTGTGCCGGAGGGCGATTTTGCTCAGGTATTCCGAGGGGGCGGCGTCGCAGATGGTGGTGTAGTGCTTCATCCGCACCATCCGGTCCAGCAGTTCCCGGTCCCGGGAGGCGAACCAGCCCACCCGCAGGCCGGCCAGCCCGTAGGCCTTGGACATGACCCCCAGGGAGAGGGCTTTCTCATAGCGGTCCGCCCCCCAGGACCGGGGATGTCCGTCCAGCTCCAGGCCCTTGTAGACCTCGTCGCAGAACAGGTACAGGCCGCGGGCGCGGCAGACGGCGGCGATCCGGTCCAGCTCCGCGTCCGTCAGGGTGAAGCCCGTGGGATTGTTGGGGGAGTTGACGCACAGCAGCCTGGTCTCCGGACGGATCAGCTCCTCCAGCGCGTCCAGATCCAGCCCCCAGCGCTCCCCGCAGTCCTGAAGCTCCCAGCGGGAGCAGGATACGCCGGGGATGGCGGCGGCGATCTCCTCCACGGAGGGATAGTTGGGGTACATGACGATCACGTGGTCCCCCGCGTCCAGCAGGGTGTTCAGCAAAAGGAAGATGCCCTCCTGCGCTCCATGGAGGGTCAGCACGTTCTCTGCGGCGATGTCCGGCCCGTAGAGCGCGGCGATATGCTCCCGCAGCTCCGGGTCCCCCCAGGTCTCGGTGTAGCCCAGCCACTGGTCCAGATAGCCCTTTTCGCTGCCCTCCTCCAGGGCCAGCAGATCCCCCGCCGTCATGCTCTCGCAGTCCGACAGGGCCAGCAGATAGGGGGCGGTGAATTCATATTTTCCGAAAAAGCACTCCAGTTCAAAGTCTCTGAGCTTCATGGCGCGTCCCTCCTGACAGCGGTAATTTTTGGTTGGATTTGTCAGAAACAGCTTATCACAGCCGGACGTCAAAAGCAAGTGTTGGTAAAAATGACGGAGAAAATCCGCGGTATTTTTGAATCAACCGCCTTTTTGGTCCGGAAAGGTTGACTTTCCACCGCTGAATTGCTAAAATAACAGGGTATTTTTCCGCTTTTGACGGATAAGGAACTGTGAAGAAATAAATTTTCAATTTTTCCGGAGCATGGGGCGTCGCTGGCGAGGCGGAGGAGCGCCGCGATACTTTGTGTATCGCAAGCACTTGCAACGCGGCCAGCGGCGGTCCAGGCCCGACAAAATGAAAAGTTATTTTTGAACAGTTCCGAAGCGCGGTATATCAGACCCTCCGGCCGGCCGGAGGGGTTCCATAGAGAGGAGAAAGCGCACCTTGGATATCTTTGAAAAATGCAGACAGTACCACCTGGCGGACGATTACCGGGCGCAGGACCTGTTCCCCTACTTCCGGGAGCTGCAATCCCGGCAGGACACGGAGGTGGTCATGGAGGGCAAGCGCCGAATCATGCTGGGCAGCAACAACTACCTGGGCCTGACCGTCCGGGAGGAGATCATCGAGGCCGGTATCAAAGCCCTGCGGGACTACGGCACCGGCTGCTCCGGCTCCCGGCTCTTGAACGGCACGCTGGTGCTCCACCGGAAATTTGAATCGGAGATGGCGGAATTTCTGGGCAAGGGCGATGTGGCGACCTTTCCCGCCGGCTTCCAGGCCAACCTGGGGGCCATCAGCGCCATCGTCGGCCGGGGCGACTACGTGATCTGCGACCGGGAGAACCACGCCTCCATCTACGACGGCTGCAAGCTCTCCTACGGGAAGATGCTGCGCTTCCGCCACGCGGACATGGCCGACCTGGAAAAGAAGCTCCAGGCCGTCCCGGAGACGGCGGGCTGCCTGGTGGTCACGGACGGCGTGTTCTCCATGGGCGGGGACATCGCCAATCTGCCGGAGATCTGCCGCCTGGCAAAAAAATACGGCGCGCGGGTCATGGTGGACGACGCCCACGGCCTGGGAATCCTGGGCGAGGGCGGCCGCGGCACCCCCAACTACTTCGGCGTGGAGGATCAGGTGGACGTTCTCACCGGCACGTTCTCCAAGTCCCTGGCCTCCCTGGGCGGCTATGTGGCCGCGGACGCCAAGGTCGTCGATTTCATCCGCTGCAACTCCCGGCCCTACATGTTCGCCGCCAGCATCCCCCCCGCCAGCATCGCCGTGGCCACGGCCGCCCTGGAGTACTTAAAGGCCCACCCGGAGCTGCCGGGACAGCTTCTGGACATCTCCCGGTACATGCGGGAGCAGCTCAAGGCCCGGGACATCCGGATCATGGACAGCAACACCCCCATCATCCCCATCTACACCTACGAGCCCATCCCCACTCTGCAAATGCAGAAGGAGCTCTACGACCGGGGCGTGTACGTCAACGCCACCATCCCGCCCGCCTGCGCGCCGGGCGAGTGCCTGCTGCGGTGCTCTCTCATGGCCTCCCACACGGTTCCGCTCATTGACGAGGCCGTGGAGATCATCGCCGAGGTGCTCCACGGGGCGGGGCTGTGAACTGTGTCGCCGCCGTCACCGGCGGCAGCAGCGGGATCGGGCTTGCCACGGTCCGGGAGCTTGTCCGCCGGGGCTGCACCGTCTACGAGCTGTCCCGCCATGACGGGAGCGGGGAACAGGGCGTCCGGCACCTGCGCTGCGACGTCTCCGACGGGGACGCGTTCCGGCAGGCCCTGGAACAGATCTTTGCGCAGGAGGGGCGGCTGGACATCCTGGTGAACAACGCGGGCTTCGGCATCTCCGGCGCGGCGGAGTTCACCCCCAACGAAGACGCCAAACGCCTGCTGGACGTGAACCTGTTCGGCACGGTCAACGGCTGCAAGGCCGCCATCCCCCTGATGCGCCGCCAGGGGGGCGGGCGCATCGTCAACCTCAGCAGCGTAGCCGCGCCCTGCGCCATCCCCTTTCAGAGCTGGTACTCCGTCAGCAAGAGCGCGGTGAGCACCTACAGCGCCGCCCTGGGCAACGAGGTCCGTCCCTTCGGCATCTCCGTCACATGCGTGCTGCCCGGGGACATCCGCACGGGCTTCACCGCCGCCCGGGAGAAAAACCCCGCCGGGGACGAGGTCTACGGCGGCCGCATCGCCAAAAGCGTGGCGGTCATGGAGCACGACGAGCAGACCGGCATGGACCCCGCCGCGGCCGGCAGGCGCATCGCGGACGTGGCGCTGAAACGCCGCGTCAAGCCCGAGTACTCCATCGGCTTCAAATACCAGTTTTTCGTGATTTTAGCCCGCATCCTGCCCTGCGGTCTGAAAAACCGCATCATCGGCATGATGTACGGGGGGTGATATGCGTGCATATGAAAGCGATCATATTTGATTCATTTGATTCAAATGAAAATGAGGGAGGAATTCAAACATGGCCGATAAAGAACAGGCGACGGCGCTGATCGACGTTTACACCAATTTGCAGCGGATCAAAGCGGCGAAAAACAAGGACGAGGAGATCGAATACCAGATCCGTGCGGCCAAGGCAAAGCTTGAAGCGCTGGGGATCATGACCGAAGACTTGAATATCAAAACGCAGCCCTAACGGGTCATCTGAAAAGTGCAACAGAGATAATTTAAAGGTATCATAGGGATGGGTTCGCGTATCTTTGACGCGGCTGAACATCCAAAAACCGGCGGCTCCCTCGCAGCTCCCCGCAGAGAGGCGAGAAGCGCAAGGCGGCGCTTGCGCCGTCACAGGCACAGAAACGAGCGCATCCGAAATCTGCTGCTTCAGAAAAAGGTGCTCGGCAAGGAACAATTGGAGCCAGCGGATTTGACACCAAACTGATACCATTTGCACCTGATATGGAACGGTGAAGCATATAGCAAAAAACGCTTTTTGTTATATGCTTCACCGTTTTGCTTGTCAGGTATCTCGTTTCACAGTGTTCTCATAGACGGTTAATAGTTGCAAATTGTCCAACGTTGTCAAGCCGCCACGGGCCATTGGCTTGATATGGTCAATCTGGAAATCCCGCTTGCCTCCGGAACTACGCTGATTGTGCCAGCGTGTTCATTCTGCGTTTTTTGCTGCAAAAGCGATTCCCAATCAACGGCGGTGGGAAATCCGGCTTCAATTTGGCTCAACCGCTTTTTCACCCTTTCGCGGTAGTATTTCGTCTGGAATTGTTCTGGATACTCTTGAACGAGTTCAAAACACTCCTGATATTTCCCTTGCTTTTCATATACAGCAAAAAGATTTCGGCAAGCATAACGTTTGTTGGCGTCTGTCTCTACGGCTTTTAACAGATGCGTCTCTGCCTCCGAATAACGTTTTTCTTTTATCAGATCAAATCCAAGATTGTTGTTTGCATATTCATACTCGGGCGCAATTTGAACACACGACAGATAGTAGCCGATTGCTTTTCTGACATCGTGCATCTGGTCCGCACACCACGCGGAGTTGAAAAGTATCTCCGGAGAAGGATCATCCAGATCGCCTAAAACCAATTCATAAAATAGAAGCGCCTTTTGCCATTCTTTCTGCTCGTAATAGATTGTTCCAATCATTGAACGAGCCGGAACCCATCCAGAGTCTTTGACTAAAACATCCTGAAGAAGTCTTATTCGATATGCATTACTGGACGAATCGCTGCAAAGATATTTACACATTGCCGTACACGCGGATTCCGGGAAATAGTGGGCAGAAATCTTTTTTATTTCTTTCCAAAGGGAGGATAAGACTGTGTCCTGACTGTCACCGGCAAGGGTTGGCAGCCACATGATAGTTGACCAAATATGCTTTTGGAAATCAATCCAGCCCGGCGGTTTTTTCAATGCGCGAAAAAACAGATCGAGTTCTGACAAATACCGGTCGAAATCACCGTCAATGAAAGCTGCAACTGACCGGGCATAGTATGTTTGTGAACCTCTCGGCATATTCTGCAACAGCCTGTCCATGATGGGGCGGGCTTCACTGATTGAACCCTTGACAGATTCCGTCAGTTCAACACCCTCTTCAATCAAAATGTCCACCACAGCGGCAAATAGTTCTGCCGCTTGCGTCTTGCCTATCTCTGGATTTCGACTTTCCTGATCAATGGCTACCAATGATAATTGGTCATCGTAACGCATAATCTTTTCCTCGGTTTTTTGTTTTTCCAAGTATAACATGAAGATCGCCCAACAACAAGAACAGACACAGCCTCCCCCTGGCGTGAACAGTAACATTCACTTTGCAAAAAAACTGCCGCCTATTACTCCCCCATGTACTGCGTCATACGTTCTGCACCGATCTCGCCCACGCGGAGATGAATCTCATAAGCCTGCAATACCTGATGGGCCACCGCCATCTTCCATACACCACGCAAGATAATCATTCACGGATGCTTGAAGCTCTGATTCCAGTTCCTGTACGCTTTCTCCGTGGAACGTGATGACATCCCGCACATTGATGACTGTACCGGAAAAAATGTGATTTTCATCATCAAGCTCAACTTGACCGATGTAACCCTTATACGT
>JAFTBW010000158.1 GCA_017455015.1 Oscillospiraceae bacterium | reverse complement strand
TTTTGCAACACTCTTGCGCGAGGGGACCCGCCGCAAAGCGGTGGGCGCGCATACCGCTTCGAGGCGCAAAATTTGCCGCCAAGCGTGCGCGGGGATTTATTCAGCGTTTCCTTAAGGGCGGCAAGTAGCAATCCTCACGCAGCTGACAGATCGTATTACACGTTTGACGTGTCCGCGAGGAACAGAGGACTATGCCCGCATATGAAAAAACACCCGCTTGGCGGGTGGATGTTTATTTCGTTATAGGAAAGCCGGCGGTGGATGGCCTCACCCACCGCTTCGCGGTCCCCCCTCCCCCTTGTGGGGGAGGGAAAAAGCGGTAAAATTGGATTGGGATCAGCGCTCCAGCTCCAGGATGTAGTTCTCCAGCACATCCATCACATCTGGCCGGTCCATGGTGTCGGCGGAGCGGTTCAGATACTCCCAGAGTACGCCCGTCAGAGGCAGCTCCCGGATGGAAAACGCGGAGCTTGGCGCGCTGGCGGAAAAGAGCATCGCTCCCACGCACTCCTTGACCACGAGCGAGGATTCCTTCGGGAGCGAACGGGTGAGGACGACGCGGTACAAAGGCTCCCGCCGGAGCAGCTCCAGCACCCCGCGCATATGCAGCGCCAGCTCTTCCCGGGTGTAGCAGAGCTCCGGCTCCCCCAGCATCTCCGCCACGGGCGGCGCCACCTGCCCCGCCCTGGCCTTTTCCAGGTCGGGCAGATGGAGCATCTCCGTCACCGTGAAGCCCTGGGCAAACAGACGCTCATAGCGGGTCTTGGCGGCGGCGGCTCGCCGGAGGGGGATGCGTGTGCAGCGTCTGGCCAGGCTCTCCGCCACAGCATCCGGCAGGGTAAAGATCAGCGGAGTCCGCGCCGCGGAGATGATATTCCCCGGGGCGTCCTCCAGATTTTCCAGCTCCCAGTTCAGCTCTCGGGCATCGGCGGGGCTGTAAAACTTCAGAAGCGGCCGGCAGAGCGCCAGCAGGGCGTAAAACTCCTCCTCTGCGGAGGCCACCGCGCCGGGCGCATCCACATAGAAGTTGATCTGGTTCCCTTTTTGCCCTCTCACGGAATGGGCGGCCACTGCGGCGGTCCCCTTTGCGACGGCTCTGGTGTTCAGAAAAATCCCGTCCCGGACCCTGGTGCAGTAATACGCCTCAATGTTGCCCAGCAGATAGAGCGGCAGCCATTGCCGGAGTCCGACCAGCATCTCCCCCAGGTCCCGGGAGATGCAGTGAATGATCCGGATCTTTCCGCCCATTCGCAAATACGCCGACAAAAGCTCCGTCAAGCGCTTCGCATAGACCGGGTCCTCGGTCATCCAGCCGATTCCCTCGTCGGAATACAGCAGCAGCTCCGGCTTCTCCGGCGTATGCAGGGCGGTTTCCAGCAACCGCTCCACGCACTCCCGCTTTCCGGCGGAGCCAAAATAGAAACTGACAGCGTTTCTCTGGGTGCGATCGGAAATCAACTGCCCAGTCTCCGGAGAAAGGATGGGCTCCGTGATGTCCCCGGCCTGCAGCCAAGTGGCGATCAGGGCGGTCTGCTCGTCCTCGCTCTGGGGCCAGCTGCGGTCAGGGCAGATGGTATCCCGCGCGCCCTTGAGCTGATAGGGCTCCCGCAGGAGCTGGGCAAAATATCTGGAGGCGGGCTCGATAAACGCACGGTTGTGCGGCAGTCCCCGCTCGTTGGAGCGGATGCGGCTGATGTGCGAGCTGTCAAAGCCCAGGACCTTGGCCAGTTGATTGTTCCTTGTGTCCGTGAGACGCATGAGGAAATCCAGCTTGTGGCCGATGTGATGTACGGACATAAAAATCACCTTCGATCCGCATCGCGGTATATTGTCATTTTCCGACATTATACAACAAATGCCAATTCCCTGTCAATCTCTGAATTTATTGCTCCGGCAGGGTGCGATACGCGTCACATTCGATCCGGGTGATGTTCTCGAGAAACATCTGCTCGCCGGAATCCAGCGTGATGCTCCGTCCGCAAGGGTCATAGCGCATCACCCTGCCGGTGACGCCAGCATACCTGCCGCCGGCCTTTTTTTCGTCCGGGATGAAATATGTGAAGACGGCCTCCGGCGGTTCCTCCTGCCCGAGGAGAAACACCAGCTTGTCGTTCAGCTCCCGGATGCCGTCCCCGTCCAAGCCGGGGCAGCTCTCCGTCTCGCGGGCGGATTCCCGAATCAGCTCGTCGTAACCCGTCAGGGCGGCAAAGGGTGCAAACTGCGCAGCGCGGACAAGGCGCGCCATGCGGGGGTGTTTTTTGGATTCGTGGTGCGGCCGGCCGATGATATCCCCATACTCCGCTGCGGCGTCCGTCATGTCTCTCCCTCCCGTTTTCAGAACCTGTATTCGCTTTCCCGGCAGCGGGCTATGTGGAAAGTCCCGTATTCCGCGAACTGATATGATCGTTGATGGTCGATATGAGCTGCGCCATGTCGAACGGCTTTGCCACGTGGTTGTTCATGCCGCTCTCCAGGCTCATGCGCTTGTCCTCCTCCCGGGCATTGGCACTCAGGGCAATGATGGGCAGCGATTGGATATCCGCACGGCGGATGGCGCGGATGGCCCGCGTGGCCTCGTAGCCGTTCATCACCGGCATCTGAATGTCCATCAGGACAAGATCATAATACCACATGGGATGGCTCTCGACGGCGTCAACGGCGTCACAGCCGTCCGGCACGGAGTCCACCAGAAAACCTGCCTCCTCCAGGATCGTCTCCGCCAGCATGCGGTTGATCTCAATGTCCTCCACCAGCAGGACCCGGTGCGCGTTCCTGGCGCGGCAATCCGTGTTTTCGCCTGTTTTGACGGTCTCCCCCGGTTTGTGATCCGCGTATTTAAGCGGCAGACTCACCGTAAAGACCGTCCCTTTGTTTTTTTGGCTCTCCACGGCGATGGAGCCGCCCATGATGTCCAGCAGGCTTTTCGTGATGGAAAGACCCAGGCCGGTCCCTTTCGCGCCGGCCTTTGTCGAGCTGCTCTCCTGGGCAAAGGAATCATACATGTGCAGCATAAACTCCTCCGACATGCCGATCCCGGTGTCGGAGACGGTGAACTCATAGCGGGCGTATCCGGATTCCGAAACCTGCTTCTGGCGGGCGGCGACCCGGACGGTCCCATTGGAAGGCGTGAACTTCACCGCGTTGCTGACCAGGTTTCCCAAGACTCTGCGGAACCGGAGCACATCCGCAAGTACTTCCCTGCCCGGCAGGTCAAGGTCCTCTTCCAGACGCAGATGCTTGTCCTCCGCCTGCGCGCGGAACAGGTCCACGGTCAGGCCGATCTGTTCCCGGAGATTGCAGGGCTCCGCATGCAACTCCACCCTTCCGGATTCCAGGCGGTTCATATCCAGAAGATCGTCGATCAGCTCCAGGAGCTGCTTTCCGGATTCCTCTACCCGGTCCAGGTAGCCGTCGAGGCGCTCCGGCTCCGTCTTGTGGCGCTTTGCCAGTTGAGTGAAGCCCATGATCGCGTTCATGGGGGTGCGGATGTCGTGGGAGACGTTGAACAGGAACTGGGAGCGGATCTCGTTGGCCCGCTTTTCGCGCTCCAAATCCAGTTCGGTCTTCATCTTCCCGGCCAATTCCCGCCGGAGGGCAAGGGTATGCTCGGTCACATCCCGGAAGCTCAGGACTGCGCGCTCGCTTTGGCCGTCGCCCCGCGTCCGGCTGACTGACATGGACACATACGCCACGCCGCCCTCCGGGCTGTGGCAGCGGTAATTGACGGAAAAGGTCGCCTCGCGCGCCAGCCGCTCCCGAATGTTGCCGCCGTCAATCTCCCGCAGAAACAGCTCCCGATCCTCCGGCATCACATAAAGTTCCGCATATTTTGCGAACACCCGGCGCCAATCTGCGCACTCCCCTTCCGAAATACCGATTTTGCTGGAGATTTCCCTGAAAAAGTCGTTTTTCAGATGGTAGACGCGCATATTCCCGCTGTCCAGGTTCAGCAGATAGATACAGGCGTAATTCACGCTCAGTCCGTCGATCACCTGTGCCTCCAGAAAACGCTCCTCCGTCATATCGTTTGTCATCTCGCTCATCCTCTTGTTTGATTGCTCTCCCGTGTCCGCGGACCGGTCCGCCGGCGCGGGGGGCCTCCGTGAATCGTATATCGGAACAGGCCATCTGATTATAACATATTGAAAATCAAATGAAAAGTTCTTCTGACCCGTTTTTCCATAAGAGGTTACAGTTCACAAAACTATCATGTTATTTCCTTAAGGAAGCGCTGATTAAGTCATAATACAAAGGCTGTCCAGCGAGTATTGGTACGATCTGTGACTTCTATTCGCCAGGAACTGAATGGAATAGTGAAAAAACAGCTAAAACCGGCCAATCTCGCTGGACTTTTTTCTTCTTTTCTGGAC
>JAFTBW010000157.1 GCA_017455015.1 Oscillospiraceae bacterium | reverse complement strand
TTCCCGATTCTGGCTGGTCTAAATCACCATATGCATCGTTGCCGTCGTTTGCGATACACAAAGTATCGCCGCACTCCGTCGCCTCGCCTATGGCGATTTATCCTGCGCCATAATTCGGGAACTAATTTAGGGACAGTTCCTAACATATCCGGCGCGTTTCCTCAAAGTACTGATTGCAGCTCGTCCAGGGTCCGGGGCGTGTAGTCCATGTAGGGCAGCATGGCTCCCACGTTGGCCATGCGGCACACGTCGTCCCGGACGTAGAGATTCCGGATCAGCCGCTTGCAGTTCTCCGTGATGTTCCACTCAAAGGCGGTGTGGACGTGGCCGTAGAGATGGTACCAGCCAAAATACTGGTTGTGAAAGCTGAGCATGGGATAGTGGCAGAGCACCACATGGCGCTCCCCGTCCAGAATCTCCCGGTACTCCGATACGTCTGCCAGCAGCGGACGCACGGCCTCGACGGTCCCGGGGTCGTCGTGGTTGCCCCGGATCAGCGCTTTCTCCCCGTTCAGGGACGAGAGCAGCTCCGCCCAGCGCTCCGGTCCGGCGGCGCAGAAATCCCCCAGGATATAGGTCAGGTCCTCCGGGGCGACAACGGCGTTCCAGCGCTCTATTATGGTCCGGTCCATCTCCGAAACGGAGTTGAACGGCCGGTTGTCGTAGGCCAGAATGGCGTCATGTCCAAAATGCGTATCCGCGATGTAGCGTACCGTCATGCGCGCCCCTCTTTTCGGCGCTCTAAGCGCCATGTCTGACTCCTTCCGTTGTCCTCTCCCCTTTCCGGGGAGAAAACAACGGATATTCGATGCTGTTTCCTTTTGTTTTTTCCGAAAAATGCTCGCTGCCGGAGAAAAGCCGAAGCACATCACATCAGGCCGTCATAGCGCATGAGCATGGTTGCCGCCTGGGCGCGGGTAGCGCCGGTTTTCGGGGAGATCCGGTTGCCGCCCACCCCCTGGATGACGCCCTGGGCGGTCAGCCAGCCCATGGCCTCAACGGCCCAGTCGGACACGCCCTCGGCATCGGCGTAGTTCAGCGGGTACGGCCCCGCCTCCGTACCGCCCGCGCCCTTTGTCCCGGCATAGCGGTAGAGGATGGCCGCAAGCTGCTCCCTTGTGACGGCGTCGCCGGGGCCGAAGGAGCCGTCGCCGTAGCCGCTGACGATGCCGTTTGCCGCCGCCCATCGGACGGCGTCTGTGTACCATTCGCCCTCCGGCACGTCGGCAAAGTCCGTCCCGCCGCCGGCGCCGGTCTCCGCCGCGGGGGAGCCCTCCATGCGCCAGAGCACGGTCACCAGCATGGCGCGGCTTGTCTCTCCGTCCGGGTCAAAGGTACGCTCACCCGTGCCGTTCATGAGGCCGCGGCGGAGCGCCCAGGCCACGCCGTCACGATACCAGGCGTCCCTGTCAAGGTCGGCGTACCGGTCCAGCAGGGCGTCCTTTTCCGCTTCGGTAAGGGGGGCTTCGGTTTCGGACGGAGGCGGCGTCGGAGACGTTTCGCCGGAGCCGCCGGAAGTGACCGTTGGATAGCCGGACGGTCTGGGCGTCCAGCTCGCAATCAGCACGATCGTCTCCGTGACCGGCGCGGAAAAATCATAGGGCTTGCCGTCCAGGAGCCAGCCGTTGAAGCGGTAGCCGGCGCGGGTGGGGTCGGCGGGACGGGTTGCGGTCTTGCCCTCCTCCACCTCCTGGAACGGGACCTCCGTCCCGCCCTGCGTGTCAAACATGACGATGCGGATCTCCGGCACAGGAACGACTCCCTCGACCAGCAGGCATTCCGCGTTCCATGCGTACTCGTCCTCCTGCTGCACGTTGTGCTCCTCCGCCGTGCCGTCCGCGGAGATGATCTGATAGTCGTATTCCGAACCGTAGCCGGAGAGGAGCGCAAGCGGATCAAAGCTGTAGGCTATGACTGCGTACATGCCGTCATGTCTGACCGGAATGTCATATTCGTTCCCGCGCGTGCCCGGCATCGTGACGGAAAGCAGACCGAGCCCGTCTTCCGCCTCCACATAGCCCGCGATGACCTCCGCGTCTCCCGCAAGGATGAGAATATCCTCGTAGGGGGCGGACTCGTCCACCGTCACACGGATTACGCTCTTCGGGTCCGGGATGAACGCGGCAGTCATCCAGCGCCGGCCGTCGGAGGACTCCGTCACGCCGTCCGGCAGGGCAGCCGGGGAACCGTCCTCCATCAGCCTTGCATCCCAGGAGGGGTTGTACCAGTTGATATCCACTTTTTCAACCTTGTGCTGCCCGTTTTGATCAACGGCTTCGAACTGGAACGTATAGTTGCCGAGGATCGACAGGTTCAGGACCCACCAGTTGCTGGATTTCTGGGTGATGTTATAACTGAAAACCTTGTAATAGCCCCTCCCTCCGAGATCCGGCTTCGTGACGTTCAAAGCTGCCAGAGGAACGCTGCCGATGATATTCACCGAAATTTGGCGGGAGGCGTATTCCCCGTAGATCGAATACGGCTTGGGGAAATTTGCGGACCAGTAAACCATCGGCGGGAAAAGCTTGTCATCCAGATTGTTTGCGTCGCCGTAGTATTGCTCGATGATCCGGTCAAAGCTGGCGGATTCCTCGTAATCGACGCGAACCGTCACCGTGTGGACTGCGTTTTCCGGGTTTGGCCCAAAGAAGACCTGCACCTCATCAAACGTTTTGATTTCCTTCATGGAGGCGATACTCACCGGCTGGAAGCCCGGAAAATCGCTGGAGATCTCCGCAAACCCGCGGAAAGAGAACATGATGGACTGCGCCTGCGTTTCAAAGGTGAAATACGCGCCCTTTTTCCCTTCCATCAGGGTTTTCCGGTAGGGCGTTTTGTCGCCGTCCGAGGAGCCTGCGCCCTTCCAGCTCTCCACGCCTGTGGCAAACCTCCAGGACTGATTGCCTGTGCTGTCGCCTTTGGCGTATTTTGTGCCGTCCGCGTGGTAGAACGTGAAGCGCCCGTAGTCCGGGCCGATGTCCGTGCCCATGTTTGTGCCGACGACTGTGAAGGGGATGTCGCGGTAGGAGTTGGTGCGCTGGTCCAGGACGCGGATGTAGCCGCTGCCCTCCTTGGCAGCCCGGACCACCAGGGTTCCGGTCCCGCGGCCCGCGCCGTAACTGCCCGCCTCGTAGTACAGGCGGTCCAGATTCTGGTCCATGTTCTGGATGCGCGTGTTCGGGTTCGCGTCCAGATCCTCCTTGTCCGGGTATTCCTCCACCTGGATCTGCGGGAGCCCGGAGCCGGTGGCGGACACATAGCTGACCGGCAGGCGCAGCATGTTTCCAACGGACAGGAGAAGCTGGTCCGGGATCACGAAGCTCACGGCGGGCGCCACGGTCCCATGGAAGCGGTTGTTCCCCGTATTGTACTCCCCGTGGACGGCCTGCCGGACGCCGTGGGCGTCCGTGGTCACATCGCTGTCCGCATCGCTGAACAGCTCGACGCGCAGCGCCAGTCCCTCGTAATTTTGCAGATTTTCCCTGTCCCCCTCGGGGTGGGTGTGGGCGACGAAATACTGATCCGGGGAGAGGGTGACGGTCCCCCGGACCCTGCGCCCGAAGCCGGCGCGGAGAGCGCCCAGGTACAGGATGCCGTTTTTGAGATCGCCGGCCGTCTGTCCCTCCTGCAGGACGGCGAGCTGCTCCTCCTCGCCCACGGCGAGGGTATTGTCGGAGATGTCCAGCGCCGCGTAAACCGGATCGCCGTTTTCATCCCACGCGCCCGTGTCATAGCTGAATTGGGCGTACACGCCCGTGGCGTTTGCATTGCCGCGGTTGCCCGCCAGGAAGTCCATCTCCACCACGGCGTTGCCTTTTTCGTCCAGAACCACCTGGTCCGCGGCCTGCCCCGCCAGGGCGGCGGAGGCCTCCTCGAAGCCCAGCTCCGGCTTGCTCTCCACGCGGAGCACGCAGGGCAGGACGGCGGAGAAGGGCTTGCCGCCCATTCTCTCATAATGGCTGCCCTCGCTGACGGAGAGGTTGAACTGCGCCCCCTCCGGCAGCGTGACCGGGAGGTTGAAGCTGCCGTCCAGCTCCACCTTTTGTCCGGGCACGATGTTCTCGGTGACGGTCCAGCTTATCAGCTTTGTGTCCGAAATATTCTCCGCCTCCACGCTCAGGGTGACGGTGACGGCCTGGTCCGGGCCTTTGGAGCCCCGGATGCCGACGTCGCCGGTGTTGACAAAGGAGAGCCGGGTGTAAAGGTCCGCGCCGGTGGTAAAGTCGCGGGTGCTGAAGCTCAGCGCGGCCTCCCCCACGGTCTGGTGTCCCGCGCCGTAGCTGATGGCGTAGAGGCCGATCCCGGCGGGATACTTTCCGCTGCCCTTCGGGTCGGGCGCGAGATAGCTCTGGCCGCTGCTGTCCGTTACCGTGGTCAGATAGCGCAGATTGCCCTGGGTCAGGATCAGCAGCGTGGTCTGCGCCCCGGCGTTGTCTCCTGCGGAGGAGTTTACCGCGCTGTTGGTTTCGGAGACGGCGCTTGCCGTGGCCTTGACGCCGAGGGCGATGTGCGGCGCGGTAAATGTGAACTGGTCCATGCCGCCCTTGTCATAGCCCTCCCGCTGCCCCAGATAGGCGCTCCGGGCCTCGTCCGAATCCCAGTTTTCCGCGATTGCGTCCTCATATACGTCCATGTGGTTCATGGCCAGGATCACGCCCTTGCCCCAGGCGCCGGTGATTGCGTCATACTTGCTGAGATACAGGGCGTTGTTGCCTGTCTCCGGAACCGTGCCGACATACACCGCCGCTAGGCCGCCATCGCCGTCCGCGCCGATGGTGACCTCCGTCCTGCCCGTGTTGGCGGCGGAGGCCTGCTCCGCGGTTTCCGTGAGGCTGGGGTCCGGGGCAAAGAACGGGATAATGGTCCCCTTGTGCTCCGCGCCCGTGATGCGCTCCAGGCTCTCCTGCCGGATCACGTAAGTGCAGCCGTTCATCTCGAACAGCAGGAAGTCCTCCGCCTCCGCCATCAGCTCGAAGCTCTCGTCCTGTCCGGCCAGGGCGTCGCCCAGGGCGGCGTTCAGGAACTGCAGATTGCCGAAATAGGGCTCCTCATACGGGGTAATGCTCCCGCCGCTGTAGATGCCGTCCTGCAGGACGGTGTTGTCGTCAAAATCGTAGAGGGTGCGCAGCAGGACGCTCTTGTCCTCGCTGCCCCAGGCGACCTTGCCGTCGCTTCCCACGGTGAAAGCGGACAGGAACAGCCGCCGGACGGTCAGGATATTTTGCGCCCGCTCCGCCGGAACAGAATTGCCCGCCGCGTCCGTATAGCGCAGCTCCCGGGTGGTATAGGCCGCGTAGCAGGTATTGCCGGAACGGACAAACTCGACGTTGTCCACCGTCTGGCCCTCCGGCAGCAGCCGCCGGGTGACCGCGCCGTCCACGCTGACGCAGATGCTGCTCCGCTTGCCGGCGGTGTCCCAGAGCATCTCCTGGGTTTTGAGGCGGTACTGCCCCATCTCCCGCTGGGCCCTGGCCTCGTCCGACGTGCCGGCGGCGTCGGGGTCGTACCCCACGGCAGCCAGGGCGCGGGCGAAACTGGAGGATGCCGCGGCGCGCTCCTCGGCCGTGAAGTGCTCGGCCTGCACATAGGCGGTGACGTGTTCGTCCAGAGGCTGGGGCATGGAGACGTGGCTGTCCTCCTGCCCGCTCACCGTCTGCGCCGCGGTGAAGCCGTCCTTTGTTGTGGTATCGAAGGAGGCCGTCTTGACAACGGTGTTCCGCACCGCCTCCTGCAGCACCGCATCCGCGTTTTCATCGCCGCTGAGGGTCGTGGTTTCGGCATAGCTCACCCAGGCTACGCGAATGGTCTTGCCGTCGGGATCGAGCCAGGCCCGGAATTCCAGATCGCCGGTGCCGTCGTCCGTCCCGGCGCCGTCCGTATCCACAGGGATATATGGGGTGGCGCGCCAGTTGTCCGGCACCGCGTCGTTGTTCGGCTCCGGACGGACGGCATCGGCAGCAGGCTTTCTTTCGTCCAGCGGGTTCACCAGTCCGACGCTGCCCACGCCGCCGGTGGAGATCAGCCGGGAGAGGACCAGCATGCTGTTGTCCAGCGCGCCGGCGGAATCGGGGCGCGCGTAGGTGTAGAGCACATAGTTCTCCCCGTTCACCGGGATCACCTGGTAATCATAGCCCAGGGAAAGCCCGTCCGACAGCCGGAAAGCGCTGACGGAGCTGTTGTAGCCCGAGAGCTGGAAGGGAACCGCCGGGTCGTCCGCATCGTAGGCGGTCAGCGCCGCCTCGTCAGGGTTGCGCGGCGAGTAGATCCGCGCCGTCGCGCTGTTGTCCTCCGGCAGGCGCAAAAGCCCGGAATCGCTCTGGAGCGGCACGTCCTCGCCCGGCTTGGTCCAGGCAAAGCTCCACTTTTTGTTGGACATGGTCGCCTTGATCCCCACCAGGTCCATCTCATAGGAAAAGAATACCAGCACGACCCGGAAGGAGAGGGCCAGGGAAAGCAGCGCCGAGGTGATGTCGGCGGCATCGTAATCGCCGGTGTCCTTGTTGTACACGCCGAACGTGACGGTGGGTGCCAAGATGAGCCGGAAGAAGACCTCGAGCTTCAAAAAGTCAATGCCCACGCCGGCCCCCAGCTCCGCAACGACCTTGGGGGTGATGTTCACGCCGCTCCAGACCATTTTGGAATCGACGCCCTCGATCACATTGAGATAGCTGATGGTGGTGTCCTCCAGCGCAACGACGCGGACCACCTTTTCCCCGGAAAACTCCGTGCCGTTCTCCGTGGACAGATCGACCCGGATCTTCTTCCCGCCGTCCGAGTTCATATACCCGCCGATGGAGCCGGACATGGGCTCGGTGTCGGTCTCGCTGTTCCGGACGTCGATATAGACCTTTCCGTTGAACTGGATGTTCAGGTTCTGGTATTTCGTGGTGTACTGGAACGATTTTCCCCTGCTCAGGAACAGCGGCGCGTCCGCGTCCACAAAGGCCAGCTCGCGCTCCCTTTCCTTGTGTACCACGGTGCCGCCGGTGGTCACCATCAGGCTGGCGGTGACCGCGACGAAAAAGTACACAAAGGGGCAGACCGCCAAGCGGGCGGTGAACCGGAACGACACGCTGCCCATCATCCCCAGCGCGAACTCCTTGAAGTAAAACGCGTTGGTGACCGTGTCATACTTGAAGTACAGCACGATGACGACGTTCAGCGAAGCGGCCCATTTCTCGCTTTTCAGCGTGTTCCCGCCCTTGTTGTATGCGTCCTTCTTGAAAGCGTCCTTATAGGCTTTGGCGTCTTTTGTCAGAAGATCCTTGGCCGCGCCCCAGGCTTTCTCCCCCGGCTGGCCCATGACCTTGGGGAACTTGCCTTTGATCCCGGTCTCATCGCCGGTGAGGACCGGGATTGAGACGGTCACCATGACCTCGTCCTTTTTCACCATAACGGTGATATAATTCATCAGACCGGTGGTCTGCATAAAGAGCTGCTTGCCGAAGTTCGGGATCAGCTCCGAGAACGGGAGGTCTCCGGAGATGTCCATCTCGTCCGCGCCCATACTGGGCGTGTTGATCTCGGAGAGATAGGACGAGTCGGGGGACGCGCTGCGCCCGCTCAGACCGGTGTTCTCACATTCCAGCGTCTGCGCGGTGGCCGGGTTGGCCTTCAGCTCGTCCGCCGTCTGCTTCTGCTCCCGCACGCACAGGGCGACGGTGGTGTCGGCCACAAAGGAGCCGAGATAGCCGTTGAGGTTTGCCTTGCCCGCGCTGTCCGTCCGGACGGCGCCGTCCACCAGCTCCGTCTTCGCCAGCGGGATGTTTTCCCCGGCCAGGCTGTGGGCGATGTAAATGGGCTCGGGATCGGCAAAGGGGTAGATCAGGCCGCCGTGGAAGTCCGGGCTCCAGTGATAGGTGTAGCCGGTATCCTCGTCGCCCTCGTGCTCCACGGGGCTGCGGTCGCCGCCCAGGGGCACGTCCACGAACTGCACGGCCGTGGCCTCCGCGCCGTACATCACGTGGCCGTCGGAGGTGCGCCCCCCGTCCGCGCCCAAAGCGGGGAGGATGTAGCGGTAGCTCCGCTGCTCCTCGGTCAGCGAGCTGTAAACCGTGTGGTCCGTGACGGAGGTGGTGAAAGCCGGGAGTACCTGGGCAAAGTTCTTTGCGCCGCTCAGGGGCTCGGACAGACTGCGGGGCGTCATGGTATAGTAGAGCTTCAGGATATACTCGCCGTATTTGCCGTTATTCAGCTTCACCGGCTGGAAGAGGCTCTCGTCGTAGGAGGCGTCCGGGTCCAGCAGCATGACGAATCGGTCCGCCGTGCCGGCGTCCAGGTTGAAGTAGCCGGTCTCGGCGTTGTAACGGCCCGCAATGCGCCCGTCGCCGTCGCCGTCAAAGTACACCTCCGCCCGGTTCACCTTGACGGACATGAGGCTTTCCGCCGCCAGATATTCCTCGGAGTAATAGCTGAAATCCACGCGGGCAAAGGCCAGGTCCTCCACCGTAAGCCAGATGCGGTCGTTCCCCTTGTAGATTTTTCCGTTGTACACGATGCGGTCGCGGCCGTTGCGGTTGAAGTTGATGTACTGCACGTTCTGGAACTCGCCCAGGTCAAACATCGGGCTGGCGCTGCCGTCCTGCACCGCGCCGGAGGCCTCCACCCGCTTTTCCGTAATTTGCTTGGAAAAATGGGGGGCGGTGCTGCCGGGCAGGCTGCAGCCCAGGGTGATGTAGCTCTCGCCGCTGGCCCAGAAGTTCTTCCAGGCCTCGGCGATGCGCCCGGTGTCGATGTTGCGGGCGTCCTCGCCGCCGCCGCCCTTCCGGGGCACCGAGGGGGACAGGTCCAGGACCAGCCGCTGAGAGCGGGTCATCACCACGTTGACGGTATAGTCCGTGCTCAGATCCGACTCCTTGATTTTGTCCCAGAACATGGTAACGGTGTAGGTATCGCCGTTTTGCTCAATGCGGAGACCGGGCTCGGACACAATGCTGCCATCGGAGGTCCTTGTCAGGTAGACGGCGGTGTTCAGCACCTCGCCGGTGAGGGGCTTGTAGCTGTCGGTGGTTTGCAGCTCCACCTGAATCTGGCTGCCCACATAGAGCCTGCCCCAGCCGTCCACGCCGCCCGCGCCCGGGACCACGGTGATCTTGGGCTTCATGCTGTCATACACATTTGTGGCGGATGAAAGCCTCGCCGCCCCGTCGGGCGCGGTGACGACGTTCCTGCCGCCGCTCTCTCCGTCGTTGGCGGTGTGGATGAGCAGGCTCCATGTGCTATCGAACACGCGCCGCGTCAGGTAGCCCTCGGTGATCCGGCTGTAGGCGTCGCTGTCCCCGTCGTGGGCGTCATAGCGCCACAGGGCCAAAACCAGGCTTCCGTTATTCGAGTCCATGCCCCAGGAGGAGCTGGCGCTCCAGCCGGGATAATAATAGGCGGTGTCTCCATCGACCCATGCCTTTTGCGTGTAGGTGTCGTATTGGGACGAGCCCGAAGCATTGGCCAGGTAGGCCGCGCCATAGATAAACTCATCGCCATACCAGAACTGCGTCCAGCCGCTGGCCCACTGGAGGCTGTATTCGAACTGCCCGCGAAAGCCGCTGTACATCTGCGCCATGTTGGGAATCACCAGCCGCGCCGTGGCGGGCGACTTGCCCTTGAGCTGCCAGCCGTTTCCGTATGCGCTGCCCTGGGTCCACCCCTTGATGTCGTTCCCGGACCGTCCCGCGATATACACCCTGTCCGACCAGTAGGCGCCGGCGGACCCGGCGGTAAAGCGGATGGTCCCGTAATCGTAGGTCATGAGGCCCGCCTCGTCCGCGCCGGGCTCCGGCGCAAAGTCCATGCCGGCGATCTCGCCGCGGATGTAGTCCTCTTCTCCGTACGCCACCTGCGTCCCGGTGACCGTGCCGCCGTCCACCGGCGCGGCGATCTGCTCCGCCTCCGTGACGGAGCCGGAGGCGTCCACCGCCGAGGCGTCATAGAGCAGCGTGACCAGGTTTTCGCCCTCGCAAAGCGCATCGGCGGAGCCGGTCAGAACCACCTCGGCCTCCGTCCGGCCAAGCGTGCCGAGACCCGCGCCGTCGCCGCGCATTTCGCCCAAAACGACCCGGAAAGAGCGCTCTTCCCCGGCGGAGGCGTCCGTGATCAGCGGAATGGCGATGACCGCCTCGTCAATGTCCGCGTAAAACACCGCCGTGCCGGTAACGGAGAGATAGTCCACCCCGGCGACGGCCGTATCGTCCTCCACCGTATAGTCCAGCGTCACCATGGTCTGGGCGCCGCCGGTGCGTTTGACATACAGGTAGGCCGCCCCGTCGGCCCGGTCCGCCGGATAGCTGTCCTGGGTGAAGCCGATCGTGAACGGCTCCGCCGGGTCGTTGTCCTCCACGGTGAGGGTCAGGGTGGCAGCCTGGGACAGCACCGTGCCGCCCTCGCAGTCCAGCAGGGTGAAAGCGGCGAATTTCATGACCTCCGCCGCCGTGTCCTCCGGCGCGGTGATCCGGAGGTACTTGACCCACTCGCCGTCGGCAAAGGTCAGGGCAAAGACGTAGCTGGCGCAGGGGTCCTCCGGGTCCAGCTCCAGCTCGGTGAAGCTCTGCTCCACGCTCAGGTCCAGGTCCTCCGGGATCTCCGGCAGCGCTTCCGGCTCCGGCTTGACATAGACCTCCCCCTTGCGGGAGTCCGTGCAATAGCTGACGCCGTCCACGGTGTAGACGCAGCGGAAGTCATACTCGTCCAGAAATTCCGCGGGAACAATGAAATCGGGAACCGTGGCGTCCTCCACCTGCTCCCACGCGCCCTGGCTGCGGATATACCACTGCCAGGAATCCGCCTGCACATCCACGGTCAGCACGCGGTCGCCCTCCTCTGCGTCCTCGCCGGCGTAGGGAGCGTCGTTCAGCTTCGCGTCCGTTGGTTCGGGATCGGGGTCCTTGCCCACGGGCTGGTACGCCGCGATGGGCAGCGCATCCTCCACCTCAATGCGGATGTCCCCGTATCCGGCGGCGCTGGCGCTACTTTGGGTGTTTTCATCCAGCGCGATGGATGCGGGGCTGTAGTACAGATAGGCCGTCGCCCTGCCGCCGGCGCCGCCCAGACGGTAGACGGGAATCAGGACGGCCTCGCCGCCTTCGGTAAGACTGGCCTGTCCGTTGGCGAAGAGAAACGCGCCGTAGGGATAGGCCTCCTCCCAGCTCTCCTCCACGGCGATGCTCTCGCCCTCCGCGGTGGTGATCTCCACAGGCTTTGCGGCGGGTTCCGCCGACATGTCCGCCCGCGCCGGAGCGGGCATCAGTTGGATGCAGAGCGAGAGCATCAGAATCAGGGACAGGATTCGCTTTACTGGCTGCATGGTTTTCTCCTTTCGTGTGGAAACGGGCGGTGTGGAATGAGATAACGTGTTTCTTTGTGTAAAGGTCTGTAACCGTATTTCCGTATTTTAGCAAAAACAGCCCCGGATTGCAAGTGCCGGGGCGGCAATATTGAAAAAAACATAAAAAAAGTTGCCGCCCGCAATCCCCTGCGAAATTGCGGACGGCAACGGTCAGACAGCCAGTAGGTTTCTCAGTCCGCCGCGGCCAAAAGCTGGCGGGTATACTCCTCCCTGGGGCGGTCGAAGACCTCCTCGATGCTCCCCTGCTCCACGATGCGCCCGGCTTTCATCACCAGCACCCGGTCACAGAGCTGGTAGACCACGTTCAGGTCGTGAGAGATGAAGAGATAGCTCAGATCCAGCTCCCGGCGCAGCTCCGCCAGCAGCTCCAATATCTGCGCCTGGATGGTCACGTCCAGGGCGCTGACCGGCTCGTCCGCGATGAGGAAGCGGGGGCGGCGGATCAGGGCGGCGGCGATGCTCACGCGCTGGCGCTGGCCGCCGCTGAGCTCCTCCGGTTTTGCGTTCAGAAGCTCCTCCGGCAGCTCCACCCTTCGCAGCATCTCCCGCACCCGCCGCTTTCGCTCGGCGGCGTCGTACTTGCCGTAGATGCGCAGCGGCTCCTCCAGGCTCCAGGCCACGGTGTAGGCCGGATTCAGGGAGCTGTAGGGGTCCTGGAACACGATCTGCGGCCGGGGGCTGTGGTGGACGATCTCCCCCTGCTCCGGCTGCAAAAGCCCCAGGATCATCCGGGCCAGGGTGGACTTGCCTGTGCCGCTCTCCCCCACCAGACCCACGATCTCCCCGTGGCGGACCGTGAAGTCCACGTCGTGGAGGATCTCCCGGTAGTTCTTTCTGCGGCCGAGCAGCCCGCCGGTCCGGTAGCCGCCGCTGACATGCCGCACCTCCAGGATGGGGGGCTTTTCCTCGTTCATGCCGGCCTCCTTTTGCCGTCCCGCCGCGGGATGGCGTCGATGAGTCTTTGGGTGTAGGGGTGGCGGGGATGGAAGAACACCTCGTCCGTGTCCCCGGTCTCCACCAGCTCCCCCTTCTGCATCACCGCCACGCGGGAGCACAGCTTGCGGACCACTTTTAGATTGTGGGAGATGAAGAGCATGGAGATGCCCTTTTCCCGGTTCAGCTTTTTCAGAAGCTCCAGAATCTGCGCCTGGATGGTCACATCCAGGGCGGTCGTGGGCTCGTCCAGCAGCAGCAGCCGCGGCTCGATGACGATGGCGGCGGCGATCATGGCCCGCTGCAGCATCCCGCCGGACAGCTCGTGGGGATACTTGCCGTACACGGTCTCGGGGTCCCGGAGCTCCACGGCCTGCATGGCCTGCAGGGCTTTTTCCCGCCGGGCGGCGGCATCCAGGTCCGTGTGGATGGTCAGGACCTCCTCCACCTGTTTTCCCACCCGCATCAGCGGGTCCATGGCGCTCATGGGCTGCTGGAACACCACGCCGATGCGCTTGCCGTGGAGCTGCCTGAGGGCGGAGCGCTCGGCGTGGAGCAGGTCCTCCCCGTCCAGGAGAATATCCCCCCGCAGCTCGCACTGCCGGCGCGGTAAAAGCCCTGCGACGGACATGGCGGTAACGGTCTTGCCGCTGCCGCTCTCCCCCACCAGACCCACGATCTCCCCCTCGCCGATGGTCAGGGAGATGCCTGCCACGGCCTTCCGGTCGCGGTTGTGGAACTTGACGTGCAGGTCGCGTATTTCCAGCATCACGCCGCCTCCTTTCCCAGCCGCTGGAGGCCCTCGCCGATCAGGCCCACGCCGAACACCAGGGCGGCGATGGTCAGGCCCGTGCCCAGGGCGTACCAGGGCGCGGCGGAGAACATGCCCTGGGCCTCGGAGAGCATATAGCCCAGGGAGGTCTCCAGGGGCGTGATGCGCAGAAAGCTCATGCTGGCCTCCGCCAGCACGGCGTTGTTGAAGCCGATGGTCAGCGCCGGCAGCAGCACCCGGGTGGTGTTGGGCAGCATGTGCAGCAGCAGGATGCGCTTGTTCGACGCCCCCATGAGCCGGGCGCTGGTGATGTAGTTCACGTCCCGCAGAGAGGCGAAGGCAGTCCGTGTCACCCTGGCAAAGCCGGGGATGAACACCAGTCCGAGCGCGACGACCAGATTGTTCCGGTTCTCCGGCCCCAGGAGGCTGATGACCAGCAGGGCCAGCAGGATGCTGGGAAAGGCGGTCAGCACGTCGTTGAGGCGCATGAGCACCTCGTCCGCGATGCCGCCGAAATACCCCGTGACCGCGCCCACCAGGGTACCCAGGCAGCCGCCGATGACGATGGTTTGCAGCGCCACGGCCAGGGTGGTACCGGAGCCGCGCAGTACGCGGCTGAAGATGTCCCTGCCCAGCTTGTCCGTACCGAACAGGTGGTTCAGGGAGGGCGGCAAAAACCGGTCCGTGCTCTGGGCCGTGGGGGACCAGGGCGTCCAGAAGATGCCCAGGAGTGTCAGCCCGACCAGGATGCCGGTGAGGATCAGCCCCGCCAGCAGATAGCCGTTCATCCGTTTTTTCATCACGCTTCCCCTCCCAGCCGCAGCCGCGGATCGATGTACTGATCCAGCAGGTCCGCCAGGGTCCCGGCCAGCACCACCCAGAACGCCAGAATGACCACGATGGTCTGGACAACGGGATAGTCCCGGTAGCCGATGGAGGCCACGAGAAAGCGCCCCAGTCCTGGGATGCCGAAGACCTGCTCCACGACGATGCCGCCGCCCACGATCTCCGCCATGGTCTGGCCGAGAAAGGTGATGGTGGACACCAGGGAGTTTTTCAGCACATGGCGGTACAGGACCCCGCGCCGGTCGCTGCCCCGGGAGATGGCGGTGCGGACGTAGGCTTTTTCCATCTCGCCCACCACGGTGGAGCGCATCATCCGCACGGTCATGGCGATGCGGGGGATGGCGATGCACACGGCGGCGAAGAAGAGCTGGGTCAGCGCACCCGCCGGGTCCTCCCCCAGGTCCGGGATGGCCCCGGGGATGAAAAAGCGCAGCGTGATGCCAAAGAGCCAGGAGATCAATATCCCGGTGAAAAAGGAGGGGACCGCCATGCAAAGCTGGTTAAAGCCCGTGTGCAGCGGCTCCAGCGGCCCCACGGACCAGCGGTAGGACAGCACCCCCAGGGGGATGGAGACCAGCACGATCAGTCCAAAGCTCATGAGGCTCAGACAGAGGGTGAACGCCAGCTTGGGGGCGATGAGGGTCCACACCTCGGTCCCGTAATGGTAGCTCATGCCCAGATCGCCGGTGAAAAAACCGCCCAGCCAGCCAAAGTAGCGCAGCAGAAAGGGGCGGTCCAGGCCCCAACTGTGGCGCAGGGCCTCCAGGCGCTCCGGCGTGGCCTCGGTGCCGAGCTTGGTCTGGGCGGGGTCCCCGGACACCAGGGAGAAGGCCAGAAAGGTCAGGAAGCTCACCAAAAGCATGGTGACCAGCAACATACCCAGCCGTTTCAGCGCGTACTTCATACCGCCGCCTCCCCTCTCTCAAGGCGTTTTGCAAGCCAAAAAGCTCCCGCCCGGATTTCCGGGCCGGAGTTTTGGGAAGCATATCCGTACCAAAGCTCCCCCGCCCCGGGCCGGGGCGGGGAAAAAACGTCGATGCGATGCATCGGTCACTGCTCCCAATAGAGCGTGGACACATCCAGCACATAGAGGGGATAGAACCTCAGCCCCTCCAGGCCGCTGCGCATGGCCACCAGATCCGCCATATCCTGAATATAGACATTGGCGGCGTTTTCGGTGAGGTTGCGCTCCATCTCCTGATAGATGGCGGTCTGCGAAGCGCTGTCGGTACTGCTCAGGGCCTGGGCCAGCAGCGCGTCGTATTCCTCGTTGGAATAGTTGGTGAAGTTGTTGCTGACCGCGGAACCGAAGCGCTCCAGCAGCTTGCGGGCGGTCATGTTGTCGCTGGTCAGGCCCGTGACGGTGCTCTCAAACTGGCGCGCGCCGTACACGTCGCTGAGCCACACGCCCCACTCCACGGGCAGGATCGTCACCTGGATGCCCGCCTCCCGGAGCTGCTCCTTGAGCACCTCGGCGGTGTCCACATGGGGCTGGTAGTTGCTGGGGACCGTGATGGTCATCTCAAAGCCGTCGGGATAACCGGCCTCGGCCAGCAGGGCCTTGGCCTTCTCCACGTCGTGGGGGTAGTAATCCGTCAGAGCGCTGACGTAATACTTGCCGAAGGAGGGGAACATGCTGGTACCCAGGGGAATGCCGTAGCCGTCAAAGGCCAGATCAATGATCCCCTGCTTGTCCACGGCGTAGCACAGGGCCTGCCGCACCCGCACGTCGTCAAAGGGGGCTGAGGCGTTGTTGAGATAGAGGGCCTGCACCAGATTCATGCTGCCCTGCTCGACGTGGAAGCTCTCCTTGGGAAGCTGGGAGGTCTGGGTGCTGGTCATGTGCATCACCAGGTCCAGCGCGCCGCCCTGAAGGCCAAGCACCAGACCCTCGGCCGTCTCCAGCACCTTGAAGGTGACTTTTTTGAGCTGGGGCTTCTCCCCCCAGTAGTCCTCGTTGCGCTCCAGGACCAGCTCGTCCTGGGCGGTGCGGGACACGAATTTGTACGGGCCGGTTCCCACGGGGGCGGTCTCCTGCTCCGCGTAATCCGCAGGGAGGATCGCCAGGGTCAGGTAGGCCAGCAGCTCCAGGCTGGGCTCGCTGAGAGTCAGGGTCAGGGTGCTGTCGTCATAGGCGATGTCGCTGATGGCGCCGAGAGCGGGGATCAGCGCCGCGCCGTCCGTCTCCTGCCGGTTGCGCTCGATGGACCAGACCACGTCCTCCATGGTCACGTCCCTGCCGTTGTGGAACTTCACGCCCTGGCGCAGAGTGAAGCTGTAGGTCAGGCCGTCCGCAGAGAGGGAAAATCCGGAGGCGACGGCCGGAACCAGCTCGCCCTCGGCGTTGGGCTTTACCAGCCCCTCGAACACATTGAACAGGACCTCCTTCGTGCCTGCCGCCGTCGCGTGGTGGGGGTCAAGCGTGTCCAGGTCCTGGGCAATGCCGATCACGGCCTCGCCCGCTCTCTTCCGCTCCGCCGCCGGGTCGCTGCTCTTGCCGCAGCCGGAAAACAGTGCGATCACCGCGCCCAGGGCAAGAAACGCCGCCAATACTCTTTTTTTCATGTTTTTCTCCTTTCATCACTGCTCCACATAGCTTGGAGTCAATGTGCGGCCCGTCGGGCGGGCCAAAATCATGAAAAACGGTCCCCGATCTTTCGATCCGGTTCAGACCGGGCGTCATTATACTATATGTGGTGGGAGATTGCAAGCGCCGCGCCGCAAAAAAGCGCGTCTTTTCCGTTCTTCGGCTTTTTAGAGCCTGTTTAAGATCTCGGCGTGTGCGGATTTCCGAGCGGATTTTTTGTCTGTCGAGGCGCGAAGCCGCAGGAATCCTTTGTGGATTTCAAGGCTGAGCAACGAAGACCAGGCGGAAAATCCGCCGGAAAGACGTGCGCGAAGAGATCTTAAACAGGCTCTTAAACTCGGAGTTGACAAGAAAGGCGGCGTGTATTAAACTGCCCCTGTGTCCCGCCCCGGCCGCGCGGCGCAGCCCTGCGCGAGCGGACGCGGCCCGCACAAAGACAAACAACCTGACAACCTGAATTATGGGAGGAAACCGCTTTGAAACGGATGTTTACCCTGATGCTCTGTCTGCTGCTGTTGCCGGCCTTTCTCGCCGGCTGCGGCGGCCAGCCCGCCGGAGAGGAGGCCGCCGGACCCACGGAGGAGATCACCGCGCCGGAGGTCACCGCCGAGCCGGACAAGGCCGCCGCGTCCCCCACTCCTGCGCCCACGCCGGAGCCCACCCCGGAGATGCCCGTCTACCGGAGCCCTTTCACCGGCGAGATCGTGGACGAGCCGGTCACGGTGCGGCCTTTCACGTTCAACATCAACAACCATCCGGACGCCCAGCCCCACCACGCCCTGAACGAGGCGGCGATCATCTATGAGGCCCCCACGGAGGGCAGTGTGACCAGACTGCAGGCGCTGTTTCCCGACATCCGCAGCGTAGGCTTCATCGGTGCGGTCCGCTCCATGCGCACATTTTATCTCGACACCGGCCTGAGCTACGGCGCGGTGATCTGCCACGCCGGCGGCAGCGACGAGTCCTACGCCCGCATCGCGGGCGAGCACATCGAAAACCTGGACGGCGTCCGCGCCACCTATGGCTTCGCGCCGTTCTTCCGGGACCCCAGGCGGATGCTGCGGGGCTGGGAGCACGCCATGTTCACCACCGGCCAGGAGGTCTGGGACCTGGCGGAGCTGCAGGAGTACCCCCTGACGCTGCCGGAGGACTATGACTGCGGCCTGCGCTTTTCCGAGGACGGCGCCGCCCCGGACGGGGAGGACGCCCCGGAGCTGATCGCCTATTTCACCAACTGGAAGACCACGAACCTGATCTATGACCCGGATACGGACCGCTACTTTGCCTGGCAGGAGATGATGAATTCCGACATCTACGACGGCAACACGGGCGAGACCGTCTGGTTCGACAACGTGCTGTTCCTCAGCGTACACACGGAGCATCTGGACAACATGGGCCACCGGACCATGTATTTCACCGAGGGCGGCCCCGGCGTCTGGGCCTGCGGCGGCAAGGCTGTCTCCATCCAGTGGCGGCAGGACGAGGACTACGGGCCTTTCCGCTACACGACGGAGGACGGCTCCGATGTGCTCCTGCGCCCCGGCAGGACCTATATCGCCCTGATCCCCAACAAGGACGCCTATATCCCCGGCCACTATGAGGTGCTCTCCGAGCGGGCCAGCGACTACGCCCCCAGGACCCACGAGCCGGAGGAGATCGTCGTCGGCCAGTACTCTCAGTGATCTCACAATTGACCCCATAAAGATTGCGCCCCCGGAGGAACATCCTCCGGGGGCTTTCGGTCGTATGGGGCGATCTTACACCAGCTCCCGGTAGTTCTCCTCCCTGGGAAGGGTGTCGGGCGGGAAGAATTCGTCCACCGGGAAGCGGACCCGGCTGAACAGGGTGCAGGGGTCGTCGTCGCTGCTGCCCACGCACTCCCGGACGGGATAGAAGCTCTCCGCCTCCACCGCAAGCTGGGCGTCCCGCTCCAGGCGGATGATGGAGAACTGCCCCAGCGTCACATAGAGCTGCCGTCCGGTGTTCGTGAGGTTCAGGTCCTCGCCAATTGCCTCGATGATGGCCTGGGGGATGCTGCGAAGCTCCGTCTCCGCCCCGCAGGGGCTCTCCCCCACCCGCAGGTTCAGGGCGATGGGGTCCACCGCCTCCACAACGGCCACCGGATTGGCCCGCGCCGCCACCAGTCCCCCGGCCACGTCGTTCAGGGAACTGAAGGTCTTGACGCTGCCCTCGCTGCCGTAGAGGATCACCCGCTTGTCAAAGACCGCAAGGCCCGTGACCGGGATGCCCCCGGGGAAGGTCTCTCCGGTGACCTTGTAGAAGTAGGTAACGTCCACGGTGTAGTAGCCACGGTTGAAGCTGATCTCATCCACGCTGACGTCGGCGTACAGCAGGCACGCGCCCTCGGGCCGGACGCTGAACGCGGTGTCGATCACCGCCTGGGAGCTGACCGTGGGATAGACGCGCAGATCCTCGATGCAGTCTTTGTCCCTGCACGCGTCGAAGATCTTGCCGGTGTGGATGCGCACCCGGTCCGGGCTGCTGGGACCGCTGTCTTCCGCCGGTCCGGACAAAACTCTGTCTGGCATGATTTCAACCTCCTATTGCGTTGTTCACTACAGTCTATGCGCCGCGGGGAAAAATGTGTAAAAAGAGCGGGAAACCGCAGCGGCCTCCCTTGCGCTCCCAAGGAAACTATGATAAGATAGCCGTGACTTTCCCGGCGGCGGCAAATCCGCCTACACATATCTATATTACCGAACAGGAGGCCGCGCTATGTACCGACTGACAGACGCACAGAGAGCCAGAGTCCGGGAGCTGCTGTCCCGCATGACGCTGGAGGAGAAGATCGGGCAGATGAACCAGGAGTCCATGTCCATCGTGGGGGGCTTCGACGTGCCCTTTGAGGAGCTCATCGAGATGCTGACGGACGGACGCCTCCCCAAAGAGGAGTTCGACAAGATCATGAGCACCGCCAAGACGGACTACCACGAGGATGAAGTGCGGGAGGGGCTGGTGGGCTCCCTTATGGTGCAGGACGCGGAGAAGTACAACGAGCTCCAGCACATCGCCGTGGAGGAGAGCCGCCTGGGCATCCCTCTGCTGATCGGGCTGGACGTGATCCACGGCTTCCGCACGGTGTACCCCATCGCCATCGCCGAGGCGGGCACGTTTGACGAAAAGCTGTTCCAGCGCACCGCTGCCATGGCCGCAAAGGAATCCCGCAGTCAGGGCATCAACTGGCACTTCGCCCCCATGGTGGACGTGGCCAGGGACGCCCGCTGGGGCAGGGTCTCCGAGGGACCCGGCGAGGACACCCGTCTGGCCTCCCGCTTTGCCCGCGCCAAGATTCAGGGCCTCCAGGGGGACATGTCCTCCCCGGAGAACTATGTCGCCGCATGCCTGAAGCACTATGTGGCCTACGGAGCCTGCGAGTCCGGCCGGGACTACAACACCGCCAGCATGGCCCCCGCCCAGCTCTACAACGTCTATCTGCCGCCGTTCCGCGCGGCGGTGGAGGCCGGCGCTGCCACGGTGATGGCCTCGTTCAACGACCTCAACGGCGTGCCCTGCACGGTGAACCGGCTGACCCTGCGGCAGATCCTCAAGGGCGAGTGGAAGTTCCCCGGTCTGGTGGTCAGCGACGCCAACGCCATCCGGGAGTGCGTGAACCACGGCATCGCCGCCGACCAGTACGACGCCGGGGTCCAGGCGGCCAACGCCGGCATGGACATCGACATGGGCACCCGCATTTACATCAAGGAGCTCAAGCGCGCGGTGGAGGAGGGGAAGGTCCCCCTGTCCGTCATCGACGAGGCGGCGGAGCGCATCCTGTCCGTCAAGATGTGGCTGGGCCTTTTTGAGCACCCCTATGTGTCCCCGGAGCTGGCCGCCCGCTACGAGACGCTGCCGGAGGCCCACCTTGCGCTGGCGAGGGAGGCCGGCGAGCGCTCCATCGTGCTGCTGAAAAACGAAAACGGCCTGCTGCCCCTGGACAAGTCCAAAAAGATCAGCCTGGTGGGCAAGCTGGCCGCGGAGCGTACCGAGGTCGTGGGCGCCTGGGCGCTGAGCTGGCGGGAGAGCGACTGCGTGTCCATTCAGGACGGCTTTGACAACGCCGGAGCCAACTACCGTTACTTCCCCTGCTGCGGGCCGGAGGGCGAGCTGGATCAGGCCCAGCTCGAAGAGGCCGCCGCCTGGGGCGACGTGATCGTGGCCGTGGTGGGCGAGACCACCGCCATGTCCGGAGAGGCCTCCTCCAAGGCGGACATCACCCTGCCGGGCAAACAGCGGGAGCTGCTGGAAAAGCTGCTTGCCGGCGGCAAGCCCGTGGCGGCCCTGCTGATGAACGGCCGCCCCCTCGCCCTGGAGTGGGAGTCTGTGCATGTGCCCGCCATTCTGGAGTGCTGGCATCTGGGCGTCCAGATGGGCAACGCCGTGGCGTCGGTGCTGTTCGGCGACAGGGCCCCCGAGGGCAAGCTTGCCTCCTCGTTCCCCCGGATGACCGGCCAGTGCCCCATTTACTACAGCCACCCCAACACGGGCCGGCCGGGCGGAAAGGGCAAGTTCACCTCCCGGTACCTGGACGCCGGCTGGGAGCCGCTCTACCCCTTTGGCTACGGCCTGAGCTACACGGAGTTTGCCTACGACGGGCTGGAGGTCAAGGACGCAGGCGACACGCTGATGGTTTCCGTGGACGTGCGCAACACCGGCTCCCGCCCCGGCGTGGAGACCGTGCAGCTCTACACCAGGGACGTGACCGCCTCCATCGTCCGGCCCGTCAAGGAGCTGAAGGACTTTGCCAAGGCCGCTCTCGCCCCCGGTGAGCAGAAGCGGGTCACCATGGCCGTACAGAAAAATGACCTGGGCTTTTTCAATGACGCCGGGCAGTACGTGCTGGAGGACGGCAAGTTTATCGTCTACGTGGGCGGCAACTCCCGCGACTGCCTCTCCCAGGAAATCGAAGTGACATTCTGATTCGTTTTGAACGATTTTCGTCTTTAAATTGAGGGAAACCTCTTTACAACGCGAGAGCAGGAATGACTGCCGCCTGTCTTTTATGGCAGGTATCATTCGGTGAAGACCGAAGGGTAGTCGTTCCCGCTCTTTTTTTGCCCAAACGCCGCAAGGCTTTGAGAAAATCGTTCCCATCTGCTGCGAATCCAAGGGGTGCAGGGCAGTAATGAACACAGACCGCGTTTACTTCTGCTGCCTCTACGGCAATACTGAGGACGAGGCAATCATCCGCCACATCGGCAGGGAACCGGGACTGTGAGGCCGCGCCGGCCGTCATTTAAGGAAACGCTGATTAAAGCAACGCGTGCGGTTGGCGAGCAAATTTTGTGTCCGCCAAGGCGCAAAAACCGCAGGAATACTTTGTGTATTTCAAGGTTTTTGTAACGCAGGCGGGCGCAAAATTTGCCGCCAAACGTG
>JAFTBW010000156.1 GCA_017455015.1 Oscillospiraceae bacterium | reverse complement strand
CGCGACAACATGAAGTTTTACGCGGAGCAGCTTGTGCAGCGCGGGCATAATTACGCTATCGTGGACGAGGTGGACTCCATCCTCATCGATGAGGCGCGAACGCCGCTCATCATCTCCGGCGCCAGCGATGAATCCACGGCGCTTTATCCCGCCATAGACGCCATCGTCTGCCAGCTGAAAAAGGATGCGCATTTCACCGTGGATGAAAAGGCCAAGTCCGCCATGCTTACCGACGAGGGCGTGTCCATGTGCGAGGAACTGCTGCACATAGACAACCTTTTTGATCCCGCAAGCATTTCCTACCAGCACCACATCCTGCAGTCGCTCAAAGCGCATCACTGTTTCCGCAGGGACGTGGACTACGTCCTGCAGGACGGCAAGGTGGTCATCGTCGATGAATTCACGGGCAGGCTCATGCCCGGCAGGCGCTTCAGCGACGGGCTGCACCAGGCCCTTGAGGCCAAGGAGCATGTGCAGGTTGAGGCGGAGAACCAGACCCTGGCGAGCATCACCTTCCAGAACTATTTCCGCATGTACGACAAGCTCTCCGGCATGACGGGCACCGCCGCCACGGAGCAGGAGGAGTTTGTCAGCATCTACGGCCTGGACATCATCGAGATCCCCACCAATAAGCCGGTGGCGCGCATCGACCGGCCCGACGTGGTCTACAAAAACGAAAACGGCAAGAACCGGGCCATCATCCAGCAGATCGTGGAGTGCCACGAAAAGGGCCAGCCCGTGCTGGTGGGCACCGTGAGCATCGAAAAGAGCGAGTACATCTCCAAGCTTTTACAGCGCACCGGCATCCAGCACTCCGTCCTGAACGCCAAGAACCACGAAAAAGAGGCGGAGATCGTGGCCCAGGCGGGCAAGTTCGGCGCGGTGACCATCGCCACCAACATGGCAGGCCGCGGCACCGACATCACGCTGGGCGGCAACGCGGAGTTTTTGGCGAAAAACGACCTGAAAAAGGCCGGCTACTCCGACGAGGTCATCGTCGAGGCCACGGGCTACGCGGACACGGACAATGCGGACATCCTGGCGGCGCGCCAGCTCTTCGCCGAACGGATGAAAGCCCACAAGGCCGTCACCGGCGCCGAGGCGGAGAAGGTCCGGGCAGCGGGCGGCCTGTTCATCCTGGGCACCGAGCGCCACGAGTCCCGGCGCATCGACAATCAGCTCCGGGGCCGGTCCGGCCGTCAGGGCGACCCGGGCGAGAGCCGCTTCTTCATCTCCATGACCGACGACATCATGCGCCTGTTCGGCTCCGAGCGGGTGATGGGCATGATGGAGACCCTGGGCCTGGAGGAGGACACGCCCCTGGACAACAAGATGCTCTCCAACGCCATCGAGCAGGCCCAGAAGACCGTGGAGAGCCGCAACTTCCAGACCCGGAAGGCCACCCTCGAGTACGACGACGTGATGAACGTCCAGCGCAAGCTGATCTACGAGCAGCGCTACAAGGTGCTGGACGGCGAGGACGTGCGGGAGAGCATCCGGGGCATGATCGCGGAGTTCATCACCGACAACGTGGGCACCGTGGACCCCGACAGCCCGGAGGCCCTGGAGGATATGCTGAATCCGTTCTATCCCCTCTTCCTGCCCCAGGGAGCCATCGCCTGGGAAAAGGGCCTGAAGCACGACGCCGTGCGGGAGACTGTGGAGCGCTATGCCACGGAGGCCTATGAGAAGAAAGAGGCCGGGCTTGGCGCAGGGCCGGACGGCACGCCGCTCATGCGCGAGCTGGAGCGGGTGGTGCTGCTCCGGGTGGTGGACGAGTACTGGATGGACCACATCGACGCTATGGCCGAGCTGCGCAAGGGCATCGGCCTGCGGGGCTACGGCAACGTGAAGCCCGTGGACGCCTACAAGCAGGAGGGCTTCGAGATGTTCGAGCAGATGGTGGCCGGCATCCGCCAGGAGGTCTCCCGCCGGATGTACCTGGTGCGTGTCCGCACCAACGAGACGGTGCAGCGCAAGAGCGTGGTGAAAAACCCCGTGGCCAACGCCGGCGGCGACGGCACGGTGAAGCGCCAGCCCGTCCGCCGGGAGAAAAAGCCGGGGCGCAACGACCCCTGTCCCTGCGGCAAGCTCCGCCCCAACGGGCTGCCCATGAAGTACAAGGACTGCTGCGGCAGGAACGCATAAAAAACCATGACTTTTCCGGAACACACAAAAATGGGCGTGACGTACCTGACCGCTCCCGTCATCACCGCCCGGCATTGCTTTACCACCCGGCTGGGGGGTGTCAGCAAAGGATACCTCGCCGGCCTGAACCTGGGGGAGAACCGGGGGGACGATCCCGAAAACGTGAAAGAGAACTACCGCCGCCTGGGGGCGGCCGCGGGCATCCATACGGAGCGCATGGCGTTCACCCGGCAGGTACACGGCAGCGCGGTCCGGATCGTCACGGAGCAGGATGTCCATGTCCTGGGGACGCCCATCCCCTACGAGGCGGACGGCATCGTGACGGACCGCCCCGGACTTGCCCTGATCTGCTTCACGGCGGACTGCGTGCCTGTGCTGCTCCACGACCCGGTCCGGGGCGTCGTCGGCGCGGTGCACTGCGGCTGGCGCAGCAGCGTGGCGGACATTCTGGCCGTTGCGGTGGAGAAAATGGCCTCCCTGGGGGCTTCCCCGGCCCTCATTCGCGCCGCCATCGGTCCGGCCATCGGAAAGTGCTGCTTTGAGGTCGGCCCCGAGGTGATCGCGGCGGCGGAAAACTGGCTGCGGGGTACGGACGGCGGCCTCGACGGCCTGTACGCGCCCGTAGCCGGAAAAACGGACAAGTATCTGCTGGATCTCCGGGGCTGCAACGCCCGGCGGCTGCGCTCCCTGGGGCTGGCAGAGGAAAACATCGCGGTCAGCGGGGCCTGTACCGTCTGCTCCCACGAGACCTTCTGGTCCCACCGCTATACGAAGGGGCAGCGGGGCAGCCAGGCTGCGCTGATTGAGCTTGGGAGCTGATCCCCGAACACCTGCGGAAGCGGGGGAAATGCCTATGAATGTGAAAGAGAACGCAAGAAAAACCTGCGCGGCGCTGCTGGCCCTCTGCCTGCTGGCCGTCTGCCTGCTTACCGGCTGCGGCGGAGCCGGCTCCCGGGGGGAGGAGGAGCTGCCGGACGTGGACAGCAGCGCCCTGGGCCAGGCCATCGCCACGCGGAAAGCGGTGGACTCGGTCTTCTCCCTGAACTACGACCCGGCGGGGAGCATGAACCCCCTGCGGGCCACCAGCGCCGCCAACGCCCAGTTCTGGTCCCTGCTCTATGACAGCGTGTTCACGGTGGATGAGGACTTTCAGTTCTCCTCGGACATCGTGACGGAGTACACCAGCGAGGATTACGGCTGGTGGACCTTTACCGTGCGGCAGGACCTCCGCTTCTCCGACGGCACGCCGCTGACGGCAAAGGACGTGGCCTACTCCATCATCATGGCCAAGACCTGCGAGGTCTACTCCGCCCGCCTGAAGTGCGTCTACGGCTGCTCTGCCATGGGGGACGAGATGTTCGCCATCTCCACCACCCGCCCGAACAGCCGGCTTCCCGCACTGCTGAACATCCCCATCATCCCCATCAACAGCTTTGAGGAGGACTTCCCCGCCGGAACGGGGCCGTATATGCTGAACATCTCCCACGACACCCTGGTCCGCAACCCCGAGAGCCGCTACCGGAGCCTGCCCGTGGAGCAGGTCTACCTCCGGGACTTCATGGACACCAGCGCCCGGATCACGGCCTTTGAGGACTCCCGCATCGACATTGTCAGCAACGACCCCACGGGCATGTACAACCTGGGCTACGGCAGCACCAACGAGACCCGGTACTTCGACACCACCAATCTGCACTACATCGGCTTCAACACCCGGAGCAACTACTTTCAGTTCTTCCGCACCCGCTGCGCCGTGGGGAGGCTGGTGGACCGGAGCTATGTGGTAAAGGAGCTTCTCAACGGCTGCGGCACCGAGGCAGCCCTGGCCGTCCACCCCCGCAGCGGGCTCTACGACGAGGAATACGCCCAATCCCTGGCCTACAACCCGGAGACCGCGGCCGCCCTCTTTGAGGCCTCCGGGGTGGGGGACCTGGACGGGGACGGCGAACTGGAGATCATGGTCACGGGCATCGTGGTGGAGTTCCGCATCCGTTTCATCGTGAACAACGACTCCGCCGCCAAGGTGGAGGCCGCCCGCCGTCTCACGGACGAGCTGAACAAGCTGGGCATCACCACCACCCTCTACGAGCTGAGCTGGGAGGATTTTCTCACCGCGCTGGAGGAGGGGAACTACGACATGTACTACGGCGAGGTCCGGATGGCCATGGACTGGGATCTGAGCTACCTCTTCGAGGTGGCCGAGCCGGACAAGAACGGCAAGGTGGACTGGAAGACCAACTACGCCAGGAACTCCGACACCGCCTACGTGGACCTGTACGGCAACTACCTGGCCTCCTCCGACGTGAGCCGGTACGAGAATTTTCAGACCGTATCCCACTACATCGCGGACAGCGGCATCATCATCCCCATCTGCTTCGAGCGGCGGCAGGTGCTGACCCACCGCGGCGCGATCGAGAACCTTCACGCCACACAGTTCGACCTGTTCTTCCGCTTCCCCGAGTGGCAGCTTTACCTGAACCAGCAGGAGACATGAGGGGGAGGGAGAGAGCGGTAATACTATTTACAGGGAGGTAACAACATGAACGACCGTGAGCTGCTTCGGCTGGCCCAGGAGGCTTCCACCCGGGCCTACGCCCCCTATTCCAACTTTCCCGTGGGCGCGGCCCTGGAGTGCGAGGACGGCACCGTGTTTTTGGGCTGCAACGTGGAGAACGCCGCCTTCGGCGAGTGCATCTGCGCCGAGCGCACCGCTGTGGTCAAGGCCGTCAGCGAGGGCTACACCAAATTCCGGCGCATCGCCGTCTACGGCACGGGCAAGAACTACTGCATGCCCTGCGGCGCCTGCCGCCAGGTGCTCAGCGAGTTCTCCCCGGACATGGAGGTGCTGGCCTCCAAGGAGGGCGGCGGCTACGTCAGCTATCCGCTGAACAAGCTGCTGGCCTATTCGTTCAAGCTATAATTGCCCCTCATCCGTCACCGCCTTTTCCCTCCCCCACAAGGGATTTTTGCCGGTCAGAAAACATGCCGGGGGCATGTTTTCCGGCAAAAGAGGCGCGAAGCGACCGGGGGACCGCCGGCCCGGCGGGCCGGTGGTGGGTGAGGCCATCCACCTCCCAGCTACCGGTATTATGCCACGTCTTTCATCTGTCTGCGCCTGCGGCGCAGCCCCCAGGGGGAAGGCAATGGAGGGCGGAGGTAGACGTCCCCCTCATCCGGCCCTTCTGGCCACCTTCCCCTCAGGGGGGAAGGCAATAGAGAAAAAGGATTTTTAAATGAAAAAACACCTGACTTCCACCCTGGCGCTGATCCTGGCCTGCGCCCTGCTGCTGCCCGCCGCGCCGGTGCAGGCAACCCGGACGGGCTTTCCCGACGTGCCGGGCGGCTGCTGGTACGAGCAGTCGCTGCTGATTTTGCAGAACTACCTGCCGGGCATCATCGACGGTATGGTGGACGCCGACGGCGTCAAGCGCTTTCACCCGGACGACAACGTGACCCGGGGCCAGTTTTTGAAGATGGCGATGACCGCCGGGGAGGCCTGGACCACGGACCACAGCCGGGATGACATCCACTGGGCGGGCAAATATTACACGATGGCCATGGAAAACAACGTCCTGATGGCCGCCATGACCAGCGAGGACGAGGGGGCACAGCCCGACCTGCTGCTGTTCCCCTGCACCAAAAAGGCGCTGGACCAGGAGATCAGCCGCTATGAGATGGCAGTGATCCTGAACAGCGTCTGCCAGAATATGCTCCATGAGAACATGCTGGTGACCACCAAAGCCTACCAGTACATCTCGGATTACAACGCCATTTCCGCCCGCTATGTGGCCAGCGTGGAGCAGTCCTTCGGCAAGGGCCTGCTCACAGGCTACGAGGACGGAAGCTTCCAGGGGGACAACTCCCTGCGCCGCAGCGAGGCGGCGGTGGTGATTTACCGGCTGGCAACGGGCATCCGCAAGACCGCGGACTGGGCCAGCAGCCCGCGCATCGACCCCATCCGCGGCTCCACTCGGCCCCGGGATTTCGTCTCGTTCGCGGAGTGGCTCTACGACGGCCATGTGGACGCCTACAGCAACCCCACCGCCGAGGCGCGGCTGCGGCTGTTCGGGGACAAGAACAAGACCTACTTCGCCACCATCGACGAGGCCGCCCCCTACATCACCGGCGTGCTGGTGCCTATCTGGTACATCGACGGCAAGACCGGCAACAAGGCCACGAAGAACGTGCTGCTGGTGGTGAACAAGGTGGTGGAGGAGGAGATCAAGCTGATCTTCCAGCAGATCTACAACGACCCGGAGCGCTTTCCCATCGAGAGCGTGGGCGCAGCCCGCTTCACCGGAGAGACGGGCCGCCACGCCTGGGGCTGCGCCGTGGACATCAACCCCTACTACAACTGCGAGTGCAACTTCCATTCCGGCTCCTGCGTTCTGACCTGCGGCTCGGGCTGGTGGCCGGAGGACATGGAGGGCGAGACCTGGGTGGGGCGGGATATATCCGCCTACCACGGCAAGCTCACCGGTCCCAGCGTCTACTCCATCTCCCCCAACGGCAGCGTGGTCCGGGCCTTTGCGGACTACGGCTGGGGCTGGGGCGGCAGCGGCACCAATGAGGTGGGAAAAGCCACCGGCTGGTCCAAGGGGAAGAACTTTGACTTTATGCACTTCTCCGTCTGGAGGGACGGAGGCTGATCCGGCGGTGTGTCAAGGGGACGGTGGGTGTGTCAAGGGGACGGTTCTTCTGACACACCGTCCCTCTGACACGCAGCATTGTGTCAGGAGAACCGTCCCCTTGACACAAGAAAGATTGAAAAAATCCCCGCGCACGGGGATGGAAAAGAGGAGGAAAAGCGTATGTACCAGTACACAAGGAAAGGCCCCAAACGGGGAGTGGCGCTGTACAGCTACTCCGCCGAATTCGGCCTGACCAAGACCCTCGAGGACTGCTTTGAGGACGTTCACGACATGGGCGCTCACGGCATCGAGATCCTGGCCAACACCCACATCGAGAACTACCCCTATCCCACCGACGCCTGGGTGGAGCACTGGTTTCGCCTGTGCGACAAGTATGAGGTGGTGCCCGTGGAGTACGGCAACTGGATCGACTCCCATGTGTTGGGAAGCCGGGACCTGACCACCGGGGAATCCGTCGCCATGCTCTGCCGGGACATCCGCCTGGCCCACCGGCTGGGCTTCACCGTCATGCGCACCAAGATGCCCGTCATCAACAATCTGCTGGAGCCCGTGACCAACTGGCGGGAGATCATCCGGGGCGCTCTGCCGCTGGCGGAGGAGCTGAACATGAAGATGTGTCCCGAGATCCACACCCCCTCCAACCTCAAGGGCAAGCTGGTGACGGACTTCGTGGACTTCATCGAAGAGACCGGCACAAAGCACTTCGGCCTGAACATCGACTTCTCCGTGTTCCGCACCAACTTCGGCGAGGGCGAGTGGCGCGACCCCAACTACACCCCCAACACCCCCGAGGACCTCATCCCCCTGCTGCCCTACGTCTACTGCTGCCACGCCAAGTTCATCCACATGAGCGACGATTTCCGGGAGACCACGATCCCCTATCCGGAGATCATCAAGGTCATGCAGGACCAGGGCTGGGACGGCTATCTGCTCAGCGAGTACGAGGGCGCGGACAAGTACGATCCGGGCTACGAGGTGGGGCAGACGCTCCGCAAGCAGCACGTCATGCTGAAAAATCTGTTGGGTGACTAAGGAGGAGGAAGAAATGGAACGGGAAATCATTCAATCCGTCGGATTTCGGAACACCGTGGTGAACGGCGAGACCGTGGGCTTCCAGTTCAAGGTCCGTTTGCCCTACTACCGTGGCGTGTTCCTCTCCCAGCTCCGCCCCGGCACGCTGATCGTTGACGGGGAAAAAATCGGCAAGGAGAACATTCTCTGGAACGTCAAGGGCGAGGACTACACCTGGGAGGAGATGGCATCGGATTACAACACCCAGTGGGACGTGACCGCCCCCGCAGTGCTGAAGGTGAAAAAGCCCGGCGGCCTTTCTCAGGGCTACCACGACCTGACCTACGGGTTCTGCTTCACCTCCTCGTATATGCCTCCCATCACCCAGGACAATCTGGACCCCGACAGCGAGAGCATGATCTTCATGCCGGAGTTCGGCCACCACGTCAACTCCCGCCGCATGATTATTGTGTAAAACTGTGAAAGCCGTCTCTGTGCAGCATCGGCGAACAGGCGGCTGAGCCCGGAACGGAAAACCGCTGTGCGTCATGGAGCGGTGTTTTGCGTGCGATACGGAATAAAATTGGTGACACGGGGATTCGTCCCCGTGTCACCGCCTGTATTGTCAGGTTTTGTCCGGAAATCCGCCCGCGCATTGCCGGGAGGATCACATGTTCCGAAGGCCGAGATCGCGCAGCGTATAGCCGCCGGGGTCCAGGACCTGTTCCTCAAAGACCTCCAGAGCGTCGTAGCACATCTCCTCGGCGAGGTCGTGGAACGAGCCGTTCAAATCGCTGTCGTCTTCGCCGTCCGAGTAGTCAAAAGCGGGAAGAGAGCCTGAGAAAGACATGGGTACGGCAACATAGGTGTCATACGAATCGTCCCCGATGCGGAACCAGGTGTACAGATCGAATTCCGATGCGTTTCCGCTCTTGGGGAAGCAGGCGCAGCAGCGGTAGACGTCGCCGTCGTCCCAATTCACCCGCATGTAGATATCAAAAGAGTCGTCTCCGGTCATGGCGTAGGTGTAGAACGTGCAGCTGTAGCCGTCGCCGTCATAGGAGGAGCTGGGCGTGTAGCGATACAGATAATCGCCGTCCTCGTCCTTGCTGCCGTTGGAGGTGAGAAAACTCTCCAGGAAGCTGTAGACTCCCGTCCCGGGCAGGGGAGTATCGACGCCGGTGTTGCCGGCGTTCACGTTGCCGCTGCTGCCGCTGCCGCCGTTCGTATTGTAGTTGCTGCCGGAGAAGCCCAGATCACGGGTGCTGTAGCTGCTGCCGGAGAAGACCTGGTCGTTCAGGCCGTTGAGGGCGTAGCCCAGCAGCAAAGAGCCCATCTCGGCCAGAGGCTGTTTCACGTTACTGGGTCCGTCATAGCTGCTGAAGGTGAGCGCGGTTTCCGTGGAAAAGCCGGAGGGCTCCAGATCGAAATCGCCCTCGATCTCCGTGCCGCTTTCGTCGTCGGTATACGTCACGCCGCCGCTATAGGGCTTGGAGAGATTGCTGGACAGGAAGAAATAGATGCACACATGGCTGGTGTCATCCTCATCGCTGGGATAGTAGAACGTGAAAACGGACAGATTGCCGCCCTCGCTGGCCGGACGGTGTACCAGATAGCACAGGACGGAGCCCTCGCTGTCCACTTCGTTCAGGTAGCGGTAGATGTAGTCCGCGTTGCCGTCGGAGTCGTCCATGGTACCCCGGGTTTTTGCGGTGTTGCGCAGATACTCCACCACGTTGCCGCCGGAGACGGTGGCGGTGGACTGGGGCAGACGCAGCTCCGGCATGGCCATGCGCGTCACGATGGCGATCCCCTGGCTGCGGGTGATGGAGCTGTCCGGGGCAAAGGTCCCCACGGCGTCCATGCCGCCCACGATGCCGGCCCGGTAGAGCAGCATGATGGCCGTGCCCGTGGCGTTGGAGGAATCCACATCCGGGAGCTTCGTCAGGTCGTTGCCGGAGCGGTAGGGCAGGGCGTCGCTGGGAAAGGACTTTGAAAGGATCAGTGCGAACTCCGCCCGGGTGCAGTACCGGTCGTAGTCGGCAGCGGTAAACTGGTTGTTGGAGATGATGTGATAGCTGATGGCGTAGCCCAGATAGGTGTAGTACCAGGGGGCGTTGGCCTGCGGCAGAAACTCCTCCCGGGTGCCGTTAAAGGTCTTGTGCAGCCGGCAGGCAAAGGTGATGGCCTCCGCCACGGTCAGATTGTCCGACGCGCCGAAGCTGTCGCCCTTGCCGTTGGTCAGGCCGAACTCATAGGCCATCTTCACGTTGGAGTAGTACCAGTCCGATGCCGAAACATCGTAGAACTGGCCGCTGAGGTAGCTGCGGACCATGTAGAAATTGCTGTAGTTTTCCATCACCGAGGTGTCTGCGCTGACGGAAGCGGGGAGCAGGGTCAAAAGCAGCATCAGGGATAGCGCCAGGGTCAGGGCTTTTCTCAGAATTGGGACTGTTGTGCCGGTTTTCATCGCGGTTTACCTCCGTTCTATTCTTGCCATGGATTGACATTTATTTAGGGACTCAGCCCACATAAACCGAGTAGCTCTGGGTAACGCCGTCCACGTCGCGGTTCAAGGTGCAGGACCCTTGGAGAGCGCCGCCGCTCCAGTTGCCGGAGATGGTGTCGCCTGCCAGGAAGTCCCCCGCCGGGGCCGCGATGTAGAGGACCCCGTAGCCGTTGGGCACGTCGCCGAAGGTGGGGCCGGTGTAGGCGCCGGCAACCGCCGTCCCGTTGATAGTGGTGACATAGTACATCCCCACCACGGAGCCGGCAACGGGCTCGGGGGCCGGCTCGGGAGTCAGCTCTGGGGTGCGCACGGGCGCAGGGGTGGCGGGAGTGGGGGTGCGCACGGGCGTTGGAGTGGGCGTTGGAGTGGGCGTTGGAGTGGGAGTGGGCGTTGGAGTGGGAGCCGGCGTTGGAGTGGGAGCCGGCGTTGGAGTGGGAGTCGGAGTCGGAGAGGGCGTCGGGCTCGGGGTGGACTTGGAAACCGGTGGCTTCGTCACTGCGGGCTCCGTGGCCGTGGGCTCCGGCGTCTCCGTCACCGTCTTGGT
>JAFTBW010000155.1 GCA_017455015.1 Oscillospiraceae bacterium | reverse complement strand
TGCGGTTGGCGAGCAAATTTTGTGTCCGCCAAGGCGCAAAAACCGCAGGAATACTTTGTGTATTTCAAGGTTTTTGGAACGCAGGCGGGCGCAAAATTTGCCGCCAGACGTGCGCGGGGATTTATTCAGCGTTTCCTTAAGGAAAACCTTTGGCTTTTTTCCATCAGAAAACGGGCCTGTCTCGGGGACAGGCCCGTAATTATATTGTGTATCCGCAGGGATCGCCCGGCGCGTCCTCACCGCTCCAGCAGGAACGGGAAAATCAGGTCCACCGCGCACCAGAGCAGCTCAAACAGCAGCAGATTTCCGGCGGAGGCGGAGTCAAAGGACCCGAGCCAGCAGAGGATAAAGCAGAGCACCACGCCCAGAACGCTGCCCGCCAGGGCGATGGCGGCGGAGATGCGGGTGGCGAGATAGGTCCTGCGGCTCAGCTCCGCCACGTCCACCAGGGGACCCAGGCCGTCCCGCACCACCACGGCGGACACGCGGCTGTCCTTGCCCGGCTGGGCGGCGGACACCCGGTAGCGCTCCGAGTAGGAGGGGAAGCGCAGGTCGTTGTTGGGCAGGCGGAAGCCGGTCTGCACCATGACGGGGGTGATGTTGAAGTCCCGGATGGCGTAGATGGGCCGCAGGGGGGACTGGAGCAGGCAGTACAGCGCCTCCTGCACGCTGCTGACGGGCTGGTAGCGGACCTCGAAGATGCCCACCAGCCTGCCGCTGATGGCGGTGAAGATGGCGTTGGGGACGTTGAAGGCCTGGGGCAGGCGGATGCCCACCAGATGCATAAAGCCGCTGCTGCCGATGTAAATGCTCTCCCCGGCGATGACGGCGGTCATGCCGCCCCCGTCCCGGGGGGCGAAAGCGTCCACCCGGCGCATGGCGCAGTTGTTGCGCCGCAGCAGCTCCGCGAACGCCCCGGCCAGGGCGTTGCCGCTGGCGGCCACCACGCTGCCGGTGTAGGAGATCACCTTTTCCGCGTCCACGCTCTCCAGGATGCGGATGCGGTCCACCTCCACGGTACCCCGGGGGAACAGGTCCGCGTCCCGGATGACAAGGCTGCTGCTCCTGCCCAGCTCCCGGAGTCCGGCCCATCCCGCCACCGCCGCGCCGGAGCCGCTGAGGCGGCGGGCCGCGATGGCAAAGGGTACGGTGAAGCAGATGAACGCCGCCGCCCCCGTTCCGGCGGCGGACAGGATCGAGATCGCGTGAAAGACGGCGAAATACCGCTTGCTGCCCAGCACCGCCAGGATGCCCAGCACCGCCGCGGCGACGATCAGGAACGGCGCGGCCACGTTGAAGACATACTCCCCCACGTCCGTCTGCTCGTAGCGGCTGAGAAAACCGGTAGGGGACCGCTTCGTCTTGAGGATGGCGGTGTCGTCGCTGACGAGGCCGGACTCGGCGGTGATGATCTGGCTGTTCTGCTCGGAGGAGAGCACCCGCAGGCCCGTGCGTCCGTTTTTACAGGCGAAGTAGCCGCCCCAGAGGGCCGCGGTCATGGACAGGGCGCTGACGGCGCACAGGGGCAGGCCAAACTCCGAGCGGTCCGCCAGGACCAGGATCAGGGTGTCCAGGACGGAGAGCACGCAGGAGACGCTGACCAGGGTCTCCGCCCCCAGCCGCCGTTTGGAAAAGGACAGCAGCCCGCCGGTAAAGATGTCCAGTCCGGCCAGCATCACCACGCACTGGAACACCAAAAGCAGCATACTGATGGCCCGGAAATTGCTTTTCAGCGCGCCCGTCAGGGGCAAAAAGCTGGTCCAGCCCCAGGTGACGTAGAGCATGACGGCCGTGAGAACGGTGGCGATCCTGGCCCGCAGCAGCAAATTGCGCAGTTGGCCGCTGTACAGCCGGAGGGAGGTTTTCAGGTCCGCGTCCTTCCGGGGCTCTTCCTCCGGGACCGGCCGGACCGGCTGAGCGGCGGCGCGGCTGGACTTCTCCCGCTTCACGGCGAGCATGGCCATCAGCCCCACCAGCGGGGAAAGAAACCGCTCCTTCTTCTTCGCGGCGGTCTGCCGGCGCTCCGCCTCCAGGGTGTCCGGAGCGGCCTCCGCCTCGGCCTCGATGTCCTTCTCCGTTACCAGATCCGGCAGGGGCTCCCGGGCGGCGGTTGCCATCTCCGGGCCGACGCCCTCCCCGTCCTCCGCCTGGGCGGAGACGGAGGAGGGCTGGGAGACAAAGGCTCCGTCCTCCCGCTCCGGCCGGACGCCGGGGTTCGGAAGCGGGGGCAGCTGTACCGGGTGACCGGAGGGCTCCGGCGCAGCCGGCTGCGCTGCCTGCACAGGCTGCGCTGCCCGCTCCGCCTCCTGGCGCGCGGCCGTCTCGTCGATGATGCCGCCCAGCAGGTCGTAGCCCTCCGTATTGAAAGCGTCGTCCATGGTCTTCATGACCAGACGCTTGCTGCGATCGGCAAGACTCTCCTCCGGCGCTTTGCGCGCAGGCGCGGGGCTGTCCCCGCCGAACTCCTGGAGGATCGCGTCCAGGTCGTAGTCGGGCAGGCCCCGCCTCGTGTCCGCCATGCCGAATCACCCCTTTCTTTCTCTATGGAAACGCTGAATAAATCCCCGCGCACGTCTGGCGGCAAATTTTGCGCCCGCCTGCGTTACAAAAACCTTGAAATACACAAAGTATTCCTGCGGTTTTTG
>JAFTBW010000154.1 GCA_017455015.1 Oscillospiraceae bacterium | reverse complement strand
ACGGATGGTGGGCCTGAGTGGGCTCGAACCACCGACCTTGCGATTATCAGTCGCACGCTCTAGCCAGCTGAGCTACAGGCCCATCCGCTGGTGGAGATAAGCGGGATCGAACCGCTGACCTCTTGAATGCCATTCAAGCGCTCTCCCAGCTGAGCTATACCCCCACGGGAATGCCGAACTTCAATCGGCAAGCGTTATAATAGCAAAACGCCGCAACGATGTCAAGTGCAAATTTAAAAAACTCTGCCTTTTTTCATGAAAAAGCGCGCCGAGGGTCTTCGGCGCGCTTTTGGATCGTTTCCGGCGGTCATTTATCTGCCAACAGCTTTTTGCACAGGTCGGGCAGCCAGTGGGGGCAGGCCGGAAGGGGCTCCTTTTTGCACAGGGCGCGGATCAGCCGACGGTGGAAATACACCCAGAGGGTGAACAGGCACACCAGCACGATGCAGACCGCGAGGATCCATTTCCACATGCAGCACTTCTTTTTGGCCATGGCGGGCGCCTCCTTGGTATTTTTTCCAAGTATAGCACACATACTGCGCCGTCGCAAGACCTTCCGGCTCACTTTGCGCGGCCCGGCGCATAAAAATGCGCCGCCCATGCTTTTCATCTCCCGCCCGGTCTGCTATAATTGTGAAAACAACTCGGATCGAACACAACGGAGATCTCCCCGGGAGGCGATATTTTGAGCGATATACGACTGGAGCTGGCGCTGTACGGCAAGGGCGGCATCGGCAAATCCACCATCAGCGCCAACCTCTCCGCCGCGCTGGCGGAGAGCGGCGTGCGCGTGCTGCAGATCGGCTGCGACCCCAAGCACGACTCCACCCGGCTGCTGATGCACGGTCAGACCCTGCCCACGGTGCTGGAATACCTGAAGGACGTGCCCAAGGAACAGGCGGAGGTCTTTGCCGTACTGGGCCGGGGCTATAAGGACGTCGGCTGCATCGAGGCCGGCGGCCCCAAGCCCGGGGTGGGCTGCGCTGGCCGGGGTATCATCTCCGCCTTTGAGTTTCTGGAGCGCAACGGCGTCAAGGAGCACTACGACATGGTGCTCTACGACGTGCTGGGCGACGTGGTGTGCGGCGGCTTTGCCGTGCCCATCCGCCGGGAGTACGCCGACGCCATCTTTCTGGTGACCAGCGGGGAGTTCATGGCGCTGTACGCCGCCAACAACATCCTCCGGGGCATCCGCAACTTTGACGGCGACCGGCATCGCCGGGTGGCGGGCATCCTGTATAACCGCCGGAACGTGGCGGGGGAGGACCAGCGGGTGGAGCGCTTCGCCCGGGCCGTGGGGCTGCCCGTTTGCGCCGTGATCCCCCGGAGCGACGCCTTTGCCCGGGCGGAGGAGAAAAAATGCACCGTTGTGGAGCTGGGGGAGACCGGCCCCGAGCGGGAGGCGTTTTTCCGGCTGGCCGAGCAGATCCGCACCGGGCTGACCCTGTATCCGGCCCTGCCCCTGGAGGACGACGAGCTGGAGGCCGTAGTGCTCCACGGCATGACCCCCGCCCGGATAGCGGAGGAGACGTCCTCGGCCAACCCATCCCCGGCAGAGGCAACCTCCGCCCCGGTTGCCGCGACCCCATTGCCGGACGCCCCGGACCCCGCCCGGGCGCCGCTGTACGGCTGCGCTTTCACCGGAGCCATCACCACCGCCGTCCACCTGACGGACGCGGTGGTCATCGCCCATTCGCCACGGGCCTGCGCTTTTTACACCTGGCAGAACATCAGCTCCCCGGGACGGCGGAACCTGTTCAACCGGGGCATCCTTATGCCCTCGGCGGTGAGCCCCAATTTTGAGAGCACGGACATCGGCCAGACGGAGGCGGTGTTTGGCGGCATGGACGCCCTGCGCGCACAGATCGCCGCTGCCCTGGAGCGCCGTCCGGGGGCGGTGATCGTGGTCAGCTCCTGCGTCAGCGGTATCATCGGGGACGACGTGCTCTCCGCTGAGGACATGTCCACGCCGGAGACCCCGGTCATCGTCATCCCCGCCGACGGGGACATCAACGGCGACTACATGACCGGCATCGAGATGTGCATGCACGCCCTGGCGGAAAAGCTCATCGACCCGACCGTGCCCGGACGCCCCAACACCGTCAACCTCATCGGGGAGACGGGGGTGGCCAACAACACCACCCTGAACTACCGGACCATCCGCGCCCTGCTGGAACGCATGGGGATCGGCGTAAATTGCCGCTTCCTGGGGGACGCCCGGGCGGAGGAGATCCGAAACCTCACCGCCGCGCCGCTGAACATCCTGGCGGTGGACAGCCCGGACAACATGAAGCTCAAGGGCTGGCTGGAGCATAATTACGGCTGCCGGTTCTTTGATGAGAGTCTTCCCGTGGGCTTCCGGGCCACGGCGGCGTTCCTGGAGCGGATCGGGGACTTCTTCGGCTGCCGGGAGAAGGCCGAGCCGGTGATCGCCGCGGAAAAGCGCCGTTTCGACGCCGAGGCGGCCCGGCTGCGGCCCATGTTGCAGGGGAAAAAGGTGCTGATGACCACCATCAACGCCAACATGGACTGGCTGCTGGACGCGGCGGAGGCGGTGGGCATGGAATTCGTGTGGATCGGGGTGCTCAACTACCTGCGCCAGGAGCTGCGTGTCACCGACCGCCCCGAGCGCCGGGGCGCAGTGGAGGAGATCGCCGCCGCTCCCACAGTGATGGAGAGGATCGAGGCTCTCAAGCCGGACATCGTGCTGTCCAACTACACCAGCGCGGTCCAAGAGAAGGACTACATCACCGACAACATGCCCATGGGCCAGCTGGTGGGCTTCCATGCCGGACTGGACACCATGGACCGCTGGGCGCGGCTGCTGGAAAACAGGAGAGAGGGGGAGTGGATGCGCGATGAAGCCTTCTTTAAAAAGTATTTCGCCTGACGGCATCACGGGCATGATCTTTGCCATGGAGGGCATGAAAAACTCCATCGTGCTGCTCAACGGCCCCATGGGCTGCCGGTTTTACCACTCCACCACCTCCCGGTTCCTATCCATCCGGCCCATGCTGCTGCTTCCCACGGAGGACGGACAGCGGGTGCCGGTGGACTATAACTACCTCAACGACTTTTTCTTCCGTCAGGACCGGGTGCCCTGCACCTACCTGGACGGGTACGACTATGTCTACAGCACCCGGGACAAGGTCCGCCGGGCCTTGGACTT
>JAFTBW010000153.1 GCA_017455015.1 Oscillospiraceae bacterium | reverse complement strand
TGTCATTGCGAACCAGTGACCGATGTCACTGGTGTGGCAATCCGCATCCTCCGTCCTTGGGTCAGGAAGAACGGATCGCCGCACCAGTGTGCGCATCAATGTCGTTAAGGAAAAATTCGAGAGCAAAAAGAGGGTGTGCGCTATAAAGAAAAAATTGTTATGGATCATGAACAATGTGTTACTGTGCATTTCCGCTCTTTATGTGGTTCCGTTTATCCTTTTTGAGACAATAGATGAACTTTTTGGCCCTGCTCAGACCGAAAGAATCCTTCACAAACTGAAAATTCCGCTGCAGTACAACCAAGTGGTTTTGTGGGGAATCGTTTTTATCAGCATTTTTTGCGCATCAGTATATTTTCGATATAAAATGAGAAAAAAGGGCTTCTAAAGAAGGCGGTGTTTATGGACGAAGTACTGTATGTGATCTGCAGGGGGATCGTCTTGTTTTTCGTGAAGCGCATTCCAGAGCCCCTGTGGCAAAGCTTGACCATGCGCAAGAGGGGCGTAAGAATTGCCGCGATCCTGCTATTCTATTTGGTGGTCTTCGCCCTGATGGCGGTTTTGATCTATGGGCTCTGCTGCATCTTCCCCGGATTCAGGACCATGGTGTAAAAGCACAGAGGACGGTACAGTGTGTTGGTATTTGTGGGAGTGGGACGGACAAGCGGACGACCAATGGTCGTCCCTACGATGCAGACCCCCGTTCCCCGTAGGGGCGATAGCCGAATCGCCCGCGGACACAGGCAACGTGCGATAGAACAGCGGAGCCATGAGGGCATGGCTCCCTACGGCGCAGACCGACGTTTCCCCATTGGGGCCCGGCCTGCCCTTCCGCGTTTTCCGAAAAAAGATCGAAAGGAGCATTGGACATGAGAAAAACACTTGCCCTCCTGCTTGCGCTGCTGACGCTGCTGTGCCTGACGGCCTGCGGCGAGGAGACCACGCCCGCCGCGACCGAAGCGCCCGCCGCCGAGGCAACCGCCCCGGCGGAGACGCCGGAGCCGCAGCCTTACCCCATCCTCGGGCAGACGCGCCTGGAGGACTGCACGCTTGCCGTCCACTACGTCGACGCGGACGTATATTTTTATTATCCTTTGACCTTGGAGGGGCTGCTTGCGGACGAAAGCGACGAAAGAGATACGCATCACATGACAGTCCCCGGCACAGAGCTCCTGGAAAACGAGCGCTTCCTCGCGCTTCTGGAAGAGTTGGATCCGGAGGAGCTGCCGCCGGAGCAGGACCTGGCGAACTATTCCAGCAGGATCACGCCGACGGTCTATTACGTTCTGACGGATCAGAACGGGAAGAAGCTGTTTGACGTGGGCATGGGCTGGGACAATGTGGAAGACGGAGGCTATCTGATAGAGTCGGTCAATTTCAACGGGGAAAAGATCCCCTTCGACGAGCGTTTTTATTTCTGCGTGGAGCCTTATTTGTTGTATTCCCATTATGTCACGGGTTTTTGCACGGTGAAGTTCATGGCGGAGCGGCCGCCCATCACCTCCAGCGACGGCAGCATTTCCAACACCCCGGCGGAGTATATGGACGCCAAGTCCCGCAGCATCCCGGCGAATTATGTGGGCATGGGCATCCCTACCGCAGACCACGGGCGCTTTCAGAGAGAACTCTGGGGCCTGGATTACGAGGGTTACCGCTTCTCTTACGACTTCAGCGGTGTGAAGATGTACCGGACCATGCTGTGCACGGAGAAGGACGGCATCTTCTTCACCATTATAATCGCCTGCAGCGGCGCGGACGAGACCGAGGAGATCCTTGCCGGCTTTTATCCGTGGCCTTAGCATAGCGCCGAGACTCATGCGCCCATAAATCCGCACAAACAGGCTGCCGGGGGCGTCAGCCCCTACGATGCAGACCTTGCCTCCCTCTTTGAGGGAGGTGTCGCGGCGCGTCTCACGCAAGCGCCGTGACGGAGGGAGTCCCGCAGGGAGCGACCCTTCGCCCCTGATCGCTCCGCGGACACAGGCAATGTGCGATAGAATAGCGGAGCCATGAAGGCATGGCTCCCTACGGCGCAGACCGACGTTCCCCCGTAGGGGCCGACGCCCTCGGCGGCCCGTAGTTTTCCATGGACACAGAAAACCGCCCTCTGTGTTCCTGGAACAGCTTGTGAAAAAGGGTGTTTTTACGTTGCGTACCGAGAGAAAAGCAGTTTGAACGAAACGGAGGGAGAAGATGAGCAAGCGAGCGTTTTCGGCGATTCTGTTGCTGCTGATCTTGATTTCCGTTTTTCTTCCGGCCTGCGGACAGGAGGAAAACGCGGCGGATCGGGATCGTGCAGATCGCGGGGTTCTGACCGTAGAGAAACAGAAGGAGCTCATGAATAAGGTTAAGGTTATGCCGGAGTGGGAACGCAACGAATGGGAGAATCTGGACGAAACCGGCTACTTCACGGGGGAAGAATTCGTCCCCGACGCGGAAACCGCGATCGAGCTGGGGACCGTCCTTCTCCGCAGATTTCAAAAAAGCGGCTTTTTCTCCGGCTATGCTCTTCAGCGCGTCGAGTACCAGGACGAGCCGGCGATTTGGGTGATCTCCTGCTGGAGAGACGCCGACGCGGAGGAAAGCGGCGCAAAGGTCTGCTTTGCCATGCGGAGAGATAACGCGCAGGTCGTGTGCATATGGCTGGGCGAGGAGGGAACCGAGGCGAAGCCTGGAGAAGGGGCTGCGGAACGGTATCGTCTGACCGATGAAAACAAAGCGGCGCTCCTGCAGAATGTGCGGAAGCTGCCTGAAAGCGAGCGCAACTGCTGGGAGCGGATCGACGACAGCCGCAGATTCACAGAGCCCTGCGTTCCGGACGCGGAAACGGCCATGTTTTACGGATACGCGCTGCTGCAGCGATTTCAGCGAGAGGGTTATTTTCCTCGCGAAGTGCCACAATTGATCATGTACCAGGAGGATCCTTTGATTTGGATTGTCTCTTGCTGGGAGGATGTAGGACCGGATGTCCTGTGCGCCGACGAATGCTTTGTAATCAGCGCAAGCGACGCGCAGGTCATCGCCTTTTATCCCGAAGGCGGTTGAGTGAAGCGCCGGTGGTGTCAGCCCCTGCGGCATAGACCCCCGTTCCCCGCATGGGCGATAGCCGAATCGCCCGTGTATCCAGCCGTTTCCGCGCGTCTGCGGGCGCATCGTGATGCGCCCCTACGGCGCAGACCGACGTTTCCCCATTGGGGCCCGGCCTGCCCTTCCGCGTTTTCCGAAAAAAGATCGAAAGGAGCATCTGCCATGAGAAAAACACTTGCCCTCCTGCTTGCGCTGCTGACGCTGCTGTGCCTGACGGCCTGCGGCGGGGAGACTGCAGAGGAGCCTGCGCCCACAGGCGAATGGCGCATGACAAAAGAGACTCAATACTACGCTGACGGCAGCCTCATGATGTGGACCGAGTACGAGTACGACGACCGGGGCAATTTGACCAAGGAAACACATTATGATGCCGACGGCAGCGTCGAGTACTGGGTCGAGTACGAGCGCGACGAGCGGGGAAATCTGATCAAAGGGACGAGCCATAAAGCCGACGGCTGGGTCTTTAACTGGTTCGAATACGAATACGATGATAAGGATCTCAGGAGAAAGGCAACGGTTTACGACGCCTACGGCGAGGTCGAAGCATGGCACGAGTACGAGTACGACGACGATGGAAAACGGATCAAATGGACCCAATACGACGCCGCCGGCAATTTTGACGGTTACTGGTTCGAATACGAGTACGACGACCAGGGCAGGGAGATCAAGCTGACGATGTTCCGCCCCGACGGCAGCCTTATTCGCTGGGAAGAATTTGAATATGACGCCCAGGGCAGATGGATCAAGGAGCGGGCTTTTTACGGGGACGGGAGCGTCCAGCTTTGGCGCGAGTGCGAGTACGACGACCAGGGCGATTTGACCAAAGTGACATCCTATAACCCCAACTGGGGCGTCGATTCCTGGGATATATACGAGTATGACGACCAGGGCAACGAGCGCAAAGCGACGTTTTTCAATCAAAACGGCGACGTCGTGAATTGGCTGGAATACGAGTGGCAGTTTTACGAAAACGCCCCGACAACGGAGAAATAAATCTGCGTCCCCCGTCCCGCGCTCCCGCAGGGGCGGCCTTTGGCTTCCCGCGGTGAAAACAGAACGAACCCCTGCCGAAACCGGCAGGGGTTCGCTCTTTGCACGATAGGAAATCGCGCAAAACTCAACGGGAAAGCGTTGCGCTTACAGCTCCGCGATGACCTCGCACTCCAGCAGCACGTCCTTGGGGAGTCTGGCGACCTCCACGCAGGAGCGGGCGGGGAAGGGCTCGGTGAAATACTGGGCGTAGATGGCGTTGATGGCGCCGAAGTCGTTCATGTTCTTGATGAACACGGTGGTCTTGACGGTCTTGCTGAGGTCGGAGCCGGCGGCCTTCAGCAGCTCGCCCAGGTTTTTGAAGACCTGATGGGCCTGGGCCTCCAGACCCTCGGCCAGCGCGCCGGTCTCGGGGATGATGGGGATCTGCCCAGAGGTGTAGACCAGATTGCCCACGATCTGGGCCTGGGAATAGGGGCCGATGGCGGCGGGCGCTTTGTTGGTAGAAACAGCTTTCATTACAAATCTCCTTTCCATATAGGCTCCCCTGAAAGGGGAGCTGGCATCCGCCGTCTCACGCAAGGCGGATGACTGAGGGGTATGCTAAGCAGAGAAAACGTTGATGAACGGGTCCGGCCATGGGCTGGACGCCGACCTCCACAGGGGGAGGGGCTCACTCCGACTCGGTCTCCACATACACGCCCATGGCGGAGATGGCGTCGATGCAGGCCTGGCCGTGCTCCGCGCCGCCCACCTCGCAGATCACGTGGACGTTGGTCTGGCCCGGATTCAGCCGGCGGTAGAGCTGGTCGTGGGAGATGGAGATGACGTTGGCGCGCTTTTCCGCCAGGACGTTCAGCAGCTGCACCAGGCTGCCCGGACGGTCGGCCAGGGTGGCGACGAACTTGAGGCGCCGGTTGCGGGCCACCAGGCCCTGCTCGATGATGTTTTGCAGGAAGCTCACGTCCACGTTGCCGCCGGACATGAGGCAGACCACCCGCTTGCCCTTCACGTCGATCTTGCCGCTGAGCACGGCGGCCAGAGGCGTGGCGCCGGCGGGCTCCACGATCTGCTTGCAGCGCTCCATCAGCAGCAGGATGGCGTTGGCGATCTCCTTCTCGGAGACGGTGACCACCCCGGCGGCGTATTTGTTGATCAGATCCACCGTGATGTCCCCGGGGACCTTGACGGCGATACCGTCGGCAATGGTGGCGGCGGTCTCGGTGGTGACCAGCTTCTTCTGCTGGAAGCTCATGGCGATGGCGGGGGCTCCCTCGGCCTGGACGCCGTAGACCTTCACCCGGGGGTTCAGCAGGTGGGCCGCCAGGGCCATGCCGGCAAGTAAGCCGCCGCCGCCGGCTGGGACGATGATAATGTCCGCCGTGGGCAGATCGCCCAGGATCTCCAGCGCCAGGGTGCCCTGGCCGGCGATGACCTCCAGGTCGTTGTAGGGGTGCAGGAACTTGGCGCCCTCCTCCTCGCAGATGCGGAGCGCCTCGTTATAGGCGTCGTCATAGCAGGAGCCGGTGAGCACCACCTTGGCGCCGTAGCCCTCGGTGGCCTGGACCTTGGCGATGGGGGCGGCCTTGGGCATGACGATGGTGGCGGGGATGCCGAAGCGGCTGGAGGCGTAGGCCACGCCCTGGGCGTGGTTGCCGGCGGAGGAGGCCACCACCGGGCACTTCTCGCCCCGCTCGATCATGCAGGCGATCTTGTTGGACGCGCCGCGGATCTTGAAGGAGCCGGTTTTCTGGCGATTTTCGCATTTCAGATAGATCTGGCCGCCGGTGGCCTTGGAGAAGGTGGAGGACAGATCCAGCTCGGTATGATGCAGGATGGGTTTGAGACGCTCGGCTGCACGTTCAAAATCGTACAGTTCCAATTCCATGTTTATCCCTCCAAATATCGGTATGCGAAAGCAGGTTGCGTATGTACATTGTAAAACAATCGGAGTAGAATTGCAATCGGGAATCCAAAAAAAGGAACAGGGAAGGCGCCCTCGCCGCATAGCGGGCGCGGGGGCGCATAGAATGAAGGGAAACGTGTTGGGAAAGGGGATAGACATGAAAAGCTGTCGGATCGGGATTTTGGGCGCCACCGGCGCCGTGGGACAGGAGATGCGGAAGATCCTGGAGGAATACCGGCTGCCGGTGACAGAGCTGCGCCTGCTGGCCAGCGCCCGCTCGGCGGGGGCGCGGCTGCCCTTCGCGGGGCGGGAGCTGCCGGTGCGGGAGACCACGGAGGACGCCTTCGCGGGGCTTGACTATGTCCTGGGCGCGGTGGAGGCGGAGCAGTCGCGCCGCTGGGCTCCCGCCATCCGCCGCAGCGGCGCGGTGTACATTGACAACAGCTCCGCCTTCCGGCTGGAGCCGGGGGTGCCCCTGGTGGTGCCGGAGATCAACGGGGCGGACGCCTTTGCCCACAGCGGGATCATCGCAAACCCCAACTGCTCCACGGTGATCAGCCTCATGGCGGCGGCGCCCATCCACCGCCTCTCGCCCATCGAGAGCATGACGGTCAGCACCTACCAGGCGGTGTCCGGCGCGGGGCAGGCGGGACTAAAGGAGCTGGAGGAGCAGCTGCGGGCCATCGCCGCGGGGGAGGAGCCCGTGCACAAGGTCTTTCCCGCCCAGATCGCCCTGAATGTGATCCCCTTCATCGGCGCGGAAACGGAAAACGGCTACACCGACGAGGAGATGAAGCTGCAGAACGAGGGGCGGCGGATCCTGCACGCGCCGGGCCTGCGGGTGAGCTGCACCTGCGTGCGGGTGCCGGTGCTGCGCTCCCACTCCATCTCCATGACCCTGCGCACCCGGGAGCCCGTTGCCCCGGAGGCCGCGCGGGAGGCGATCCGCGCCTTCCCCGGCGTCCGGCTGGCGGAGGATCTGGACGGGCGTGACTACCCTACGCCTCTGGACTGCACGGACGGCGATACGGTCTGGGTGGGGCGTCTGCGCCGGGACCTGAGCGACCGGCGGGGGCTGACGCTCTGGTGCTGCGGCGACCAGCTGCGCAAGGGCGCGGCGGCCAACGCCGTGCAGATCCTGCGGCTGATGAGTGAAGAGTGAAGAGTGAAAAGTGAAAAGTGAAGAGAGCGGGGGAACGACGTAGTACATTGTTTCACTTAAAACTTTATTTCTGGATATAGATGAAAAAGCTTTGTACGAGCATCTTTGGTAGTGAAGTGCCAAGAGACACCTTTCTGTGAAGAGTTACGATCGAGGTGCCATGCGGAGAGGACACGATTCAGTT
>JAFTBW010000152.1 GCA_017455015.1 Oscillospiraceae bacterium | reverse complement strand
GTTTTTGGCGTCCTGGAAGGGACTCGAACCCCCGGCCTGTCGCTTAGGAGTACCACACGAGGCTTCTGCTCCCGTACAAGCTGATGCTCAAAAAGCCTTGGAAAATCAAGGTTTTTTCGAGATAAAAAGTCAATCCCGTACAAAGCAAATCAAGCTGAATAAAGGGCAAATTTCGTGGTCTCATTAGCTGGCGATTAGCTGGAAGGTGCAAAAAAGGTGGATGACACTCGTGCTAACTAAGACAAACAGGTGCAAGCTGAACAACAGGCAGCTCGTCGCTAACCTGCTTGATCGTCTGCTGTGCTTCTTTGAGTTCCTCGGAAACTGCTTTGTCCATATCAACACCCCCTTTCGCTCTGGAAATGAAAAAAGCCCTCTTTGGATTGGAAGGTCCAAAGAGGGCTATGTACGCCTGTTTGACTATGAGCCTGCACTCCCGAACACGGGATTTTTCGCTGAATAATTATTTTATATCGGAGTCTCAAAAACTATTTTGAACTACTTTTACAGGTTGTCGTCCACCTTTTTCATTAGCTGGCCGGCGACCTCTTTTTTTTCGGCAAATTAGCAGGGGACCAATTTTCATTAGCTGGAAATCCGAAAATCCTGCTAATCATTAGCTGGCTAATTCCGGTGGATGGCAGAGCGTTCAGTTTTCTTTGGCAAAGCAGCCGGAATCGTAATCTTGTCGAAAAAGTGCCGAAAATCGCGGATTTTCGGCACTTTTCGCTGGCACCCGCGAGGGGATTCGAACCTCCGACCTACCGCTTAGGAGGCGGTCGCTCTATCCTGCTGAGCTACGCGGGCGTATTAGATTGTATTACTTAGCACTTGTGTCATCCACCTGGAGGCCCACAGGTGGACGCTGTTGCGTCCTCTTAGGAGGCGACCGCTCTATCCAACTGAGCTACCAAGACGCATATGAAATTGTGTGCCAAATCGGAAAGGATGTGCATGCACTTAGGAAGCGTGTGCTCTATCCGGCTGAGCGACGTGGGCATAGCAAACTGTACTACAGTCAAATGCAAATTGCCAGATACGAACTGTATTTTACCCCATCCGTCCAAAAAAAGCAAGCGCAATTTTCTGATTGCCCGCAAACCGGTGGTTGTCTGCGAACGGTCATGTCCGTTCGCTGTTCTTTCCGGCTTTTTCCCGGTAAAAGCGCAGATTTTCCGCAAGGCGGGGGTCATCCGGCGAGAGAGCAAGGGCCGCCTCTCCCCGGCGAAGCGCCAGGTCGTACAGGCCCAGATAGTAGGCCGCCAGCGCTGAGAGGTCGTAGGGTCTGGCTCCCCAGTTCTCCCCCTCGGTGATGTAGGAACGGCTTCTCTCGGTGATTTGCAGTGCCGCCTCCGCGAAATGCAGGCAGGCGGGCCAGTCGGAGCGGATGCGCGCCAGCTCCGCAGCCTCCAGCCAGGGCTCCCGCAGATACGGCGCCTCCCCGATGGCGCGGTAGAGCCACTGTTCCGCCTCCCCGCCCTTGCCCTGCCGGAGCAGCGCACGGGCCAGATAGCGCATGGAGGCGCAGCGTTCCTCCGGCCACCGGGCGGCAGGCAGCGAGAGGTGCCGCTTCAAAGTTTCCTCGCAGGAACGCCACTGACCGTGAAACAGATATTCCCGCCCCAGGTAGTGCATATTCCGGTCGTTCTCAGGGTCCTCCTGAACTGCCAGCTCCAACAGGGGCAGATACTGCGCCCTGGATTTCTTCGGATCGGGCAGATGGTCGAGCTGGACGCCAACGGCCTCGGCTGTCACCAAAGGGTCATCCCCTGTATACCGCAGTACCTCATGGACCGGGTTGACCCATTGAAAGCCCCGGCGTGCGTGGGCCTTTTCCAGCCAGAACACGTGGCCTTCCCCGCCGTCCGGCAAAAAGCTCCAGGTGTAGCGGTAGCGAAGCTGCCGGACCGTTTCTCCCCACACCCGCTCCATAGCTGCCCGCCATCCCGGGTGAAACACCTCGTCCAGATCCACGCAGACGCAGATGTCGCAGTCCTCCGGCACCAGCTCCAGGGATGCGTTCCGAGCGTCGTCAAAGCGCCAGGGGATGATCTCCTTTTCCATGACATGCGCGCCCAGCGCACGAAGGCGCTCCGGCGTCCCGTCGGTAGAGCCGGTGTCCAGCACATAAACCCCGTCCGCCTCCTGCACGGAGGCATACCAACGCTCGGCAAACTGCAGCTCATCCCTTGCGATGGCGTAAACGCACACCCGATACTTTCCCATACTCCGCTCCTTTTCCACGCTTTTAGCGATCCGTTTCCGATTCTGCGGTTCTCTCCTCCCATGCGGGGGGGAGAGAACCGCATTTTGATTTTGCGTGCCTTTGGTTTTCTATTCCCTGATTTGCGTCATTTCTCCATCATCCCGGCGTCCTGCAGAGCGGTGATAATGCGGTTGATCGTCTCTACACACACGCTCAAATTCGCCTCTGCGGCGGACATTGTGGGTACCGCTGCGGCCACGATGGACCACCTCGGGCCGGTGGGACCCGTCGGGCCCGTCGGACCGGTCGAACCTCTGGGACCGGTCGGGCCAGTCGGGCCGGTCGAACCCGTCGGGCCAGTGGAGCCGGTCGGACCAGTGGGACCCGTCGAGCCGGTCAGACCCGTCGGACCCGTCGGACCCGTCGAGCCGGTCGGACCCGTCGAGCCGGTCGGACCCGTCGGACCCGTCGGGCCGGTCAACCCCGCAGGACCAGTTGGGCCAGTTGGGCCGGTCAATCCCGCAGGACCCGTCGGACCTGCGATCAGGCTGGGGCAGCAGCAGGGCCGGCCATGTGGACCGTCGTCGAAGCGGTCCCAGCAGTGGACCACGTTCATCGGTTCCTCTGAATTCTCTCTATCGTGCGGCATATATCTCCCTCCAAACGCACAAAGCCGTTGTCTGGCAACCTGTATTCATAAAAGGACCGCGCCGGATCGGCCGTCAAAGCGGTACGGGCCGTTGGAAATACAGGTTTTGAGAACGCGGCGGACGGCGCGCGTCCTCACGCCAATCTAAGCCGCCGCGCCGGTCCGGGTGCGCGGGCAGATATCCGCACTTGACGCCGTTTCCATCTGGGAAACGGGGAAACCGGCGCTGCCCGAAAGCAAAAAATCCCTCCCGCGGAGGGGAGGGAACAGAATATGCGAATATACGATTGTGCAGGAAAACGGATCAGGCCTTGGGAAACGCTGATGAAATCAACGTGTGCGCCTGGCGAGCAAATTTTGTGTCCGCCAAGGCACAAAAAACGCAGGAATACTCTGTGTATTTCAAGGTTTTTGTAACGCAGGCGGGCGCAAAATTTGCCGGCAGACGTGCGCGGGGATTTATTCAGCGTTTCCCTTGGCTTTCAGGATCTCCTCGGCCTTGTTGGCGCAGGTGGCGGCGTCCTCGGTGTAGTAGTCGGCGCCGACCTGGTCGCAGAACTCCTGGGTGATGGGCGCGCCGCCGATCATGATGGATACCTTGTCCCGGATGCCGGCTTTCTCCGCCGCCTCCACCACGTTCCGGATCATAGGCATGGTGGTGGTCAGCAGGGCAGAGCACATGATGAGGTCGCAGTTCTCGTTGACGGCGGTCTCAATGAACTTCTCCGGGGGCACGTCCACGCCCAGATCGATGACCTCGATGTTTTTGCTCTCCACCATCAGCTTGACGATGTTCTTGCCGATGTCGTGCAGGTCGCCCTGGACGGTGCCCAGGCAGGCCTTGCCCAGGGGCGCGTTGCCCTCCGCGGCCAGCAGGGGCTTGATGAGCTCGGTGCCCTTGTTCATGGCGCGTGCAGCCACCAGCACCTCGGGTACGAACGCCTCGTTGCGGGTAAAGCGGTCGCCCACGATGTTCATGCCGTGGAGCAGGCCGTCGTTCAGGATCTGCTGGGCGCTCAGGCCCTCCTCGATCGCCTTGGGAACCAGCTCCTTGATCAGCTTGGCCTTGCCTTTTTCAACAGCGGCGGAAATGTCGTCCAAAATGGCCATGTTCGTCATATCTCCTTGTACGGATAATATTTTTGGGGTCGTTCAACTGTCCCCCTATTTTATCCAATGCGCCGCCGCCTGTATAGGAATTATTTTTGATAATTGGTATTATATTATGTTTTTTTCCCCGCCTGCTCCGCCGTATTCCCTGCCGCAGCCGGACGGCGGGAGCGCTTGCGGTACCGGTCCGGCGTCACGCCGGTGGCCTGCCGGAAGATGCGGCAGAAATAGCTCTGGTCATTGAAGCCCACCATCGTGCTGATCTCCGCGACGGACAGTCCCGTCGTCAGCAGCAGCGTCTGGCTCTTTTCCAGCCGGACGCGGTTTAAGTATTCCTTGAACGTCATACCCGTATCCTCCCGGAAGATGCGGGAGAAGTAGGCCGGGGAGTAGCCCGCCGCCTGGGCCGCCTCCTCCAGGGTCAGGTTCAGGGCATAGCGGCGGCGGATGCAGTCCACAGCAGCGCGCATGGCTCCCCCGTGCTTCCCCCTGGATTCCGGCAGCACCTGCTCCGTCAGTCTTTTCAGGCTGTCCGCCAGCCAGGCTGTCAGCTCCTCCTGGGAACGGATGTTCCGAATCTCCCACAGATAGCGCCGGCTCAGGTTCAGGGTACGGTCAATGGGCGCGCCGCCAAAGGCGGCAGCCCGGATCAGGACCACAAACAGCTCTTCGATGCGGACGTGGATCTCCTCCTCGTCCATGGCGTAAAAGTAAATATGTCCCAGGATCTGGTTGAGCAGCGTGCCTGCGGTTTCCCGGTCGCCCCGGACCACGGCGCGGAACAGCTCCCGCTCCCGCTCCAGCGGATAGGAGACCCGGTTCCCCTCCGCCTCCTCCAGATCGGAGATGTACGCCTCCACGGGACCCGTTCCCCTGTCCCGGTCCAATGCGGGGAACTGCTCCTCCGCCGCATGTCTGGCCGGCTCGGTATCGAGTTGCCGCGTTTTGTCCATATTCTCCCTCCGTTCCGGAAACCGTCACTCCTGCGGCGGTTCACTCTCCTCCGCAGGCGTCGGCGCGGGCAGTTCCACCCGCTCCAAAAAGCGCATCAGCGTCTCCGCCACGCCGGCGCGGGTCATGGGGTCCGCGGGCAAAAGCATGCCATTCCCTGCCGGGAGCAGATCCCGCTGCGTATCTGTGGCCCATTGCAGGGCGGGAACGGCATACTCCGCAGCCTCGGCAGCGTCCGGGAAGCGCTCCTCCCAGACCTCCGGCTCCGGCTCCGGCAATCCGGCATAGCGGTGCAGGATGGTGATGATCTGCTGGCGCGTCAGAATGTCCAGCGGTGCGAACTGCTCCGGGCTGTAACCGTTCACAAGGCCCGTCTCCGCCGCCCAGGCCACGGCCGGGCCGAACCAGTCCTCCGGCGATACGTCCGCAAATTCGGGAAAAGATGCCGCCTCCGGCTCGCCGTTCATCCGCCAGAGCACCGTGACCAGCATCCCCCGGTTCATCTCCGTGTCCGGGGCAAAGGTCACCTCGTCCACGCCGCTGAACAGCTCGTGCTCATAGACGTAGCGCACTGCCGGGAAATACGGGTCGCCGGTCAGAATGTCCCGAAACGGCACGCCGGACCAGACGGTGATGGGCACGGTCACGCTCCCCTCCCCGCAACGCACCGTCAGATCCCCTTTTCCGCTGACCGGTCCGGGGGTCAGGTGCCCGGTCCGGTCCACCTCTCCCGCCTCCGGGTCCAGGGTCCAGATGAAGCACGTATCCTCGCTCTCCAGGCGCACATGGTCCGCCCAGGCGGCGGCGGTGATGTCCACCTCCTGCCCCGGGTCGAGGGTCAGAGCGTCCACCCGGCGTCCGTAGACCTCCCCGTAGAGGACGATCGTGTCCGGCTCCGCCACGTTCACCGAGATGGACGCCGGGGCGACGCCGGGCGCGGAGACGGTGAGGGTTCCGGTCCCCGGCTTTTCCGCGAACAACACCCCGTTCTCCACCCGGCCGAAGTCCCCGGACAGGCTGTATGAAACGCCTTGGGGAACCGGGGCGGGCAGGCCGTTGGCGTCCGCCGCCTTCACGGTCAGCGCGGTCTGCGTGCCGGGAAGCGCGTCAATATCCAGGGGGTAGAGCGCCAGAGAGGCGGCATCGCCGCCGGGCTGGGCGTCCGTGGTCAGCAGCAGATAGTTCACCACCTCCCGGGAAAAGCCGTCGGAGGGCCGGTTGATCTGGGTAAGTTCGCTGTCTCCGGGGTACACCGCCGCGAGGCTGGTGCTGCCGCCGCCGTCCAGCGCTCCTGCGGTCACGCAGCCCAGCTCCAGCATCCTGGCAGCCACCGCGTCCAGCCCCAGCCCCACGCTGTAGCCGGACTGCCGCCCGTCCACGGTGTACAGGATCAGGCTGCCGTCCGGGCGCAATCCCACGGCCGTCCGAGGCTCTGCCCGCACGTTCAGATCCTCCGCAATGCCGCTGTCCTCCACCAGGGAATAGAGGATTCCCACCGCGCTGTCCACCGTGCGCCAGGTCTCGCCGCATTGGATCTCCAGGGTCAGTTCAGTTCCGGGATGCAGGGCGGAGAGCCACTCCGGCGGCTCGTCCTCGATATCCCCGGGGTAATTCAGGACCCAGCGGCCCTCGGGAATCGCAATTGCTGTTTTGTCGGCGGAAAAGTCCTCCACCGTCAGCGTCATGCCCTCGCCCAGCTTCGGTGTGCCGGAGGGTGTGCAGATCAGATTCCAGCCCGCTTTTCCGGCGGTCTTTTTTCCGAAATCCGCGGAGTAAAGGGTCAGGCCCCAGGTCGCCTGGTTCAGCCCCTCCAGATTCAGCGGCGTCCCCTCCGCGGTCAGGGCGGGGAGGATGTCCGGCTGCTCCAAGACTGCGCTGCCGTCGGCGCGAAAGCCCAGAGCGCGCATCCAGGCGTCCCCGGAGGACCAGCTCCGCAGCACCCCGTTCCGGACCACGATTCCCACCGGAATCAGCGTCGCCAGCGTGTAGTACCCCCCGTTGACCCCCGCTGCCGTATGTATCCCCTGCCGGTCCAGAATGTCGATGGCCTCGGACATGCTGCCGTAGGCGCAGAGGGTGTCAAAGCTGTAGATGCCGGGCCGAAGGGCGCTGTCCGGCCGCACCTCCAGATAGTGCTCCGTCCGGTAGTCATCCCCCGTCCAATAGGTGGTCCCGGTGAGGAGCGTGCCCCGGGCCAGGGTCACGGAAAACCCATCCACCGGCCGGTCCTCTCCGCTCAGGGCGCTGACCGGCAGCGCCAGCAGCGAAAAAATCAGCCAAAAGCACAGTACTGTCCGCAGCATCGGCCTATCCCCCTTTCCTGTTCCCGTTCTTGTGCTTATTATACAGCATCCAGCCCTTTTTTTCACCCTCTTTTTTCTCCCAAACGTGGAAAAAAAGCTTACATTTTTCCCGGAGCTGTGTTATACTGTCAGTAATATGAGAATGGGCAGTCACAGATGGGAGAGAAAGGGAGGTAACCCGTGTATCGAGTTGGCGATCTGATCCAGTACGGCAGGACCGGCGTGTGCGTGGTCGAAGAAATCAGCGAGGACAGCCCCATAGTATCCGCCCCGCCGGCGCGGTATTACCATCTGCGCCCGCTCTACCAGAATTGCCGCATCCGGACTCCCGTGTCCGGGGGCAAGGTATCCATCCGCCCCATCATCTCCCGGGAGGACGCGGAGACGCTGATCTCCCGGATCCCGGAGCTTGAGGCCAAGCCCTACTATAACCGCAACCTGAACCAGCTCCGGGAGCATTACCGCAGCAGTCTGGAAAACTGCGCCTGTGAGGACCTGGTCACGCTGACCAAGTCCCTCTACCTGAAAAAGCAGGAGGCGGAGGCCCAGCACCGCAAGTTCGGCGTCGTGGACGAGCGCTTCATGCACGAGGCGGAGGATCTGCTCTACGGGGAGCTGGCCGCCGCGCTGGAAATTGAACGGAGCGATGTGGAAAAATATATTGCAAAACGTCTGGAGAACGATTAAAATAGAGCGCAGAGGAGCGATCCTCTGCGTTTTTATTTCAAGGAGCGACATATGAAATTCTTTTCCCACTTGCTGTTTGACCTGGACGGCACACTGACGGACTCCAAGGCCGGCATCGCCAACGGCGTGATGTACGCGCTTGCGCAGTTTGGCATCCGTGTGGAGGACCCCGGCGTGCTCTATTCTTTCATCGGCCCGCCGCTGCTGGAGTCCTTTCAGAGCGTATACGGCTTCTCCCTGGAACGGGCCAGGGAGGCTACGGCGTATTACCGCGCGTACTATTCCGAAAAAGGGCTCTTTGAGAATGCGGTCTATTCCGGCATCCCGGAGCAGTTGGAGGCACTCCGCGCCGCGGGCAGGACCCTTGTGCTCGCCACAAGCAAGCCGGAGGTGTACGCCCGGCGCATACTGGAGCACTTTGGGCTGGACGGTCTGTTTTCCGTCATCGCCGGAGCTGCCCTGGACGAGAGCCGCGGCAGCAAGGCCGCCGTGGTGCGCTACGCCCTGGAGCGCTGCGGCCTGCCCGACCCGGCGCGGGTGCTGATGGTGGGCGACCGGAAGCACGACGTGATCGGGGCCGCCGAAAACGGGCTGGACTGCCTGGGGGTCCTCTACGGCTACGGCTCCCGGGAGGAGCTGGAACAGGCCGGGGCAAAATACATCGTCGAAACGGTCTCCGGCCTCGCCCCGGCGATCCTGGCCCCGGAGGCGGGGACGGCTGTGTGAGCGGGGATGATGACCTCAGCAAAGGGATGGAGCTTGAGAAAATGGACCGAAAAAGCTTGATGATATGGATCGCCGGACTGTGCCTCGCCGCCGCCCTCTCCGGCTGCGGCGCGCACAGCGCCCAAGCGCCGGAGCAGGACGCGCCGCAGGCCGCCGGGACCGCCGTCCCCGTGTCCACGGCCGCGCCGGTGGACGTGCCGGGCGTGGAGACGCAGACGGAGATCTCCGCCGTCTCCCGCTCCGGCCTGAGCGGCAGCTATTATAACGACTATCTCCGCCTGACCCTGACGCTGGCGGAGCACGGGACCTACACCCTGCGAGGGGAGGACAGCACCGTCTCCGGGAGCTATTCCGCCGGGGAGAACGGCGTTCTGGTGCTGGATTTTGCCAGCGGCAGCGTGGAGGCAACCGCCGCATCCAACGGCGATCTGCTGCTGGCGGGCTATCCCGGCTACTTTCTGGCGGACTGGGACTTCTGGGGGATCACGGAGGAGGAGGCGGGCTATTCCGCCGAAACGCCGGTGGTGATCTCCGCCCCCGCGGACGGAACGCAGATCACGGAGAACCTGGACGGAACGCTGCGCTATCTGGTCCCGGACCAGCGTCTGGCGTTCACTGCCCCGGCGGACATGACGGTCCTGTGGGGTGCGGTCGCCGGCGGCGTGGCCATCGCCGATCCCCAGGGCGGCTTTGTCACCGGGCGGAACGTCACCGATCTCTACCGCACCAGCTCCGACACGGACGATGCGTTTGCGGAGGACTATGTGCGCGCTTTCGTCACTGCCGATCTGTCCGCGCTGCGCGGGACTGCGGACAGCTATGCGGATGTGACCCTGGTCCGGGACGCGCCGGAAGGCCGCGTGGCCGCCGTCTCCCTGACCCTGACGGCAAACGGCCAGCCCTTTTCTGTGCTCACGGTCATCTATACCTCCACGTTCTCCGACGGGACCGTGAACTACATCGCCAAGACCGTCTACGCCCCGGCGGCGGAGGAAGCCGGCGTTCAGCGGCTTAGCGAAGCCGTCCGGGATGTCGCCGCCCTGCGCAGCGTACCAAAGGAGAATTGAATCGAATGAAATCCGAATAAAAGCAGGAATCATCCCAAGGCCCGCCAAGGCCCCGGGATGATTTTATATCCGCGGCGGAGGTCACTTTTCGCCGCCGTAGCCGAAGTTGCGCAGCATAGCGTCGGAGTCGCGCCAGTTCTCCTTCACCTTTACCCAGGTCTGTAAAAAGACCTTCGTGCCCATGAAGCGCTCGATGTCCCTGCGGGCAGACTCCCCCACCTTTTTCAGCATGGACCCGTGTTTGCCGATGATAATGCCCTTGTGGCTGGCCTTTTCGCAGTAGATGGTCACGTCCAGGTCGATGATACCGTCCTCCCGCTCGGAGAATCTTGTCACCTCCACAGCGGTGCCGTGGGGGACCTCCTTGTCCAGCAGCCGCAGCAGCTTTTCCCGCACCAGCTCGGCGCAGACGGCCTTGTCCGGCTGGTCCGTGTCCGCGTCCTCGGGAAACAGGGGCGGGCCGGGGACGGCGTGCTTCTCCATCTCAGCCAGCAGCTCGTCCAGACCGTCCTTTTTCAGCGCGGAGACGGGGATGACGGCGTCCCAGTCGTACTCCCGGGCGTAGGCGGCCATGACCGCCAGCAGCGCCTCCTTCTCCACGGTGTCGATCTTGTTGATGACCAGCACGGCGCTGCCGCCGCTCTGGCGGATGCGGCCGATCAGTTCCTTTTCCTGCTCCCCCACGTTGGGGATGGGCTCCACCAGCAGCAGCACCAGCTCCACGTCCGGGATGCTCTCCCGCACCACGTTGACCATGTAGTCCCCCAGCTTGGTCCGGGGCTTGTGAAAGCCGGGCGTGTCCATCAGCACAAGCTGGGTATCCCCCCGGTTCAGCACCGCCGTGATCCGGTTCCGGGTGGTCTGGGGCTTTGCGGACACGATGGCCAGCTTCTGCCCCGCCAGGGCGTTGGTCAGGGTGGATTTCCCCGCGTTTGGCCGTCCGCAGATGGTGACGACCGCCGTTTTTTTGATCTCCATACTCCGCTCCTTCTTTTGTCACAGGCCAAGGAGGGCCATGATCTCTTCCTCCCGCTGCCGCATCCTCCGCTTCCGCTCCCCCTCGTCCAGGTGGTCGTAGCCCAGCAGATGCAGCACGCTGTGGACCGTCAGATAGCTCAGCTCCCGGTCAAAGCCGTGGCCGAACTCCTCCCCCTGGGCGGCGCAGCGCTGCAAATTCAGCACCATGTCCCCCAGGAGCAGCCTGCCGCTGTCCAGATCCCGCTCGCACGACGCCGGGTCGAACGCCCCCTCGGTCAGCTCGTTCAATGGGAAAGACAGCACGTCCGTGGGGGCGTCTATGCCGCGGTTCTCCCGGTTGATGTTCCGGATGCCCGCATCGTCGGTGAGCAGAACGCTGACGGAACAGCCGTCCTCCACGCCCTGGGCCTTCAGCGCGGTCTTTACCGCCCGGCGGATCAGCTTTGCCGCCTCGGGCCGGCCCAGGTTCCGCTTTTCCCGGGAGATAGCGATCTCATGCATGGTAGCGCCCTCCCTGCCGCCGCTTGACGGGCTGCGGCTTCTTCTTGGGCGGCGCGGGGCGGTAGGACGCCTGCCGCTCCTCCTTTTCGGCCTTTTTCTCGTATGCCTCGATGATCCGCTGGACCAGCACATGGCGCACCACGTCCGCGCTACTGAGGCGGCAGATCGCCACGTCCTCGATGCCGTCCAGCACCTGGATGGCCTCCTTCAGGCCGCTGGGCTTGTCCCCGGGCAGGTCGATCTGGGTGATGTCGCCGGTGATGACCATCCTGGAGCCGAAGCCCATGCGGGTCAGAAACATCTTCATCTGCTCCCGGGAGGTGTTCTGGGCCTCGTCCAAAATGATGAAGCTGTCGTCCAGGGTGCGCCCGCGCATATAGGCCAGCGGGGCCACCTCGATATTGCCCTTTTCCAGATAGCTGTTGTAGGTCTCCGCGCCGAACATGTCAAACAGGGCGTCGTAGAGAGGTCGGAGGTACGGGTCCACCTTGCTCTGGAGATCCCCGGGCAAAAACCCCAATCGCTCCCCGGCCTCCACCGCCGGGCGGGTCAGGATGATCCGGTTCACCTCTCTGGCGCGGAAAGCGGCCACAGCCGCCGCCACGGCCAGATAGGTCTTGCCGGTGCCTGCGGGACCCACCCCCAGGGTGACGGTGTTGCGCCGGATGGCGTCGCAGTAGCTCTGCTGGCCCAGGGTCTTGGCCTTGACCGGCTTGCCCTTTGCGGTGATGCAGACCACTCCCTCGCCCAGCGCGCCGGGGCGCAGCTCCTTGCCCTCCCGGACCAGATGCAGCAGGTAGCGGACGCTCTGGGCGTCGATGGCCTCCCCCCGTGCGGCCATATCCAGCAGGCCCTGAATGGTCTTCTCCGCCAAAAGCAGATTGTCCTCCCCGCCGCTCAGCCGCAGCTCGCTGCCCCGGTCCGTGACCGTGACGGAAAACGCCTCCTCGATGAGGCGAAGATTTTGATCGAAGGAGCCGAAGACGCTGGCCACGTTTTCGGCCCGGTCCACCGCGATGGTGCGTTCTGTCATTGGTTCTGTTCCTCTTTATTCTGTATCGTTTTCCATTATTTTCTCCCCTGAAAGGGGAGAAAAAACATTTTAATGATCGATTTGCTCCGCGCTTTTGCGCACCTCCGTGCCAATGTCCTGGACGCATCTGGCCCGGAGCGTGACCGTCAACAGGCCGTCCCGAACGCAAGCGGAGACGTGCGTCTCCTCCGCCGCGCCGTCAGGACCCAGCGCTTCGCGCAGCCGGTCCCGCAGCGCCTGCTCCGCCGTCCGCTCCGCTGCCCGGCGATCCGTGCCGCCCTCGACGAAATCGCAGGCCCGGTCCGTCTCCCGGACCAGCGTGACCGGCAGGGAGAACAGGCCGGGGACGGCCAGACGCCACTCCCGGGTTATTGTATCACAGCCGGCGGGGGAAAAGCTACTGCTTCGGTAAAAATTCCAGCGATTTTTTCCGATGATCAGCGCCCAGCGCCGGTGCGTCTGCCCGGTATACTCCTTTTTGGGCAGGGAGAGGGGGCAGACCGCGGTCAGCTCGTGCCAGGTCTCCGCCAGCACAGTCCCGGAGGCGTGGGTCCGCCGCGTCCCGCCCCAGGCGCTCTCCGCGTCGCCGGAGATCAGGACCTCCCCCGGCATCACCGCGCTGCCCGGGCGGACCAGGGGCGTGCCGTTCAGGACGGAGACGCTGCGGACAAAACCCGCCCGGGCCGCCACCACGTCCCCCCAGTCCCCCTCGCGCCAGATCTCCGGCTTGTCTGTCCGCTCCCGGACGATGACCTCCGCCCGGGAGCCGTGGATGTTCACCGTGGCCCAGCTCAGCTCCGGCACCTCCGCCAGCAGCAGGTTCCGCAGGCTGTCGCTGGTGAAGCCGGGCCAGAAGGCCCCCAGATCCACGCCGCACTCCCGCAGAGCGTCCAGGATCGCGCCGGTGGACACGGTCTCATTGCCGCTGACGGTGATCTCCCAGATGTAGAGCCTGGACCAGAGCAGCGCCGCAAGTACCAGCGCGATGCCCAGCGCCGCCGCCCGGCGGCGCAGCAGCAGCCTCCCCAGCCTTGGCGCGCCGCCGCCGGTGAGGACCGAGAGTGAACAGCCGGAGCGCAGGGCCAGCGCTTCGGCCCGCCGCAGGTCCCCGCTGCGCAGCCGGAGCGTCAGGGCGTAGTCCCCCTCCGGGCAAACCTCCAGCAGCTCCATTCCCTCTCCGGCGCAACGGTTCAGGAAGGCCGCCGGGAGCGCGCCCGTCACCCGGCAAACGGTCCAGGCTCCGGTCCGGTTGAGAAGTCCGTAGATACCCATGCCCGTCACTCCAGGTCCACGCCGGAGATGCGCCCGGTGACCAGCAGCATCTCCCCGTCCATGGCCCGCAGCAGCAAACCGGTCCCCCGGACCCGGATGCGGCCCGGCCTGCCCTCCGCCTCCACCGCGGTCTCCGTGCAGGAGGTCAGTCCCCGGTGGTTTTCAATGAGGACCCGGCCGGTGCCGGTCAGGATCACCCGCGGCGTGCCCGCCACTGCCTCCGCGGGCAGGTCCAGGGTTTCCGACAGGCGTTCCAGCAAGTTTGACATGGGTGCATCACCTCCTCCCATGTCTATGCGCCGTGTCGGCGGAAAATATCCCGGGAAGCGCAGGGATTTATTCAGCGTTTCCCCCGGCATATTTTCCTCCGTCCCCGCCGTAGGATAGGGCTGTATCCTATAACACGCAGGAGGCGGGCATGAAGTACAGGGCGCATATCTCATCGAGCATATCCGGGCTTTGGACCCTTGCCCCGGCGGTTGCGCTGCTCATCGGACTGCTGCTGGCCCCCGAAGCCGCGGTAACCGGGGCGCGGCGGGGCCTTGCGCTCTGCGCCGGGAGCGTGGTACCGGCGCTGCTGCCCTTTCTCTGCGCCTCCGGACTGCTGAACGCCCTGGGTCTGCCCCGGCTGCTGGCAAAGGGGCCGGGCAAGGCGCTGACGCGGCTGCTGGGACTCCCCGCCGCCGCCACAGCGCCGCTGCTGCTGGGGTTCACCGGCGGCTATCCCGTGGGAGCCGCGGCGCTGGGGGACCTGGTGCGGCGGGGGGAGCTGGACCGGCGGGAGGCGGGGCGGCTGCTGCCGGTGTGCAACAACACCGGCCCCGCCTTTATCATCGGCGCGGCGGGAACCGGCGTGTTCGGCAGCGGGAAAGTGGGACTTGCGCTGTACGCCGCCCACGTGCTGGCGGCGCTGACGCTGGCGCTGCTGTCCAGGAAAACGGGGAAGCGGTACGCTGCGGCAGAACAGCCCGATGAGACAGGGGCGGGGACCACCACCGCCGGAGCGAAGCCGGCCTCTCTGGCAAAAGCACTGCCGGAGAGCGTTCGTGGGGCGGTGTCCGCCGTCCTTGGCATCTCCGGCTTTGTGGTGTTCTTTTCGGTGCTGCTGGCCCTGTTGGACGCGAATGGCCGGTTTTCCGCTCTGGCGGGACAGCTTGCCGCAAACCTCGGAGCGGAGCTGAGCTTTGTCCGGGCGCTGCTGACCGGGCTGCTGGAATTAGGCGGCGGCATCGGCGCGCTGACCGGGCTGCGTCCCACGCCGGGGAACCTGGCTTTGGCCTCTTTTCTGCTGGGCTTCGGCGGGCTTTCGGTCCACTGTCAGACGCTGGCGGTGCTGGAGGGGACGGACGTGCCGGGGAACCGGCTGCTGCCCGGCAGACTGCTCCACGGCATCCTGGCCGCGGGGATCACTCTGCTGCTGGCGCGGTAGTTTGGAAAAAATCTCCCCGCGCCTTGCCCGGCGCGGGGAGAAAATCTGACAGGCAGGAAAAGAGCTTGCAGATACGCCGAAGGTGCGGCGGTGGACGTAAGGTGCGCCTGAGGGCGCGGGGAACTCACCCACCGCTTCGCGGCCCCCCCTCCCTTTCAGGGAGGGCTTTCAAGGTGCCCGGCAGTCTTTTTGCCATTTTGCGAAGATTCTCGGCCATAAGTGGTCTAAGAGCCTGTTTCATATCTCGGCGTGGGCTCCTTTCCGAGCGGATTTTTTGCCTGTCGAGGCGCGAAGCCGCAGGAATCCTTTGTGAATTTCAAGGCTGAGCAACGCTCTCAGGCAAAAAATCCGCCGGAAAGACGTGCGCGAAGAGATTTTAAACAGGCTCTAAGACTTAAACGAGGAGAAAAGCTGGAGTACGCCCGACAGGCTGTTGACAATATTCGTCAGATTATCGACGGCTTCGGCGAGCTTTTCAAAATTGATGGCGTTCAGCTTCTCCATGGTGCTTGTGACCACATCGGAGTTTGCCTGGATCAGTTGGTTGGCGCTGTCCGCCACCTCCGCCACGGAGGCAATGGCGGCCTCTGCGGTCTCCCGGTTCGCCTCCAGCGTGGAATTGGCCTCATCGACAAAGCTCTCCACCTTGCCCAGCACGGTCTGCGCCCGGGACAGGGTGTTCACGGTCCTGGGGACCAGGACCACCGCGGAAATGACCACCACAAGAAAGATGAGGAAAATCAGCGCCACGCCGATCCAAACGCTGCGCCGCAGCTTCGCGGAATCGCTGTTCATATATCAGCCTCCTATCCGTTTTTCCCGGGCGCTCAGCGCTTATCCCGGTCGATGAATTCCAAACAGATCACGCTCAGCCCGGCATACAGCAGGGAGAACGCAATCAGCAGACCCCAGCACTCGATCAGGTTGTCCGCGTTCTGGTCATAGTCCGGCTGATAACCCGCCGCGGTGCTGGCGTTGAGGATGTAGTTCCGGGCATTCTCCTCCCCGATGACGTTGATCACATCGCCCACGGTGAAGCGCAGGTTCACTGCCTCTGCGTCGTACTGCGTCACCATGGGGTCGTCCAGCCAGGGGTTGATGGCCTGATCCAGGGTGAGGCCCTCGTCGATCTCCTCCTGCCGGAGCTGATCCTGGACGAAATCGCTCTTCAGAAAATTTCGGACCTCCTCCACCGTGATCGCCTTTTCGACGGTGGTATCCCGCATCTTGAACAGGGTGTTCCAGGCCGCCACAGAGGGCAGCTCGTTGTAATCGGCCAGCGCGCAGATGCTCCGCAGGCCGTAGCGGGAGATGGTGATGTTTTTCAGCGGCGCGCTCCACGCGGGCAGCGAGAAGAAGCCGCCGGAGAACACGAGCTGGAAGATCAGCAGGAACGGCACGATGGTCATGGCCAGGGTGGTGCTCCGCACCAGGCAGGAGACCAGCAGTCCCAGCATATCCGCAGCATAGGTGATCAGGAACACGGCGATGGTGAAATCCACCGTGGACCAGCTCGTGACATAGCCTTTTTCCGGGAAGTGGGTGCCGATGAAGACCAGCACATAGGTGGTCAGGCCGCTCTGGATCAGGCAGAGGAACGCCTGGTAGATCATATGGGCGGCCATGTAGGAGGTGATGTGCATCCCCGAGCGGTGCTCCCGCTTGACGATGCCCCGCTCCCGGCAGACCACCTGGATGGAGTTAAAGCAGCCGTTCCAGATGCAGACGCAGGACATGGCAAAAGCGCCCAGCAGGGTGTTCTCCATGTTGCGGAACATGGTGTTTTTGACCACCATGCCCACCACTGCGGCGATCACCATGGCCATTGGCATGACCTTCCAGTCGCTCTGGTAAATGAACATCCGGATAAACTTTCCCAGATAGATGCGAATCTGTTCCAGCCGGCCGCGCCGCCGGATGCGCACCTTGTGGGCTTGGGAAGCCGCGTTCGTCTCAGGCATGGAGCACCTCCGCATATTTCTCGATAAACTCGTCCGCGCGGCCCTCGCCGCCGTCCTCCTCCCGGTTGACGCTCATGACGATCTGCTCCATCCGCTCCTTGCCGAAGAAGCTCCGCGCCTCCTCGATGGGGCCGAAGAACGCCAGACGCCCGGTGCGGTTGGCGTCCTTAGCCAGGACGATCACATCGTCGAACAGGTCGATGACCCGGTCGGGGGTGTGTGTGATGACGATGACGATCTTGCCCTGGTCCGCGATGCGCCGGAGCTGCTCCATCAGCTCCCGGGCCATCACGCCGTCCAGGCCGGAGTCGGGCTCGTCCAGGATGAACAGGGTCGGGTTGGAGACAAATTCCATGGCGATGGAGAGGCGCTTTTTCTGGCCGCCGGAGAGCTTCTGCACCAGGCTGTCCGCCAGCGGCTCCAGGCCGAAGATCTTCATGACCTCCGTCACCCGCTCCCGGTGCATGGCGGGGCTCAGGTCCATGGGCAGGCGCAGCAGCGCGGAGTCGTCCAGCGTGCGGAGCACCGTGTCCGTGGGGCGCATCAGCTCCTGCTGCGGTACATAGCCGATCTCATACTGCATCTTCTTGTAGGACTCGTAGACGTCGCCGCCGTTGAGCGTGACCTTTGCCTTGGCCCGCTCGTAGCCGATGACCGCGTTGAGGAATGTGGTCTTGCCCGCGCCGGAGCCGCCCAGCAGCAGCACCATGCGCCCGGGCTTGACGTACAGGTGGATGTCCCGCAGCAGGTATTTCTTCTCAAACATCTCCCGGACGGTCCGCTCCTCCAGGTTGACGGTCAGCCCGTCGTTCATCCCCTGCACCGTTGCGCCGGAGAGGGAAGCGGCCAGATTCCGCCGGAAGTCCGCCACCGTCCACTGCGGCTGTTTCTTTTTGCTCCAGCCGAAGATGATGAGCACCAGCCCGGGGATCAGCAGCGCGGGGATAATCCAGAGCCTTTTGGCCTGGAACACCTCAAACAGGCCCAGATAGATGCGGATCCGGATGAAATACGCGACAATATAGAACAGGACAACGCCCAGGCTGAACAGGAGGGCGATGTTGGAGGCCGGGTCCATAAATACGGCGACGATCTCCAGCAGGACCTGCACCACGTCCAGGGCCACCAGCACGCGGCCCTCCATCGCCCGGCCGGCGCAGACGGAGAAGTTGTAGTCCCGCCAATAGGGCACAAAGCCCCACCAGGGGGTCACCCCGCATTTCCGGAAGATCCCGCACATTCCGATCATCTCCGCAATGACGAAAAGAATCGCCAAAAAGCTGGAGGATCCGAACAGGACAACCAGCAGAATATGTACCGCGATCGGCATCTTGTTCTCCTTTCTCATGACGGATTTCCGCGCAGCCGTCCCCGCCTGGGTATTCTGCGCGATTGTGGCCCAGTTTAGCATACTCCCCGCCCATTGAAAAGGGTTTTCCCAAAAAACGACAAAATAAGACAAAAAATGGCAACAATCTTGGGAAAATGGCGAAAAAACCGGGCGATCCTTTCGGATTACCCGGAGATGTTGTTGTGATTCCGCTCCCAGCGGCGCTGCCGGGAGCGGTCCAGCGCGCCCGAGACCGCGCCGGGAAGGGTACGGGCCAGCCGGTCCTTGAGACGCACCAGTCCGATCAGGAAGAGCACAAAGCCGGAGCCGGAGGGAAAGACGGCAAACAGCACGGCGAGGGCGAAAAACAGGCTGCACCAGTCCTCCAGACCGCGGGCGGCGTTCTCCCACTCCGGATAGATGACGCTCGTCAGGTGCATGCTCCGCGTCCCGAACTGCCGGACGTTCTCCCAGCACTGTTTCAACGAGAAGCGGGCTGTGTTGTTCAGGGTCTCCCCGCCCCCCAGGGGAAAGAGCTCCTTCACGATCCCCTCCGCAAAGCCCTCCACCGGCTGGGGCATGACCAGCTCATAGCAGTCCGCCTGCGCGCCGCCCTCCCCCGCCATGGCGCTCCATGCGCTGTAGGACAGATAGACGGTCATCCCGTCCTGCCGGGCCTTTGCACTGAAAAAGCCGTCGTCGTGGTCCACCACGCCGGCAATGACAAAGGGCTTCGCCTCCGGGCCCAGGGTCACGGTCAGGCCGGCGAGATCGTCCCCGCCGTAGAGCCGCCAGGCCAGCTCCCGGTCCAGCAGCACCCGGTCGTCCATCACGTCGTCCTCCCGGAGGTAGGAGCCGCTGACCAGACGCATGGGGTGGAAGTGGAAGAAGTTGCCGCCCACCGCCACCGCGTTTGCCTTGCCGCTGCCGTGTTCCCCCGCCGCGTCCAGGGTCCCGAAGGCGCACCACGCGTCGGTGAACAGACTGCCCCCCTCCTCCGCCGTGAACGACGCCTCCGTCAGCCGGTTTTGCAGCTTGCCGCGGAACGTGTAGATATCCGTCAGGGTCAGTCTGTCCCCGGCGTTCATGAAGCAACTGAGCTGGGCAAATTCCAGCTCGTTTTCCCCTTTCCAGCGCTCCGCCGCCCTCTGGTCGGCCAGGGAACCGGACAGGGCGCGGCAGATGCCCAGGCTGAGCAGGGAAAAGGCCGCCAGCGCGCCCCAGACGATACAGAATATGATCCTCCGTTTTTTCATCGCTTTCACCCGCAACGGCGCTGTCAATTGCTGTTCTGGTTGTCCGCCAGGCGGACACGGTCGCCGTTTTTGATGGGAGCGGTGCTGGTGGTGATGACAAAATCGCCCACATTCAGTCCGCCGCTGACGGCGGTGGCGGTGTCGTCCGCAGCCAGCTTGGTCACGTTGACCCGGGTGGCGGTGTAGCGGTCGCCCAAGGGGCTGTTTTTCACCGTAACCACCAGGATAAAGTCGCCGTTGCTGTCGCTGCGCAGGGCGCTGTTGGGCACCACATAGTCGTACTCTGTCCCCCGCTGTCCTACGCTCAGGGTCAGCTTGGACCCGGGGGTCACATCCCCGGTCACGTCAAAGGTCAGCAGCTTGCTGTTCTGGGGGTCCTGGGGGTTGGTGCGGATGCCGGTCAGCACCGCGTCGATCTGACTGCCCCAGTACACGTTGGCGGCGGAGGCGGTGTCCCCCACATGGACCCGGCGGGCCTGGTCGTTGGACACGGAAAAGCTCAGGGTATAGCCCATGTCCGGCACCTCGATGGTGGCCATGACGCCGTCCGGCGTGGTGGTGTTCCCGGCGGTGATGGAGACGCTGCCAATCAGTCCGCCCACGTCCGCCGTCACCTCGTTGATCGCGCTGCCGTCGGTGAGCTCCGCCACAAGCTGCTCCTGCTTCTCGATCTGCTCCGCCAGATCCTGAAGCTCCACATAGGCAAGCTGGGACTGGCGATTGTCGCTCTTGCGCCGCTCCGCCAGGGCAAACTGCAGGTCCTCAAGAGTCTTTTGGCAGGTTTTCACCGTCTCCACTGCGGCGTTGTACTCGTCTTTTTTCGTTTTCTCCTTTTCCAGGGCCTGCTGGGCCTGCGTCTGCTGCTTCTCGGCTTTCTCCAGGGTCTGGAGCGCCGGGTCAGCCCGGTTCAGGATATCCGTCAGGCTGCTGTCCTGACTGAGATACTCCTCCTCCGCCTTTTTCAGTGCCTCCTGGGCCTCTGTGACCGCCTGATACCCCTGAATGATGGCCTCCCGGCTCATGTGCCGGTCGCCGGGTGCGGCATCGTAGCCCTCATAGAACATCGTTTCGTCATAGACGCCCAGGCTGACCTGCTCCGTGATGTATTTGGCATAGGCGGGGAGCAGCTCCTCCATCATGGCCTCCCGCTCCCGATCGGTCGTCAGGACGTGGTAATCTCTTGTGTTTCGGATCGCATACTCCGCCTGGGCAATGACCCATTTGTACTCATAATTGTAGGTCAGCATCGCCGATTGCAGGGCGGATTTCGCAGCATTGTAGGCGTTCTCCCGGCTTTTCATGGACTGCCGCAGCTCCAGCAGCTTTGCCGCGTCCAGTTCGCCGTAAATGCCCATCTCCTGGAGCTGTCTGGCAAGCGCATCGAGCTGCCCTTTGGCGGTCTCCACCGCCGCTTTGGCCTCCTCCAGGGCGGCCTCCGCGGCGGGCAGGGCCTCCGGATCGTAGTCCATATTCTCCAGCTTTTCCTCCGCCTCCGTGAGGGCCTCCTGGGCAAGCCGGATGTCCCGCTCCTCCTGGGCGTAGTCCCCCGCGGCGTTTTGCAGCGCCGTGGTCTGGTAGCTCTTCCGCAGCTCCCGGAGCCGGTTCTCCGCCTCCTCCAGCTCCTTGCTGTCCGAGGCGAGGACAAACAGGGTGTCCCCCGCCTGCACCTCCTGCCCGGCTTTCACCAGCACGGACTGCACCTTGCGGCTCTGGCTGACCTTCACCTCGTAGACCGCGCTGGCGGTCACCGTTCCGGAGCCCCGGATCTGGGCGGTGATGGTCCCGGCGTGGATGCTCTGGGTCGCCACCTCCGGCAGGGAACGGTTCATGATGGTATTGGAAAAGAACGTGAGCACCAGAAGCACCGCCAGCAGGATGATGGCCGCGTTCTTGACCCAGCCTCTGTCTTTGATCTTTGTCTCCATATCAGCCTTTGACACTCCCTTGGTGTGCGATACCCTCCACCAGATATTCCTCCCCGTGGAGGAACAGCAGCAGCGAGGGCAGCATATAGATGGTGGCCATGGCAAAGGCCAGGCCGATCTCCCCCTGGTTGATGTTGGACAGAAACACGCTGAGGGGCTGCTTGTCCGCGTTTTCCAGCAGCACCAGCGGCTGCTCCACCATGTTCCAGTAGTCGATGAAGACCAGGATTGCGATGGAGTAGAGGGCGCTGCGGCATTGGGGCAGACAGATTCTGGTGAAAATCTGCCACTCGGAAGCGCCGTCCACCTTGGCCGCCTCGATCAGCGCGTAGGGGATGCGCCGCATGAACTTGGTCAGCAGGAACACGGAAAAGGGCGCGAAAGCCCCCGGCAGGATGATAGCCCAGCTCGTATTGAGCAGATGCAGCCAGTCGCTGACCAGGTAGTTTGGCACCAGCGTCACCTGATAGGGCATGAGCATCAGTATCACATAGAAGAAGAACAGGAAGCTGCGGACCCGTCCCCGCCAGCGGGTGAAGCCGTAGGCGGCCACGGCGGCCACGGCCACCTGGGCCAGGACGATGGGGACCACCAGCAGCACGCTGTTCCAGAACTTGACCAGGTAGTCCGGGGAATCCACCAGCCCGCGGATGTACTGGGTGAACACCACCTTGTCCGGGATGAATTTCAGGTTGACGGTTTTGGACACGAAGCCGCCACCGCCGGAGGAGAACACCGCGCCGTAGTTGGCGTTGATCTCCGCCTCGCTCATGAAGGAGTTGGTGATGGTCACCACCGTGGGCAGCAGAAAGGCGACGGCAAACACGGCGCAGAGGAGAAAGTCCACGGTCCTGCCGAAATAGTGTTTTTTCTTCATCCCTCCACGTCCTTTCCGAACCAGTCCTCCACGGCGAAGAGGATGGCGATCAAAATCACCATGGCGATGGCCATGATGACCGCCGCCGCGGAGAGCTTCTGGTAATCCATGGCGATGCCGAACATGTTGTTCATAAAGTGCTGGAGG
>JAFTBW010000151.1 GCA_017455015.1 Oscillospiraceae bacterium | reverse complement strand
CGGAGCCGGGGGCGCCCTACGTCATCGGGGCGGACACCGCCGGGGAGGGCAGCGACTACTTCTGCGCCCAGGTGCTGGACAACCGCACGGGACGGCAGGTGGCCGTGCTGCGGCGGCGGACCGACGAAGATCTCTTCGCCCGGCAGCTCTGGTGCCTGGGGCAGTACTACAACTGGGCGCTGATCGGCGTGGAGGCCAACTTCTCCACCTACCCGATCCTGGAACTGGAGCGGCTGCGCTATCCGAAACAGTACGTCCGGGAGACGGTGGACGACTACACCCACCGCGTCCGGCGGAGCTTCGGCTTCCGCACGGACAGCCGGACCCGGCCCGTCATCATCGCCGGGCTGGTCCAGGCCATGCGGGACGACCCGCTGTGCGTCTGCGACCGGGACACGCTGCTGGAGATGCTGAGCTTTGTCCGCACGGAGCAGTGGAACCGGCCGGAGGCGGCCCCCGGCGCGCACGACGACTGCATTATGGCGCTGGCCATTGCCCACGGCATCCGGGGGCAGCAGCGCTATCTGCGCGAGGCACCGGAGCCGGAGCGGCGGGTCTGGACGGCGGATATGTGGGAGGACTACTACCGGGCCAGCCAGCCGGAGCGGGAGCGGATGATAGAAAAATGGGGGAAGCCGAGGTGAGAACGAGATGAAGAAACAGGACGACCGGAAGCTGGAGCTTTGGAAGCGGCGGCTGCGGGACGGGGAAAGCGCGTTTGCGGACGAACGAAAGAAGATGGACAAGCGGGAGCGGCTGTACCAGGGGGAGCGGGAGATCACGCCGCTGGTGCCGGGGGACACGCAGGAGGATCTGACGGCGCACAGGGCGCCCCATGTGCGCAATCTCATCTTTGAGAACATCGAGTCCCAGGTCTCATCGGCGATCCCCATGCCGAAGGTGACGGCGCGGCGGAAGAAGGACGAGCCGCTGGCGGAGCTGATCGAGCACTTCCTCCGAAACGAGCTGGACCGCCTGCCGTTCGAGCAGATGAATGACATGGCGGAGCGGACCGTGCCGCTCCAGGGCGGCTGCGCCTGGCTGGTCGAGTGGGACAACAGCAAGCAGGGGCACAGCACCGTGGGCGAGGTGGGCGTCAGGCTGCTGCATCCCAAGCAGCTGGTTCCGCAGCCGGGGATCTACACCGGGATGGAGGACATGGACTGGTTTATCCTGAAAATGCCGAGCACGCGGGAGGCGGTGCGGCGGCGCTACGGCGTTGACCTGGAAGACGAGCGCGAGACCGAACCCGATGTGCGGGGCCAGGACGGAGCGGATCACGGCGAGGACGCCGTGACGCTGTACATCGGATATGCCGTGGGTGACTCAGGCGGGATCGACCGCTTCTCCTGGGTGGGGGACACGGTGGTGGAGGACCTGGAGGACTACCAGGCGCGGCGACAGCCCGTCTGCCGGAAGTGCGGGCGGGTGCGTCCGCTGCCGGGGCAGACTGTTGCGCGGGAGGAGACCGAGAGCCAGTACGGCTTCACCGTGCTCAATCCGCTGACAGGGGACGGGACGCCGATCCAACACCTGCCCGCAGAGCCGGAGCGGCGCGAGACGTATGCAAACGGGCCGTGCCCGTGGTGCGGCGCGGAGGACTGGACGGACAGGCGGACGGACTATGAGGAAATCCTGCTGCCGTTAGAGACGCGGCACGGCGTCCAGGTGCCGGGGCTGCACCCGGAACTGGAGGACGGGCGCGTGGTGATGCAGCCCACCAGGCTGCCGTTCTATCAGCCGCGTCGCTTCCCCATCATCCTCCAGCGGAGCGTCAGTGTGTTCGGACAGCTGCTGGGCAGCAGCGACGCGGATGTGACCGCTGACCAGCAGCGCACCGCGAACCGCATGGAGAAGAAGATCATCGACCGGCTGGTGAAAGCGGGGACGCGGATCACGGTTCCGCCGGACACGCGGCTGCGAATCGACCCCAGGGACAGCGAGCGGTGGATCCTGGAGAACCCGGCGGACAAGGGCCTGATCGGTGTTTATGAATTTACAGGGGACATCACCGGGGCCATGGCGTATCTGTCCCAGGTCTACGAGGAGTCGCGGCAGCTCCTGGGCATCACAGATTCCTTCCAGGGCCGCCGGGATGCCACCGCTACCAGCGGCAAGGCCAAGGAATTTGCAGCTGCGCAGTCGGCGGGGCGGCTGGAGAGCAAGCGGGTGATGAAACAGGCGGCCTACGCCGCCATGTTTGAGGCCATGTTCCAGTTTTGGCTGGCATACAGCGACGAACCCCGTCCCGTGAGCTGGCGAAACTCCAAGGGAGAAACGGAGTACGGAGAATTTGACCGCTATGACTTTCTCGAGCAGGACCCGGACGGAAGCTATTGGTGGAACGACCTGTTTCTGTTTTCGTGCGACAGCACGGAGACGCTGGCCAGCAACCGGGAGGCGCTGTGGCAGGAGACGCGGCTGAACCTCCAGACCGGGGCCTTCGGGGACCCACAATCTCTGGAGACACTGATCCTGTTCTGGACCAAGATGATGGAGCTGCATTATCCAGGGGCTGCGGACACCAGAAGCTATCTCAAGGAGATGCTGACGCGGCAGCAGGAGATGATGGCGCAGCAGGCGGCCATGCAGCAGGTGATGGCGGCCAATGCAGCACAGCCGACACCGCCGGAGCCGGGACAGGGATTGCAAGTGCCGGAGGGCATGGCAATATAGCGCGGGGCGACGCGGGAAAACGCCGAATCTGAGCGAAAGGAGGACAGGACCATGGCGGACTACAAGGGTAAGATCGGACACACCGGCACCCAGGTGGTGAAGGCCCCCTACGGGGGCAACGACAAGAAGGGGAACGGAACCGTGAAGACGGGCACCGATCTCCGCAGCGGGAAGTAAGGAGGACACATGAACGAACTCACGCAAGCGCAGGTCTATGAGGCGCTGGGGCTGACCCAGGATGAAAGCGAAAAAGGGCCGGAGGCCGCTGACCCGGCACAGGCTGCGCAGATGCCGTCCGCAGAAGGCGAAAAGGAGCGGGAGGCCGCCGAGCCCGCAGCGGACGAGAAACAGCAGGACACATCGGAGAAACCGACAGCACCCCAGAACGGCAGCGAGCAGCACGAGCAGACGCCGGAGGAACGGCGGGAGTTTGCCGCACGCCGCCGGCGGGAGGAGCAGCAGGCGGCGATCCAGAAGGCCGTGGACGAGGCGCTGGGCCAGGAGCGGGAGCGGTCGAAGCGCGAGTGGACAGACTTCTTCGCACGCGCCGGGCTGAAAAACCCGATGACCGACACGCCGATCACAAGTCTGGAGGAGTTCAACGCCTGGAAGACGGCGCATGACGCCGCCCAGCTGGAGCGGGAATTGCAGGAAGGGAAACTGACCCCGGAGAGTCTGAACCGGCTGATTTCCGGGAACCCGACGGTGCAGCGCATCGAGGAGGCGCTGAAAGCGGCGCAGGAAGCCCCCACGTCGTCTACCGGGGAGACCACCATCGACGTGCAGTCCAAGGAGCTGCAAGCCCGGATCGAGGCGGAGATCGCGGAGATCCATGCGATGGACCCGACAATCAACGGCGTGGAGGATCTTTTGACTGCACCGAAAGCGGAGGAATTCTATGAGCACGTCCGGCACGGAGCCAGCTTTGTGGACGCCTGGTATCTGACCCATCGGGAGGAAGTGCGGGCGCGGGACGCGGAGACGGCGCGGCAGCAGGCGCAAGCGAAAGCCAGGAGTAAAGACCACCTGGCCGGGCCGGGGAAGGCAATCGGCGGCGGGGCGGCGGATGTGCCGTCGGACGTTCTGGCGCTGTACAGGGAGCTGAATCCCGGCGTCAGTGACGCGGAGATCGCCCGGCACTATCAGCGGAGCCATAAGGGATAAGAGAATCAGGGAGGAAGGATTTTATGTTTCTCATTCACAGCATCGACGACGGACGGAACGCGCCGTTGGAGCAGCTGCCCGCCGGGGCGATCACGCCCAAGGTGGGGCTGGCGCTGACGCAGACGGACGGGCTGCTGGCCGTGGCCAGCGGGACCACGAAGCCCAGTTACATCTGCATGGCCCAGAGGGCCGCAGCCGTGGCCAGCGGGACGGTGATCCCGGTGATCCGGGTGGGCAGCGACATGATCTTCGAGACGGTGTTCTCCGCGTCGGCCAGTTCCATCAAGCTGGGGAACAAGGTGACCATCGCCAGCGACGGGCTGCGCGTCACCGCCACCACCACCAGCGGCGTGGCCGAGGTGGTGGGCATGGACGGCACCGCCAGCGGGAGCACTGTGCGCGTGCGGTTCTGAACTCTCCTGCCGCCTTTGGCGGCGTCCTCCCCCTGGCGGGGTCGGACGGCCCTCTCCCGCCGCCTGTCGGCGGCACCCTCCCCCAGAGGGGGAGGGAATGGGAGAGGTGCGGGACTCTCCTCAGAGGGGGACGGACGGGCATCTCCTGCCGCTGCGCGGCACACTCCCCGTACCGGGGAGGGAAAGGGAGGGTGCGGAAAAACAAAAATGTGATGATACTGCGTTCGCTGCGGGGAGTGCGGCGGACGAGAGAAGGAGGAGTTTATGGCCAATATCACCTTTACTGAGGGCTCCGGGCTGCAGGACAGTGTGTTCGGGAAGAGCCAAGAGCCGATCAAGCTGTTCATCGAGAAGCACGGGGAATCTTTCGAGCAGCAGAGTATGCTGCCCCAGCTGTTCCATATGGGGACTTCTACGCACTGGGCGGAGAAGTTTACAGGCATGACCGCCATGGACGGCTTCAAGCCCGTTGGCGAAAACGGGGAGTATCCCTGGGACGGGATGCAGGAGGGCTTCTCCAAGGTGCTGGAGCACACAACCTGGAAGAACCAGTTCGCCCTGAGCCGGGAGATCATGGACGACGGAAAACTCATGGATCTGAAAAAGAAGCCGCTGGCATTCATCACCAGCTACCACAGGACCCGGGAGAAGTTTGGGGCAGCGATCTTCGGCGGGGCCCTCTCCGGCCTGTCCAGCGTGAAATATCGGGACGGGACCTTTGACATCACGGGAGCGGACGGCAAGAGCGTCTTTGCCACAGACCACCCCAGCAAAGCGCAGTCCGGTATGACCCAGACCAACTGCTTTGCCGACGCATTCTCCAACGACGCGCTCATGGCCGTGGAGAGCGCTATGCAGGACTTCCGCGACGACAAGGGCGAGGTCCTGGACGTGGCACCGAACACCATCGTCATCCCCAACGACTATACGCTGAAAAAGGCGGTCTTCGCCGCCATCGGCGCGGACAAGGACCCCACGACGGCGAACAACGGCTTCAACTACAACTTCGGGCGCTGGAACGTGATCATCTGGCAGTACCTGAATCAGTACATCACCGCAGGGACGCATCCCTGGATCCTGCTGGACAGCAGCTACAACAAGGAGTACGGCGGGGCCGTGTGGCTGGACCGGGTGAAGCTGGAAGTCAGAAGCGAGCTGGCAAGCAACGACGCGAACGTCTGGAAGGGCTACGCCCGCTTCACCGCCGGTATCAACGACTGGCGCTTCGCCGCTGCGGGCGGCATCACAGGCGGAACCCAGCTGATCGCCTGAGAAGGGAGACGGGGGATGACAGCAGGAGAGATCATCGCCGAGGCAGACGCGCTCAAGCCGAATGCGTTCCCCGTCGAGACCAAACTGCGGTGGCTGGACGAGCTGGAGGGGCGGGCGCTTGTGGATGTGATGCTGGCAGACTGGAGCTGTGTTCCGGATATGAAACTGACGGAGACCAAGGTGCCGATCATACGACCGCCGCATGACAGAATCTACCAGAAATGGCTGTGTGCGAAAATCGACGCGGCCAACGGGGATTTTGACCGATACCAAAATTCTCAGGTGGAATTCAACGCGCTGTGGCGCTCATGGGTGCGTTTTTTCGAGGAAACATACGACCCTGCGGCCGGGTACTTTTTGTAGGGAGGGGAGCACATGAACATCGAACGACTCTACAGCGCGGCACGCCCACGGCACCGGGTCTGGTGCCTGGCATCGGAGCTGACGGCGGGGCAGACGGACGGGACCTACACCGTCAACGACGCCGCCGTGGCAGCAGAGCTGGGGGAGGGCAGCGAGATCCTCGTCATCGACGCGCCGGGGCGGCTGCTGTTCTGGGACAGCGCCGCCCGCCTGGCCCACGACTGGACGGGAGGCGGCGGGGCATGAGCTTTGACGCTGCAAGCTACGTCATGGGCCGCCAGGCGGCGGGGAGCGGGCCGACGCTGGAGACGCTGTGGGTGACCGAGAACGGCAGCGTCTCCGCGCCTGCGGGCGTGGCCTGGGACCGGGTGGAGGCGGCTGTGCCGAACAGCTACGCGGCGGAGGACGAGGGCAAAGTGGTGTCCGACGGGGCGCTGGTGGAACAGGAAGCGCGGATCGTGAAAGATAACGGCGACTACGTCACAACGAAAATCTCGATGATGACCGTCAGCGTCCAAACCTACGGAGCTGAGGACGCCGGGAAGGTGATCAAGATCGTGAACGGCGTGGCGACGCTGGCGCAGCAGGGGGCGGAAACGGTGGGTGTCAACGGAACCGTGGACACGACGGAAGTCCGGGCGCTGACCATCGCCGTGGCGCCGTATCAGCAGCCTTTCGCGTCGCCGCTGCGCATCGAAGCAGCGGGACCGCTGGAGATCGACGTGCTGCTATGGTACAACAACCTGGGCGTGCAGATCAGCGGAGCCAGCTTTGCCTATGACGGGACCGCATGGAGTCGGGTGCGGAAAGACGGGTTGGGGACATTCGAGGTGGCGGCGGATGCAGATAATCCCAGCGTCGGGATCATCACGGCAGAGCCGCCGTCTGGCGGGACAGTGATCCGGCGGGCGTACTCATATGTATCCTGAAAACCGAGAAAGGAGGAAAGCAGATTGAGTTATGATAAAGGGCGATTTGTGCGGCCGCCTTACTTTGCAACGCCGCGGGCCTATTTTGAGAACCTGGGCTATCACTTCAGCGACGACGAGGCGTTCGTCGCATGGTTTTCCGGGAATGTAGACAAAGCCAGAGAGTATGCAGAGGCGGCAGCGGTAGCAGAGGCGGAAGCGGCAGCAGCGGCAGCAGCGGCGGGAACGGAAAAGGAGGCTGCGGCGGCGCGGGCGCTGGACGCGGCGGCGCGGGCGCTGGATGCGGAGGCATGGGCCAAAGGGACGCGGGGCGGCGAGGCTGTGCCGGAGGAAGATCCGGCGCATGAGGCAAACGCTAAGTACTACGAGGAGATGGCGGAGCGGATCGCGGAGGACCACTACCAGACCGTGAATGACAGACTGGACGGACAGGATACGGAAATCGCAGGCATCCGAGCCAGCGTGAGCAATCCGTTCGTCATCGCCAGGAGCAGTGCGGAGCTGGTGGACACCAGCAAGGCCTATGTTTACGCTGGCGACGGCACCGGGGCGGATGCCGGGCTTGAGCGCGGCGCGTGGTACTACTGGGACGGGACTACGTGGACGAAGGGCGGGATGCAGGTTGATCCAACGCTGCGGCTGCCAAGCATTGCAGCGGAGGCGGCGGCGACCAGAGACGCCATCGTATCATCGCACATCGCCGTGGATGAGTTGGGGAGCGTGTATCACAGCCAAAACGATTTGTATTTGCACCATAAATCGATCGCGGAATGCCCAGTGTACGACTACAGCATCGGAGACTTCGAACTGGGGCGATACTTGAACAGTACAGGCTATCCGTGGAGCAGCACTGGATATTGCACGAGAAAACATCAGATAGCCATTGATGACTCTATGGTGGTGAGTATCCCGGAAGGATGCTCTGATGCAGAATCAGTCTATCTTGTGATCGGGCACAATCAAGCTGGAGAATATGTGCCTGATTACGTCGTGCGCCACAAAGTCTTCGCTGGCGCAAACTATAACCTAGTCTGTTATCGCCATATCTATGAGAGGATAGATAATCCGCAGCTGATTTTGCAGACAAGCGGACCGGCAGAGATGCTGGAACGCGTTAAAATCACACGCAACAATCCGTTCGCGGACCTTACAGCTTTCGCGCAGGCGAGCCTCACAAACAATTCTGCGGCGCATTTCGTCCCAACACCAGGGAGCAACAGCGGGCGAACTGATCAATTCTACACCACTAGGACCGAGCTCAAAACCCACAGGTTTTTCGGAGATGGAAACGAAACGGCCTTCTCCGTGCAAGACGATCCAGATGTACTGCTGTTTTTTCGAAAAAAGAGAGTCCGGGTTAATGGCAAGGTGGCGTCGAACTACATCGTATTGCAATCAGGAGACATACAGTTTTCGGTTGCGCCGGAAGCAGGGGAAGAGGTCGAATATCAATTTTTGACAGCATCTGCCAGCGCAAAAGATGTGAAGGGGCATCAGTGGATCTATGCCAACGGCTTCCCGCTTGACGCCATTTTCTACGACCGAAGCGGGGATGAAATCCCGTGGTTTGAGGGTCTGCCCAGTGTCAACGGATGCATGGGGCATAAATCCGATACGGTATATCCGACTTTAATTCAGATCCCGGCGGACGCTGTGACATGTCACTACGCGGCGTATGGACCAACATTTGGCCCGTCGGGCATCGAAAATATTGGCGCCTATACCGCCGAGTGGGTAGGAAACATCGCATTTTATACGAAGGCTGTCAAAGGAGAGATTAGCGGTCAACAAGCAGGCCAGGCGATTTGCAACGCAAAAGAACTGGCCAACTGGGCATATCCGTGCGAAAGCATATCGACAACATACCACAATCTGGGGTATCCGTTTGCTGGCAGATCGACGAGAGCGACCGGGATCCTGTATGCGCCGACCAGTTATCGCAGTATGGTTGGGACGCACATTAGCTACTACTCATACTTAACCGCCGTGCGGCATGCGCACGGATTTGTAAACATCAACCGTTACAGAAATACGAGGAATGCTTTTTTCGGCATGATGTGTGCAGCGTTTGTTTCCGCAATATGTGGACACGGGCATTACCAGGGCGCCGAGTATTGGATCCAGAAATATGCGGGGAAAATGGAGCGCATGACGTCGGATGTGCAGCTTTGCGCAGGCGACATAATTGTAACGACAAAATATATTTCACCGAGAAGTAAGAATGTAGGGAAAAACCTAAACACACACGTTGTACTTGTAGGGCAAGGAGCATTTAACAAAGATAACGGACAGTTTTTTGGATACGAAATGTACGAATGCAGCAACATTTGGACTCGGAGCCTGTACTGGATGACGAGCAATCGTATAGCTGCAAGTGGCGCCGACAACAACATCGGCGAATTTGACGTGGGCGAGACATACAAGCGCGGAGAGTACGTTACATATGACGGCAGCACGTATGTCTGCATTGCACCGCAAGGGCAGACCGTTACAGGGCCGTTTGAGCCTGAGTATTGGGAGGCAGTAGATCCAATCTCTTTTGGCATGACATGGAGGCTTAGAATCCCGATTGGAACGGTCAAGGCTTTGGCGGATTGTTACAAATTTTCTGCCGACAAAGAGACCGATCCCATCCATAGAGCGTTCCAGATCGAAACGCCCCCTGTTGTATCCGAAATTGGGGATATGTGCCTGGTTGGCAATCCGCCAACTTTGTATGGCACAGGACACGCGGGATATGAAAACACCAGGGCAGGGTTAGATTTTTACGTTGAGAGAGAGTATAGAACAGTAAATATTTATAAAGACGGCATAAAAATCTATCAAAATATATCTGTAGGAAGCAAAACCGAAGCTGAGTCACCGCGATACTATTTGATTGATTTGAGCGAATATATAAGTGAACCGGGAGAGTATAAAATCGAGGCTGTTGATGCTGGAGGGACTCCAAACGCTCTGCAAGGGAGATGCAAAGTGCCCGTGTATCCAGCAACGATAACACGGGATGAGACGTATAAGCTTGTCTACATCGACGGCGCAGACCTAAAAAACGGTGCGCTCGTGTGTGGTGACTGGGATGAGATTTGGGTGCGTGTGATCCCACATCCAGTCGCATCCATTGATGGGGTCGATGGGCCGCTGCCGTGGGCAAACTATATCTACATCAAAGCTGAGGAGGTATGGGACCCTCAAAACAGCCGCATTGATGTCGGGGAGAGATACGAATACGCAGTCGGCGTAACGCTCATCGATACTGGCTATGGAGGCGTCGAATACAGATTCGGAGCAGATTTTGAAGAGCCGTTAGAACTGGAGGCCATATGAGGATCGGACAAGCTTACGGCGGCGACAGCGCGGACCGTCCGGGCGACCAGAGCGGGGGTGAAGTGCGGGTCTCCGCCTGGACTACCTACGCCCGGGGCTGGAACTGCGTGCTGCGGGCGAAAGACAGCGCCGTGGCCGGGCGCATGGCGGCCTTCTGCGAGGCGGCCTGCGCCAATGACCACATTGGCTACTCCCAGGCCAGGCGCAACACCCTGCGGGACGCAGCAAAAAAGGCCGGGTGGGACGCATCTCAGATCACCGACCCCTGCGACTGCGATTGCAGCAGCCTGATGGCCGTCTGCGCGGAAGCGGCGGGGGTGGATATGGACGGGGCCTACAGCTCCGGCAACGCCCCCTGGACGGGGAACATGGCCCAGCGCTTTGCCGGGACCGGGGCGTTCTCGGTGCTGACGGAGGACAAATACCTGACCGGCCCGGAGCATCTGCGCCGGGGGGACATCCTGGTCAACACGGCCTATCACACGCTGATGGTGCTGGACGACGGGGCGGAGGCGCAGGATACCGTCAAAGTCGGGGACGTGCTGTGCTACGTCCCCGGCGGCGGGGTGCATTTCGCGCCCGGCGACGGGGCGGAGCCGACGTGCTTCCGGGAGTTCCCCGGTCCGGTGTACCCGGCGCGGGTGATAATGACCGCGCCGGACACGCCCCGGCCTTATCTGGTGCTGATGGAGGCCCAGACGGTCTGCGGCTGGGTGGCCCCGGAGAGTCTGGCCCGGCGCGTGGTGCATACCGTCGCGGCTGGGGACTCCATGTGGGGCATTGCCCGGAAGTACGGCACCACCATGGAGGCCATTCGGGCGGCCAACGGCATGAAGAGCGTCTTTGACCCCATCCATCCTGGGGACAAGCTGGTGGTGCCGGTTGCGGCCTCCCCCTGACGGGGTCGGGCTGGCATCTCCTGCAGCCCTTTTGGGCGGCACACTCCCCGCTGGCGGGGAGGGAAAGGGGAAAGCGGATTCGCCCGGGGGGTTGCGGGGCTTTGGCGGGTGCTGCTTCCGGAACGCCGGGGACGGCGTTCCCTACAGGGCAAACACAAAAAAATAAAGGAGGCAAAGGAAATGGATGACAAGCTTTACATGGCAGGCTTCACCGCGATTTTCGCGGCGCTGGCCGCAAACTTCCGGGAGTTGGCCGCGCCGGTGGTGATCCTGGTGATTGCCATGGTATGCGACTATCTGACCGGGATGGGCCGGGCGTGGGTGCGGCGGGAACTGGCGTCCCGCGTGGGCGTCATCGGGATCATCAAAAAGGTGGGATACCTGGTGGCGGTGGCGGTGTCCTGCTGTGTGGATTTCGTGGTGCAGTATGCGGCAGAAAAGACCGGGGCGGACTGGTCCGGCGTTTACATTTGCGGCCTGACCGTGACGGTCTGGTTGATCCTGAATGAGTGCATCTCCATCCTGGAGAACCTGGAGGGGATCGGGACTCCGCTGCCGGGCTTTTTGACGAAGCTGCTGCACCGGCTGCAAAAGACGGCGGAGAAGCAGGGCGACGCTGCCGCTGGACAGGACGAAGGGGAAGACGGATAAGAGATATGAGGCCGGGGCGGCGGACGCTTCCGGCCTCTTGCGAAATGGAGGGCGAAATGCTGAAAGACGCGGAACTGACTTTCCCCGACGTGAGCGGGGAGGGCTCTACAGACGAGAAGCTGACGGCCATACAAAACTATCTGTTTCAGTTGCTGGAGGCGCTGCGCTACACCCTGCGCAACCTGAGCATGGAAGAAAACTTCAACCAGCGTGAGCTGGCGGGATGGGTCGGAGACACCATTAAGGCCAACTTGGTGGTCAGCAACACCGTCATCACCAACGAACTCTACACCGACTTTGGCGCAATCGCGGATCTGGCGGTGGACGAGCTGCGGACGGACTGGCAGCGGGCGCGGCGGTATCTGGAGGGGGATACCTCCGATCTGGACTACATCCACATCCACGACGAGGAGATCAGCTTCGTTTCGGCGGTGGTGCTGGAGGCCGACGGCGCGCCGCTGACGGAGCAGCTGCACCACGGGGCGCGCTATTTCTGGTGGCGGGACGGGAGCAGGACGGAGATGACGAGCCTGGAGGATACGGGGCTGCCGGTGACGGTGTATCAGTACACCGAGTACAACAAGGGGAAAATCAGTTTCGTTCGAGAGCTGGGCCAGACGGTGATCGTGCTCAAGCTGGGGGCGGGCGTGGACGCGGGCGAACGGCTGGGGACGCTGCGCATAAGCAAGGGCACGGACGGCGCGAGCATCACCTATCACGCCAGCGGCGGAGGTGTGGCAAGCCTGCACCTGGGCGAGAACGGAGACGGAGAGAGCTCGGCGATCCTCAGCGCCCGGAGCGTCACGTTGGATAGCTTGTACGAGCTGCCGACAATCGAGCTGCCGAACGGGAATCGTTGGGAGTTCGACTTCGACGGCCTGAACCTGTACGACTATGAGGGGAACTTGCTGGGGACGATCCCCATGACGCCGGCGGGAGGTGGCACATGATGCTGCCGAGACTCAATCCCATCGGGCCGAAAAAGTCCGTGCAGGTGCAGTTCCGGGGACTGGAGCACACCATTGGCTCGACGGACGGGGCGCTCTGGGCCATGCGGAACCTGTGCAGCGACCATTTCCCGGTGCTGTCCACCCGGCGGAAGCGGCGGGTGGTGCAGACGCTGGACGCGCCGAACGGCGTATACCACCACGACAAGCTCCTGCTGGTGGACGGGACGGCGCTGTACTACGACGGGCAGGTCGTGGGCAGCGTGACGGACGGGAGAAAGCGCTTCGCGGCGCTGGGCGATT
>JAFTBW010000150.1 GCA_017455015.1 Oscillospiraceae bacterium | reverse complement strand
CGCAGGAATACTTTGTGTATTTCAAGGTTTTTGTAACGCAGGCGGGCGCAAAATTTGCCGCCAAACGTGCGCGGGGATTTATTCAGCGTTTCCCTAAAAAACCGGTTGACTTTTCCGCGCTTTGCGCGCCCCGGGTTTTCTGAGCAGAAAAGCCCCGAAAACCTTCGGGGCTTTTCTGTTCTGTCTTTTGTCAGCTATCGATGATGGTGATGCCGTCGATGTCGATGTCAAAGTAGGGGGCGCTGCGGTACTCGGACTCGTGGAAGTAGCCGCCGTCGATGACGTTGGTCTCGGGCACATAGTCGCCCATGTCGTCCACGTCCGCCAGATACTCGGTCAGGGTCTCGCCGTTCACGGTGAAAGCGGCGGTGTCAAAGACGTGCAGGCTGCCGCTTTCCAGCGCAGCGCGGGCGCTCTCGATGGCGGCCTCCGTGCCGGCGGCGGCCACGTTGCCGTTGATCTCGGTCAGCTCCACGCTGCCGGTGGCGATGGTGCCGGTCCAGTCGGCCTCAATGGCGGTCCCGTTCTTCACGCAGTCGATGATGTGCAGGAAGTAGGGGACCCAGTTGATGCGGGAGGACACGATGAACGTGTTGGGGGCAACCTCCTTGGTGCTGCCGTTGTAGCTGACGTTGGGGACGCCGGCGGTCTCGCAGGCGGTGGGAGCGCCCATGGAGTCGGCGTGCTGGCTGATGAGCACGCAGCCGTTGTTGATCAGGCGGTTGGCGGCCTCTTTCTCCAGGGCCTCGTCATACCAGGAGTTGGTGAAGGTCACTTCCATGGTGACGCTGGGGCAGGCGCTCCTCACGCCCAGGAAGAAGCTGGTGTAGCCGCTCTTCACCTCGGCGTAGGGATAGGCGCCGATATAGCCGATCTTGGTCTGGTCCGCGGTGATATCGCCGCTCTCGATCATCTCGTTCAGCTTTTCGCCCGCGGCGACGCCGGCCAGGAAGCGGCCCTCATAGATGGAGGCAAAGGCGTTGTGGAAGTTGCTCAGGCCCTGGGTGTGGGCCTTGGTGCCGGTGGCGTGGCAGAACTCCACCTCGGGGAACTCCTGGGCGGCCTGGATCATGAAGTCCTCGTGGCCGAAGGAGTCGGCGAAGACGATGCTGCAGCCCTGGTCCACCAGATCGGCGGCGGCGTTGTAGCACTCCTGGCCCTCGGGGATGTTGGTGCGGAGGATGTACTCCACGCCGGCCTGCTCGCAGGCCTCCTTGGCGGCCTCGATGAAGTTCTTGTCATAGGTGGAGTTCTCGTCGTGCAGGAAGATGAAGCCGGCCTTGACGGCTTTTCCCTCGCTGCTGCCGGTGGAGGCGGTCTCGCCGCTGCCGCCGGAGGCGCTGCCGGAAGCGCTGCTGTCGGTGGAGGCGCTGCCGGTAGAGGCGGAGCTGCCGGTGCTGCCGCCGGAGCTGCCGCAGGCAACCAGGGCCAGGGCCAGGACCGCGATCAGCAGGATTGAGATCACTTTTTTCATGTTTTGCACTCCTTTTCGTTTTTTCGGATCATCCTATTTTGTCCGTTATCCGAATATTTATGTGAAAACGGGCCGTCCGGAACGCGCGTTTTCCGCAGCTCAATCTGCGGTCGCGAAGCGGATCACCCCATTCTCCATACTCTCGATTTTGCCCAGGGCCTCCACCCGGATGCCCTCTTTTCGCAGGGCGTCTCCGCCCCCCTGAAACACCTTTTCGATCGCCACGGCGGCTCCCGCAAGACGGGCGCCGGCCAGACGCACCAGCTCGATCATCCCCCGCATGGCTGCGCCGTTGGCCAGGAAGTCGTCCACCAGCAGGCAGACGTCCCCGCCCGTCAGGTAGTCCCGGCTCACCACCATGTTGTAATCCGTGCCGTGGGTAAAGGAATGGACGGGCGTGGACAGAATGTCCCCGTCCACGTTGCTGGAGCGGTGCTTTTTCGCAAAGAGCACCGGTACGCCCATGGCCACCCCCGCGGAGGCGGCGATGGCGATGCCGCTGGCCTCCACGGTCAGGATCTTGGTCACGCCCGCTCCGTCATAGAGCCGGGCGATCTCCTCCCCGGAGGCCCGGAGCAGCTCCGGGTCGATGAGCTGGTTGAGAAAGCTGCCCACCTTCAGCACGCCGCCGGGCAGGACCACGCCCTCCCGCAGGATCATTTCTTCCATCATGCGCATGACAGGTCCTCCCTCCGGTGACGCTCCGGCGGCATTTTTTCCAGCGAATGGGGAAAAGTCCCCGGGCGCGCCGAAACAAAAACTCCACACGCTGCTGTTGTCTTCTGACGTTGTCAACAAAGCACAGAGTGTGGAGCGTTTTTCCATAAGACTGTTTCATATCGCTGCGTATCCGGTGAAACGCCGGGATATGAAACAGGCTCTCGGGTTCCGCGGCTTGCGGCGCCGCGGCATGCGTCCGGGCCTCCGGCATTTGCCACATCCGAACAGGTTGTTGCCTGCTTGCGGGATCATTGTACCCTAAGCCGGGGGCCTTGTCAACATGAAAAGCCGCTGTTTCCCCATTTTTTTACCTTATGCCCCGCCTTGTTCGTCTTTTTGACGAAATATCCAGTGAAATGCACAAGCCATGGCCGGGGAACCCATAGCAAAACGGTTTGGAACCGGAAAAAAGCGTGCTATTGCAACGCTTTTTCGGCCCTGGCGTTTTTCCGAACCGCGTCACCGGAAAACCCGCATCCCGGCGTCATAGACCTCCCGGCGAAAGAAGGCGGCGAAGTCCGGGGCCAGCTCCGGGGAGAGCTGGCGGAGGGCGGCGGTCAGGTGCTCCGGGTTCAGCGTCGGCTCCTGTGCGCTGACACAGGCGTCCAGGCGCAGGCAGTCCCCGGCCGGGGCAAAGGCGATCTCCCGGATGGCGGGGGCGATGTCGCCCTCACCCAGACCCCGCTTGGTCTTTTTCTGAATGACGATGCTCCTTTGGGCGAAGAAGTCCCGGAGCGGCGCGCAGAGCGCCGGTATGTCGCGCCCATCGTATTCCAGATACCCGGTGACGCGGAGCCATTTCAGCTCCTTCACCCTTCGCCCCCCCTCGTAGACCTCAACAGCCCGGATGCCCTCGGGCAGCGCCGCCGTCAGCCGTTCCGGCAGGGCAGCCAGGTCCGCCGGCTGCGTCAACTGAAAGTCCATCAGCTCACATTCGCTCTCGCAGCCCACGCCCAGGGGCAGCAGGATGGAGATCACCGGATGGGGGTTGAAGCCCTCGCTGTATTTCAGCGGATAATCCGCCCGGAGGAAAGCCCGCTGCATGGTGCGCATCAGGTCCAGGTGGGAGATATACACCGCCCTGCCCGTCTTGGCAAAGCGCAGCCGCAGCTTCATCGCCGGTTCAGCCATCGCACACGCCTCCCGTCAGCTTGTTTGCCCCGCAGCAGGCGCAGCCCTGCCGGCAGTCGGGGCTGAGCGCGCCGGCCAGCCCCCGCTCCCGCTCCCGCCACAGGTGGGCGCGCGTGACGCCCATGTCGATGCGGTCCCAGGGCATGGATTCGTCTCTTGTCCGGTCCCGGCGGGCGTAGAAGTCCGCCGTAAGCCCGCAGGCTTTCAGGGCATTTTCCCAGCGGGAGAAATCGAAGAAATCGCTCCAGGCCTCCAGCACCCCGCCGGCGCGCCAGACCGCCTCGATCACGGCCCCCAGCCGCCGGTCCCCCCGGCTCAGCACGGCCTCGATCTCGCTGGTCTCGGCGTCGTGCCAGTTGTAGACCACGTTCCGGGCCTTTATCTCCTCCCGCAGCAGACGCACCCGGCGCAGGTATTCCTCCCGCGCCACCATCGGCTCCCATTGGAAAGGGGTGTGGGGCTTGGGGATGAAGCAGGAGGTGGACACGGTGATGCGCACCCCCCGGTTCTTGTTCGAGGCGTGGGTGCGCCAGGCGTGGAGCACGTTCTCGGCCATCCGGGCGATGCCCAGCACGTCCTCATCCGTCTCCGTGGGCAGGCCCAGCATGAAATAGAGCTTTACGCTGTTCCAGCCCCCGGCAAAGGCCACCCGGCAGCTCTCCAGCAGGTCCTCCTCGGTGACGTTTTTGTTGATCACGTCCCGCAGCCGCTGAGAGCCCGCCTCCGGAGCAAAGGTCAGCCCCGCCTTGCGCACCTGCTGCACCCGCTGCATCAGCTCCATGGAAAAGTTGTCCGCCCGCAGGGAGGGCAGGGCCAGGCCGATATTCCGCGGGACGCAGTAGCCCAGCAGCCCGTCGCAGAGCTGCCCCAGTCCCCGGTAATCGCTGGAGCTCAGGGAAGACAGGGTAATCTCCTGATAGCCGGTGCTTTTGAGGCTTTGGAGGCCCTGCTCCAACAGCCGTTCCGGGCTGCGGGAGCGCACCGGCCGGTACACCTGTCCCGCCTGACAGAAACGGCAGCCCCGGATGCAGCCCCGGAACAGCTCCAGATTCACCCGGTCGTGGACGATCTCCGTACTGGGGACGATGGGGTCGGTGGGGAAAATGCTGTGCTCAAAATCCGTGACGATGCGCTTCCTGACGGTTTCCGGCGCGCCGGGCAGGGGCCTTAAGTCCAGCAGCGCCCCGTCCGGGGCGTAGAGCGGTTCATAGAGCGACGGGACCCACACGCCGGGGATGGCGGCGGCGGCCAGGAGGAATCGCTCCTTGGTCCAGCCCTCCCGCTTGGCCCTGCGGAGCAGCTCCAGCACCTCGCAGTCGGCCTCCTCCCCCTCGCCCAGGACCATCAGGTCGAAAAAGTCCCCCATGGGCTCCGGGTTGCAGCAGGCGGTGCCCCCGGCGAACACCAGGGGCAGCAGGCTTTTCCGCTCCGCGCTGCGCAAAGGGATACCCGCCAGATCCAGCATGTCCAGCACCGTGGTATAGGCCATTTCATAGCCCAGGGAAAAACCCAAGGCGTCGAAATCCGCCAGCGGGTCCCCGCTCTCCAGGGCGTAAAGTGGCAGCGAAGCTGCCCGAAGCTCCCGGGCGAAGTCCTCCCAGGGGGCGTAGCAGCGCTCACACCACACCCCGGGCATGGCGTTGAGGGCGGCGTAGAGGATGCGCGTGCCCACGTTGCTCATACCGATCTCGTAGGTGTCCGGGAAGCAGAGCGCCATGCGCAGCTCTGCCTCCGCCCTGTCCTTCATGATTTGATTGTACTCCCCGCCGGTGTAGCGCGCAGGCTTCTGCACCCGGGGAAGGATGCGCCGCAAGCGTTTGTCCATGTCGTATCTCCGGGACCGCGGAGCGGCTTTGCCGCCGTGCGGTCCGTTGTTTATGAAATAGGATGCCGCCGGGGAAAACGGCGGTTTCCCCCGGCGGTATTATAACCATCTGCGCGCCGGGCTGTCAAGGCGCGTTTCCTTTATACGGAAATCTTTACGGTAAAGCGTCCGTTTTGGTTGGACAGCTTGAGCATTCCGTAATAATTGTCCACGGTGCGCCGGATGGCGGGAATGCCATAGCCGTGATTGTGGGCGTCCGGCTTGGAGGATGGGATGACGCCGTTTTCCGCATCGGGCGTCACCGCATCCGTACTGTTTTCGCATGTGAGAACCATGTGCTCCCCGTTGGAAGAGATACGCAGGGAGATGAAGCATGCCTGCCTGTCCCGCATGGCGCGGCAGGCTTCCAGCGCATTTTCCAGAATGTTGGTCAGCAGGACGCACAGGTCCTCGTCTCTCATCGGGATGCCCTCGCCCGTTTTGATGTCGGTGTCCACACGGCACCCCTCGGCTTTTGCCAGGTTCAGATAATGGCCGGCAACGGCATTGACGACCAGATTATCGCTGTACGCGCCGGTAGGAAGCGCGGCAACGCGCTCCCGCAAGGACCTGATATATGCCGCTGCGCGCTCCGGCTGGTTTTGGGCAAGCATCTCCTCCAGCGCAAGCGCATGATGGAGCAGCTCATGGCGCTGGCTACGCGTTTCCTCCTGGGACTGCCGCATGATCTCCATGTTTTGAATCGCATACTTTTCCCGCAGGGCAAGCGCCTGCAGCTCGGCGTCCTGCCGGGCCAGGCTGCCGATCAGCTCCAGCACCGCCTGGAAAAAGCACAGGATCAGCAGCAGCCTGCACATCTGGGAGGCCAGCGGGAAAAAGTGATGATCCGCGTCCGCGATGCGGGAAAACGCGTTTTTCAGTGTTTCGTGCAGCTTTCCGTCCGTCAGGAACGAGAGCAGCCACGTCAGCCCCACGGCGGGGACTGCCCATGCCGCATACCGGAAAAAACGGCGGAACCAGAGGTTCCCGCCCACGGCGTCAAGGGCGGCGGCGATCAGCGTCAGCGCGAGCATTGCGGGCAGAAACCACCCCGCCGCGGCGTTCATCTGTCTGACCCAGGTGAAATTGTCATATCCGGCGATCAGGAAAAACAGCGCGGTTCCCGTGCCAAGGCACAGGAACGGCAGCACGCACAGACGGGCTTTTTTTCTCAGTTGATACCACAGCATCCACCCCGTCGCCGCCAGGGGGAGCGTATCGCAGAACCACGTCACCGTCGGGGATTGGAGGGCGACGGCCACGCTCAGGGAATAGGAAGCCGT
>JAFTBW010000149.1 GCA_017455015.1 Oscillospiraceae bacterium | reverse complement strand
CGCGGAACGGGCGGCGCGGCGCGCCGGGGGAGAGGAGAACCAGAGGACATGAAGCTGACATTTTTGGGAGCGACCCACGAGGTCACGGGGAGCTGTACCCTGATCGAGGTGGGGGGCAGCTACGGCATTGTGGACTGCGGCATGGAGCAGGGCGAGGACGTGTTCGTCAACCAGGACCTGCCGGTGGAGGCGTCGCGCATCGACTTTGTGCTGCTGACCCACGCCCACATCGACCACTCCGGGGAGCTGCCGCTGCTGTACAAAAACGGGTTCCGGGGGCCGATCTTTGCCACGGCGGCTACCTGCAACCTGTCCAACGTAATGCTGCGCGACTGCGCGCACATCCAACAGGCGGACACGGAGTGGGCAAACCGGAAGGCGTTGCGGGCGGGCGAGCCGCCGGTGGAGCCGCTGTACACCATCGAGGACGCGGAGGGGGCCATCAGCCGCTTCCGCCAGTGCGACTACAACCAGAAAATTCAAATCAGCGAGCACTGCGTCATCCGCTTTGTGGATGTGGGCCACCTGATGGGCTCCAGCAGCATCGAGGTCTGGCTGCGGGAGGACGGCGTGGAGAAAAAGGTGGTATTCAGCGGGGACATCGGCAACCTGGACCAGCCAATCCTGAACAACCCCCACTACATCACCGAGGCGGACTATGTGGTGACGGAGAGCACCTACGGCGACCGCTACCATGAAAAGAGCGACGTGGACAGCGTCCACTTCCTGGCAAGCGTCATCCAGCGGGTCTTCGACCGGGGCGGCAACGTGGTGATCCCCTCCTTTGCCGTTGGCCGGACCCAGGAGATTTTGTACTATCTGCGGGAAATCAAGCTCAACGACATGGTCAAGGGCCACGGGAACTTCCCGGTCTATGTGGACTCCCCCATGGCGAACGAGGCCACGGGCATCTTCCTCCAGTGCGACCGGCACTATTTCAACGAGGAAACGCGGGCCCTGCTGGACGCAGGCATCAACCCGCTGGTCTTCCCGGGACTGCACACCACGGTCTCCGGGGAAGAGTCCAGGATGATCAACATGAACCGGGAGCCCAAGGTCATCATCTCCGCCTCCGGCATGTGCGAGGCCGGGCGCATCCGCCACCACTTGAAGCACAACCTGTGGCGCCGCGAGTGTCTGATCCTCTTCGTGGGCTATCAGGCCGTGGGCACCACGGGCCGGGCCATCCGGGACGGCAAAAAGGAGATCCGCCTCTTCGGCGAGGACGTGGCCGTCAACGCGGAGGTCAGCTATCTGCCGGGCAAGAGCGGCCACGCGGACAAGGCGGGGCTGCTGCGCTGGATCAAAATGTTCGACCCCAAGCCCGCCATGGTTTTCGTGAACCACGGGGACGACGCGGCGGTAAAGGCCTACGCCAACTGCCTGGAGACGGAGTACGGCTTCACGGTCTCGGCCCCCTACTCCGGTGCGGTGTTCGACCTGATCGGCGGGGAGTACGTCGCCATGCCCGAGGGCGTGCCCGTGGCGCGGCTCAGTCCGAAGCAGCGGCGGAACCTCACGGTCTTCGAGAACCTGGTGGCAGCGGTGGAGCGGCTCATGCGCATCGCCCGCGCCTGCCGCGGGATGCCCAACAAGGAGATGGCAAAGTTCACCGGCCAGATCAACTCCCTGTCGGACAAGTGGGCCCACTGGGAGCTGCCCCCGGAGAAGCGCGACAAGCTCCGGGAGGAGAAGAAAGCGGGGAACCGGGACGCCGGGCTCCCCGAGAGCGGCGGAAAGCGGCATAAGAAGGACAAGGACGGGAAGAAGCACAAGGACAAATCCGGCAAGAAACACAAAAAGTGACAAAAGCCGCCTCCTCCCGCTGCCATTTGGGGCGGGAGGAGGCATATAAGTAGCGCTGAATAAATCCCCAACCAGAGCAAAATCCTCAATGAGGGGATTGCGCTTTTGATACAATCAATCTGCAAAGCGCCCCTGCCGAAACGGCCGAAAGCTGTGTCTGCGGGGGCGCTTTTTATCGTATTGTAATGAACGTCATCATTGGTGGGTATATACACATCTCTATCCATGCGTTATCCATAACTTTTACACTGGCTTTTGAAGATTTCTGCGTCAAATGCAACGCTGGTGAATTGACGACAAGAGAAGCTGCATCCATTCTGAGTATGAGCCATACCACTTTCTACAGACATTTTCGAGCTTGGGAGAAAAAAATCGTTTCAAAAGGTAGACAATTAGAAACAGATATGTTATAATCTGCATATCATGGGATAGGTGTAAAAAAGCATGGAATAGGTGTCTGCAATGACGCCTATCTCATGCTTTTGGGGGTGTACTGGATTGTCTACCTTTTGAAACGATTTT
>JAFTBW010000148.1 GCA_017455015.1 Oscillospiraceae bacterium | reverse complement strand
GTTGACCGCGTTTTCTCACCGTTGGAAAATTGCCGGCTGGACCCGGGCGTTGATCATCGCATTTTCAGGTGTTTTGTGCGCGTTGCTGGATGAGACGCTGCAACTGGTAAATGCCCGCACGTCTTCGGTAAAGGACATCTGGATCGATCTTCTCGGATTTTTCGCCGGGGTTATGTTCTCGTTGTTGGTTTCCCGATTTCTGGGACTGCGCAAGCGCCCAGGTCAAGAATAACACGAAAGGAAGATAGTATGGAGCCATATTTGCCCAAGGAGAGGTTGTTCTCCAGGCTGAAATCGTTCAGCGTGCTGTGGCTGTTTGCCGCAATCCTGGCAGGCATCATTGTTTGCGCGGTTTATGTCTTTTCCTCTCCGGAGCGCACCTCCGTCACCGCCGTCATCAGCTATAACTATGACGGAGTGGACCGTGGATTCGATCCCAACGGTTACAGCTTTGATCCTGCCGGCGAGATCACCTGCGACGATGTGATTACGGCTGCGGGGCAGTCCCTGGGCATCGCCTTTTCGGAGGATGATATCGAGCGAATCCGCACTTCCATGCGCATCACGGGTTCCGTTCCCTCCGGTGCGATCGAGAATCTGACCGCATATACGACGGTTTTTGAGGATGACGAGGTTTCCATGACCAACGAGTCCGTGGAACGCTACTATTTTCCCTCCCAGTATCAGGTGGCGCTCAATTACCGCCAGGCGGGCTATTCCGCTTCAGACGGCAAGCTGCTGCTGGGCGCGATCCTGACCGCCTACCGGGACTACTTCATGAATTATTACGGCTACAACGCGGAGATGGAGCATACCATCCAGTCCATCGACTACAGCGACTATGATTACAGTCAGGCGATCGATGTGCTGGACAACAGCCTTACGTCGCTACGCAGCTTTATTGCACGGCTTTACGATCTGGATCACACCCGCTTTGTCTCCTCTGAGACCGGCTATTCGTTCTCCGATCTCCTGCAGGCCATTGATACCGTCCGCACCGAGGATTTCAGTTGGGTCAAATCCTATATTGACAGCAACAACATGACAAAGGACCGGGCCGAGCTGATCAACTATTACCGCTACAGGCTGAAAAACGAGGAGCGGAGCCTGACGGCGCTTCAGGAACGGCTTGTCACCCTGAACGGACTGATCGAAAGCTATGTGAAGACACAGGCGATCATCCTGGGGATCGGACGGGACAGCGCGAATTACGCGGCCACGAGTCAGGACGAGAGCAGCTATTCCTTCACGCAGGACGCCTATATGTATGACTACCTGATTAACGCGAGAGTGAGCTGCCAGACCTCCATAACCGCCACGGAGCAGACGATTTCCCTGTATGAGACACGGATCAACCGGCTCAGCGCAGCCACCTCCCAGGGCAGTCCGGCCATCGTCGAGAGCAGCCTCCAGCAGGTGGATGACATGATCAAGAGGCTGGTGGCGGAGACGAAGCAGACCGCCACGGAATTTTTCCAGATCCGTCTTGGAAGCTACTACCAGGTCATCGGCGACGTGAGCAGCGGGATCGGTCCTGTCGCAGTCATCCGGAACAATCTGGTGGTCCTTGCCTTGGTGGAAGCGTTGATTTTTGGAATATTTGTGCTGTGCTCCGTTATTTCCGTGCTCAGAGACGGACCCGGCAGCGCGGTCAGGCGGCGCGGGCGCTCCGGCTTCCGCCGCAAGCGTTCCGCGGCGGCCAAGCATGTCCCGGTGTCCGCGCCGGAGCGTGATACGCTTTGACGGAACAGAAACGAAAGGAGGCGGAACAGATGGATCAGGAAAAAAGCATAAAGCTGACGCTGGTACAGCCCCGGCAGGAGGAAGAGGAAGAGATCCGCATTGATTTCGGATTGATTTTTGCATATCTCAAACGCTTTTTCGCGCTGTGGCTGGCTCTTGCCGTGGGACTCGGAGCCATCGCCGGAGGAATTGGCCTGCTGTTGCAGGAGACGATGTTTGCTCCGAAGGCGGAAACGCTGATCGGATTCACCTACAGCGGCGCTTCCAGCGGACTTGCGCCCGACGGCAGCGCGCTGGACGTGTCCCGCATCCGCTCTCCCCGGGTGCTGATGGACGCGCTGGACGCTCTGGGGATCGAGCTGACGGAGATCAATACGATCGCAGAGAATCTCAGCGTCGATGGGATCACCTCCGAGAGCCATTACCGGAGAATGACGTTCTATAAGGATTTGCTGGATAAAGGCGCGGACCTGGAGCTGGTTGATAAGGTGCTCTCCGAGAGCAACGCGCCCTCCATTCGCTATGTTGTGTCCTTTGACTACCGCAGCGCCGGGTACTCGTACCTGGAGGGGATCCAAATTCTGAATCAGGTGATCGACTCCTATCGGGAGTATTTTGAAATCACCTATAACAGAAATACTCCGCTGGGAAACCCCATTTCCATCATCGACTACCGGGATTACGATTTCGCCGAGGCCATCAGCATTTTCTCCTCCGCGCTCTACAGCGCGCAGAGCTATCTGGATTCGTTGGCCTCCGCAGCCCCCTCGTTCCGTTCCAGCCGGACCGGCTACAGCTTTTCCGACCTTTCCAAAATCACCTCCATGCTCCGGGAGGTTGAGCTGGACCGGGCTTCCTCCTATGTGATCCTGCACAGCGTCACCACCAACGACATTGATACCGCCATCAGCTTTTACCAGTGGCGGATCGAAAATCTGGAGCGCAGCCGGACCGTCACGCAGACCACGCTGGAAACGCTGCGGACGGAAATCGCCGCATACGAGAAGGACCCCGTTTTGTACGTGGCCGGGGAGGGCAACGCGGCCATCTCCAGCGTCTCCGATACCAACAGCAACTACGACAACATGATCAATGAGGAGCTGAGCGCACAGTCCTCCATCTCCTCCGACAGCAGGACCATCGAGTACTATCAGGATGTGATCCAGGGCTTCCGGGACGCGCAGCGGGTAAAGCAGTCCGATGTGGAACGCGTGCAGACCTATCTTGCCAGCCTGAACGAAAAACTCCTCGCGCTGCTGGAGAATGTCAACCAGACCGCAGACGACTACTATGAGGTGGCCATGAGCTCCAACTCCGTCACCACCGTGGTTCCCGCGGTTGTGAACCGGCATCTGATTACGAAAAACGCGATCATGGTGTTTGTCGCCGTCGAGGCGGTGCTGCTGGTGTGGTATATCGGCCTCAGCGTCATCAAGGGAATGAAGGACGCCAACGCAAAGGAAAAAAAGCAGAAAGCGGCGGACTCCTCAGACCTGGCGGTCTCCCCCGGCGTACAGCCCCAGTCCTATGAATAAGAGCCTGCTTAAAATCTCTTCGCGCACGTCTTTCCGGCGGATTTTTCGCATGAGAGCGTTGCTCACCCGTGCAATCCACAAAGGATTGCTGCGGCTTCGCGCCTCGACAGGCGAAAAATCCGCTCGGAAATCCGCACACGCCGAGATATGAAACAGGCTCTAAAAAGTGAAACGCCCTCCGCCAGGGGGCGTTTCGCGCTTTTTTCGCCGCAGGGCGTCAGCCTCGATAGGCATAGACGGTGGCCGTCGCCTCCGGGACCGTCTCCTCGTCCCAGTAGTGCCGGGTCTGGCGCAGAAAGTCGCTGGTCACGTTGAAATATTTGTGGAGAATGGAAAGCTGCGGCTCTCCGGCGGGGTCGTCCCAGGTGACATCCACGCAATACCAGTCCCCGTCCAGCCGCACCATATTCCAGGCGTGCTCGTCAAGCGTGCGGTTGCCCTGACCGTGTACCGTGATACATTCTATTCCCAGACAGTCCATCATTAACTGAAACGTGGAGCTGTAGCCCAGACAGATCGCCCTTCCGCGAATCAAGGCGCCGTAGGGGTTGCTGTTGTCCAGGTCCGGATTTCCGGCGGAGTCCGGACGGTGCTCGAGCTCCGCGTGATCGTACTGCGTCGATCGGATGATAAAGTCATGGACAGCCAGTTCTTTTTCATAGTCCGTCATGCCGGAGCCGGTCAGCTCGGAGAGAATTGCCCGGACGGCGTGGAGGATCTCGGCGTTTTTCCCGTCCAGTCCGCTTTCATCCCCGGAATTCCAGGCCAGCAGGATCGCGTCGTGGTCATAGCTCCAGACAGCGCTCTCCGGCTCCGTATAGGATGGCTCCGGCAAGTCAGACGGCTCCGTGCCGTCAGCACGCTGCGGCGCGGCGGTCTCGGTGGGGGAGGGAGCGGGGGAATAGGGGGCGATCGTCTCCTCCGGAACCGGCTCGGACCCTGAGAGCATGGCCAGCAGCCTTTTTTCCGCCGCTTTCGGATCGGGACAGATCAGCACAGCGGCATAGCGTCCGGAGCGCAGCGCCACGCCATGGCGGACCATCGTCTCCTGTGCAGGAGCGTATCCGACAAAATCCTCCGCTCTGCGGAGCAGATAATCCTCCAGCGCCTGCCGTGCCGCTTCGCTCTGCGTTTCGTCCGGGAGCCGGAAGACGGCGATCTCCTCCGCGCCGGCGTCTCCTGCCTGGATCACTGCGCCGTCCTCCGTCGTGCCGGGGGAGAGACGGTAATAAAGCTCCAGACAGGTTTCATAGTCCGGAGAGCCGGCATACAGTGCGATGCTGTCTGCCCCAAGGTCCTGCTGCGCGCCGAGGCAGGAGGCCAGAGCGGCGCAGCCGGGGAGCGGTCCCTCCGCCGCTTTGCCGCAGGCGGCCAGCAGGAGCAGCGGGAGCGCGGCTGAAAGTATTTTTTTGCGTAACACGGTCAAGCTCCTTTGGGATGCATTTTGATTCAGAATAGGGGGAATCGCTATGATAGACCGCCTGGTGCTGCGTCTTGCGCAGAGCTACGGAGTGGCGGGTCTGCCGCTGTTCGTGCTGGTCACAGTGCTGTGCGCCTGCGCGCTTTCTTTTGCGGTGGGGCTGGAACGGGAGCTCCACGGCGAACCCACGGGACTGAGCACGCATGTGCTCATCGCCGTGAGCTGCTGCCTGCTCATGACCATGTCCGTCTGGGCCCCGCGGATCGCGGACGGATATTTCGACCTGACGGGCGAAGCAGGCAGAGACGTAAACTACGACACCTCACGCATCGCTGCGGCCATCGTCTCCGGCGTAGGCTTCTTGGGAGCCGGGACCATCATCAAGACGGGGCCGAATGTCAAGGGGCTCTCCACGGCAGCGACAGTGTGGTCCAGCGCTGCCATCGGCATGGCGTGCGGAGCGGGACTGCTTCTGGAGGCGCTGATCGTCACCGTGATCACCACGGCTGTCCTGATGCTCAGCGTTCGCGTCAAGCGCATGATCGTCAACCGTTTGCCCTGCCTGAAGGTGGCGGTCCGGGGCGAGGCGCCGGTGGTGGCGGTCATCATGCGCCTTGCCAGCGCCAACGGTATGATCGTCCGGGAGATCGAGGCCCCGCCCTTTGAACCGGACGAACCGGTGACGGAGATCAACGTGCTCTTTGCCTATAAGACCACGGATATTCTGATTCTGGATCTGGGCCGCTCTCTGCTGCGGGAGGGAAACGTCCTGTATGTGGAGTGCAACGGCGTCCGGCTGCCGTGAAACCGCACCCCCTCCAAAGGAGGGGGTGTTTTTGTGTTTCAGGCTTCGCGCAGTTGGAGGTTCACGTCCTGGAGCGTTTTTCTCAGGAAGAAGATGGTGGCGACAAAGGCGATGGCCTCCGCGATGGGGAAAGCCCACCAGACCATGTTCACATCGCCGGTCCGGGCAAGCAGCCATGCGGCTGGGATCAGGCCCACCACCTGCCGCAGGACAGAGATAAAGAAGAAGAAAATGCTCTTGTTCAAAGCCTGGCAGGCGGAGCCGGAGATGATGCAGAAGCCGGCCAGCAGAAAGCTGATGCTGATGCGCCGCAGGGCGTGGGTGCCGATCTCCAGCATGGTGGGGGAGGGATCGAACATCGCCAGAACCAACTGCGGGAAGAACTGGAACACCAGCAGCCCCAGGAACATGATGATCACGGCGAAGAGGATGCCGAAGCGGATGGTGCGGTGGATGCGGTCCAGCTTCCTGGCCCCGTAGTTATAGCCCAGGATGGGGATCATGCCGTTGTTCAGCCCGAAGATGGGCATGAAGAAAAAGCTCTGCACCTTGAAATAGGCCCCGAACACCGCCACAGCGGTGGACTGGAACGCGCCAAGGATGCGGTTCATCATAAAGTTGGTGAACGAGCCGATGATCATCATCAAAATCGAGGGGATGCCGATCTTGTAAACCTCGCCGATGATTTTCCCGTCCGGCCGCACATCCCGGAAACGCAGGGGAAGCTCCTGGTTTTTCGTGAAGTGGAAAGCCAGGCCCACCGCCGAGCCGACGGCCTGTCCGATCACCGTGGCGAGTGCCGCGCCGGCGGTACCCATGGCGGGAAGCCCCAGCCATCCGAAGATGAAGAACGGGTCCAGGATGATGTTGGTCACCGCGCCGATCATTTGTGTCCACATGGAAAGTCTTGTCCGGCCCGTGGACTGGAGCAGCCGCTCCACCAGAATCTCCACATAGAGGAACAGGGAGCAGATCGTGACGATGCGGAGATAGCTGTCTGCGTGGCCGCGAATGGCCTGAATGTCGGTCTGTGTGCGGACAAACCAGTCCGTGACAAAGACGCCGAAGCAGACCATCAGCAGCCAGCAGCAGATTGCCAGAAACATGCCGTTGCCGGCCACGCGGCTGGCCTGTTCCCGGTTCCGCTGCCCCAGGGCGCGGGAGATCAGAGTGCTGATGCCAACGCCCGTACCGGTGCCCAGGCCGATCATGATATTCTGGGCAGGGAACGCCAGACTCAGCGCCGTGAGGCAGTCCTCGGACACTCTGGAGACATAGATGCTGTCCACCACATTGTAAAGCGCCTGGACCAGCATGGAGAGCATCATCGGAATTGCCATTGTCAGAAGCAGCCTGCCCTCCGGCATCTCTCCCATCCGGGCGGAGCCGCGCTCGATTTTTTCCTGTGCCATACGCCATCCTCTCTCTCTGCGTCCTGTGTTTTCCGCATTTTTATGCCATTATATCAGGGAATACAGGGAAATGCAACCGCCAGCCCGCGCCGGTTTGAGCGCTTTTTTGAGCAAACGCTTGTGCTTTTCCATTTTCTGTATTATAATGGGACAAAGACCCCGGAAAATGGAAGAATCGGGGCATCTTTGACATTCCGGTGTCGCAGGCGATGCCGAACAAAAAAGAAACGGACCGGGGAGGATGGTTTGGATGAGACGTCGTTTGCTTTCCGCTGCCATGTGCCTGGCGCTGCTGGCGTGCCTTGCTGCCGCCGCGGTCCGGGCGGACGGTACCGGCTTCACGGACGTGGAGGAGCGGAGCTACTATTCCGAGGCCGTTCGCTGGGCGGTGGCCCAGGGGGTCACCACGGGCACCAGCCCCACCACCTTCAGCCCCCACGACATCTGCACCCGCGGTCAGGTGGTCACGTTCCTCTGGCGGGTGAAGGGGCAGCCGGAGCCCCTGTCCTCCCAAAACGTGTTTGCAGACGTACCTGCGGGAAGCTACTGTGAAAAGCCCGTGATGTGGGCCGTGGAGCAGGGGATCACCGTGGGTACCTCGGAGGAGCCGAAAGAGTTTTCTCCGAACAGGGAGTGTACTTACGCGGAGATCATCACATTCCTGTGGCGGGCCAACGGCCGCCCCACGCCGGAGTTCATCTCCGAGATGACCCGGAACTGGCCGGAGGGTACCTACTACAAGGACGCTGTCACCTGGGGGGACAACGAGGCGCTATTTGAGGACGAGGGCGGCGAATTTATCCCCGGCGCGCTTTGCACCCGTGCCAGGACCGTGGCCTGGCTTTACCTGGACTGGCTCCGGGCATTCGGCAGAGCTCCGGCGGGGGTGGCATGATGGGCGCGCCGGCATTTGGAGCGGGACAGGCCAGACTCTGCGTCCCCTGCCTGCTGGGCCTGGAGGGACCCATCGCCGCCGAGCTGCGGAGGCTTGGTTTTTCCGGCGTGGCCGCCGAGAACGGACGCGTCTACTTCGACGGCGGGCGAACGGAGATCGCCAAAGCCAATCTGTGCCTGCGCATGGGGGAGCGGGTGATGATCGAGCTGGGCAGGTTTGTCTCCCGCAGCTTTGAAACCCTGTTTGAGGGGGTCAAAGCGCTGGAATGGGAGGCACTGCTGCCCAAAAACGCGGCCTTTCCCGTAAAAGGGCACTGCCTCAGCTCCCAGCTTATGAGCGTTCCGGACTGCCAGCGGATCGTGAAAAAGGCCATCGCGGAGCGGATGAAGCAGGTCTCCGGCGTGAACTGGTGCCCGGAGAACGGCCCGGTCTACCAGGTGCGCTTTTTCCTGCTCAAGGACCTGGTAAGCCTGTGCGTGGACACCTCCGGCGCGCCGCTGTACAAGCGTGGCTACCGGCTCCGCCAGACCGCCGCCCCGCTGCGGGAGACGCTGGCCGCCGGGTTGGTGAACGTCTCCGGCTACCGGGGCAGGGACGCTTTTGCGGACCCGTTCTGCGGCAGCGGCACCATCCCCATCGAGGCTGCCCTTACGGCGAAAAACCGTGCGCCCGGTCTGCATCGGCGATTTGCCTGCATGGACTGGCCGGGCTTTGGGCCGCAGCTTTGGGAAGCGCTCCGGGAGGAGGCAGAAAGCCGGGAGTTCCATGGCGACTACCGCATTTTCGCCTCGGATATCGACCCGGAGGCCGTCGCCATCGCACAGGAGAACGCGATTCGTGCCGGGGTGGAGGATGTGATCACATTCTCCGTGGCGGACGCCTGTGCGTTCGCGCCGCCGGAGGACAGCGGCCTGATCGTCACAAATCCCCCCTATGGGCAGCGCCTGTCCGATCGAAAGGAGGCGGAGGCGCTTTACGCCGCGTTCGGAAAAACCTGGCGTTCACTCACCGGCTGGCAACTGTATCTGCTGTCCGGCCACACGGAGTTTGAGCGCTGCTTCGGCCTCCCGGCGCAGAAAAAACGCAAGCTTTACAACGGGATGCTGAAATGCGACCTGTTTATGTACCCGGGGGACCGGGACCGCATTTAAAGCCTTCCCCCTCCGGGGGGGAAGGTGTCAGCGCCAACGGCGCTGACGGATGAGGGGAAGGGAGGAGAGCGGATGAAACGAAAGCTTTCCAGTGAAGAGATTTTCAAGACCATGACGGTCCCGCAGGCGATCCGCACCATGGCGGTGCCGGCCGTCGTGAGCATGCTGATCGTTCTCATCTACAATCTCGCGGACACCTTTTACATCGGACAGACCAACGACCCGCAGAGGGTGGCGGGCGTCTCCCTGATCCTCCCGCTGTTCAATATCTCGCTTGCCATCGGCTCTCTGTTCGGAATGGGCGGTGGCGCGCTGATCCCGAAAATGCTGGCCTTTGACCGGCGGGAGGAGGCCTCGCGCATCGCCGTATTCTGTGTCCGTATGGCCTTTTTCTGCGCCTGCGTTTTCTCAGTTGCGGTGCTGTGCCTCCTCCGGCCGATCCTGACCCTGCTCGGCGCGGGGACCGGTACCTATCCCCACGCCAGAGTCTATGTGCTGATGGTGCTTGTGGCGGGGGGCGTTCCCACGGTGGTCACCAACGTGCTGTCCAATCTGCTGCGCAGCTTCAGCCTTTCGCGGGAGGCGAGCATCGGTGTCGCGCTGGGCGGCGTGCTGAATATCGCCCTGGACCCGCTGTTCATGTTTGTTCTGCTTCCGCCCGGGAATGAGGTTCTCGGCATCGGTATCGCCACCTGCCTGTCCAACTGCATCTCCTGCGCCTACTGCATCTATGTGTTCTGCTTTCGGCAACGGGAGATCGCGGTCAATTTTCTTGCGGAACGGCCCGAGGCGGAAAACCGGAAATTTGTCGTCACCGTGGGCTTCTCCGGCACCCTGGGGATGCTCCTCTTCGACGTAGATTACATGGTCCTGGACCGCCTGGCCGCGGGCTTCGGGGACACCGCGCTGGCGGCCATCGGCATCGTGCTGAAAGCCGAGCGCCTGCCGCAGCAGATCGGCGTCGGACTTTGCCAGGGCGTGGTCCCGCTGATCGCCTACAGCTACGCGCTGCGCGATTACCGGCGGACCCGGGAGATCATGGCCTATACGCTCAAGACCGGCGCGGTCATCTCCGTCGTCAGCATCGCCGTGTATGAGCTGCTGGCGCCGCAGATCGTGCGCTTCTTCATTCAGGAGCCGGAGACGCTGGCGATCGGGACACAGTTCCTGCGCATCCGCACCCTGGCCGCCGCCATCATGTTCTTCTGCTTCTTCTCCCTGTTTCTGTTCCAGGGCTTCGGAAACGGCAAGGTGGCGTTCTGGCTCGCCGTCATTCGCTGGGTGGGCCTGAACATCCCGATGCTCTTTGTTTTTCGCGCTCTGTTCGGGATGATCGGACTGGTCTGGTCCCAGGTATTCTCGGATTTCCTGACCGTCACCCTCTCAAACATCTATCTCTGGCATTTTATGAAGCGGTGGAGGGCGGAGGAAACCGGGGGAGAGCTCTCTCTCCGGTCCGACTGAGCGGACACAGCCGCGCCTTTGTCCGCCGCTATCCCTCCAGGGCGCAGCGCAGCTTTTCCAGGGCTTTTTTCTCGATCCGGCTGACATAGCTTCTGCTGATCCCCTTTGCCTCCGCCGTCTCCCGCTGGGTCAGGGGTTCCTGCCCGCCCAGGCCGTAGCGCAGGGAGATGATCTCCGCCTCCCTGGGTTCCAGCACTCTGCCCACACATTCCCTGGCCTGCCGCCCCAGCTCGGTCCGGCTGATGGCCTCCAGCATGTCGGTGTCGTCCGCCAGCACATCCACCAGAGACAGGTTGGCGTCTTCGCCGTCCCCGTCCAGACTGTCGGAGAGACTGATCTCTCCTGCGTTCTTTTTCCGGGAACGGAAGTACATGCGTATCTCATTTTCAATGCACCGGCTGGCGTAGGTTGCCAGCCGGACGTTTTTTTCCGGGCGGTAAGTGCTGACGCCCTTGATGAGCCCGATGGTACCCACGCTGATCAGGTCATCCTGGTCGGCGCTCTGGGCGTAATACTTCTTTATGATGTGAGCGACCAGGCGGAGATTGTGCTCCACCAGAAGATTCCGCGCCGCCATGTCCTGCGTACTGACCCAGGCCTCCACCGCCTCCTGCTCCTCCTCGGCGGTGAGCGGTTTTGGAAATGAGCCGCCGGTCCCCAGGCGCAGGGAGAGGAACAAGCCCGAGAGAAGGAAGAAAAAAGCAGATGCGATCATACCGTGACCTCCTCATTGCTGCTGCTTTTTCATCCTATTCGACCGCACCGGCGTTTATTCGCCCATTCTCGCCGTTTTTGGGCAAAACAGGAGCATCCGCCCTCCAAACGGAACGGCGGATACTGCATCGTGCAATTAGTGCAATACATTTACCTCCCTCCCGGAAGACTCAAAGGATTCCGGGAGGACTTTTTTATTTTCCATGCAGTAAAATGATGCGCAGCCCCTGCCTCTGGGCATAATCAACCGTATATGCGCTCCCTCCGGCGTTCCGGGTACAGTAAGCCACACAAACCGAGCTGTTGTCCACCAGGTGCCGGTTGCGGCGGTGCATACAGCCGGGGGAGTAGGTTTCAGCGGTATATACCACCTTATCCGCCCGGGCCATTATTGCCTCGTAACAGGCAATATCCTTTGATTTCCAACCCCGCGTTTGATCGCGGCAGGGAAGCACCAAAATCAGGCGTATCTGCGAATACTGATCCCGCAGCCGTAGAACCGTCTCCGCAGCCAGGGTATCGAAGCCCAATGCGCCGCCCATGCCAAAGTAACGGACACCTTCAGAGATCAGCCCCAGGACGGCCTGTTCCAATTCTGCAGAGAGCAGAGGCAGAACCCGGGCGGGTATGTCTCTGTGTCCGGTAAAGCAACAGGTTTTCTCTCTCATATCCATGTTTTCGCCTCTCAATTCTCGATACACCAACGATTGTTGGTATATGTTGCATTTTATGACTTCATACTGGTGGTGTCAAGAACAATTGTAGGTGATCAGTATGAGAGAAATATTAGCTGCCCGATTACGGCAATGCCGGAAAGAAGCTGGATTGACACAATGGGAGGTTGCCGTTTACTGCGATATCACAGAGAAAGCGTATCAAAACTATGAACTTATGACACGAGAACCTAAACTGGAAATTCTAACCAGGATTGCGGACCGATTCGGCGTTTCACTGGATTATCTTGTTGGACGAACAGAGAACAAAACTGTAAATCACTGAACGATATGCTCCATTCTACCCGTTTTGCTTTGCGGATTATGGCAAAACGGGTCGAACTTACCTGAAATAATAAAGGGGACACAGAACGATCAAAGTTCTGTGTCCACTGGCTGCCCAGAAATATTGGGATACTCTTATCTTAAAATTTTTCGTTGTATTTTACGAAGATTCTTGCTATACTGCATTTATAAAGGAGGTGTTGCCTGTGCCAACAATCAAACCTGTTTCAGATTTGCGAAACTACGGTGAAGTCCTGCGGGATGTGGCGATCGGTCGCCCGGTATTTCTTACCCGCAACGGGCATGGCCGCTACGCAATTCTGGATATGGAAGAGTATCAGGAGTACGAACGGATGAAAGCCATGCGTCAGCTCATGGAAGAACTGGAAAAGGGCCGCCGCAACGGAGAAGAGCAGGGGTATTTTACACTGGCAGAGGTGGAGAAAGAGTTGGGAATCACCTATGAATAAGTTGATTCTCACGTTCGAGGCCAAACGTGATTTGTACGACATCAAGAGCTATATCACAAACCGGCTGAAAAATGGGAATGCGGCGCTTCGGATTGTTGGGGCGATTACCAAGGAACTGCACAGCTTGGAGCAATACCCTCTAATGGGCCGTCTGTTGGATAATGAGCTGAACGAATTGGGATACAGGGCGCTTGTCTGCGGTCAATATCTTGCATTTGGCGTTCTGGTCCGAGAAATAGGTGTCGTTGTAAAAGCTTTGGGCGACGGTATCCCTGTTTTCCGCCAGCCAGTAGGCGTCCGCGTCTATGACCGCGATGGAGTGGCGGTCGGCGAACGTAATTTCCGTGGCTCTCGGAGGGAGCGGGGACTGCCGAAGCTGAGCCACCGTCTGATCCCCGCCCCAGATGACCCGTACGTCGCACACAGCGGAAAAGGCGTCCGCGATCTCTTTCACAGGCGGGAAGCGGACGAACACGATGTACGGTCTCAGGTCCCGGTGTCCCTCCGCCAGGAGCGCGTTTACGGCATCGCAGATGACCGTGACCTGTTCAAAGGGCTTTCCGGGCAGGCGCACGATGTTCCCGTTGCCGGCCAGAAGACCGGCGGCGAAGCTGAACGCAAAGTTCACCGGGACGTTGGCCGGCGTGCTGTGGAACACGACGCCCCGTCCGAGACGGTCCGGAAGATCGTCATACCGGTCCTTTTCCCGCAAAAGGGCGGCTTTTCTGCACCAGAAGCCGAACGTTGCCACATCGGAATAGCCGCGGCAGCGCCGCAGAATCAGCGAGAGGTCGTTCAGAAACGCGATCACGGCGCCGTCAAAGGGGCGCAGGGGCCGGATGTTCTGCATCCCCTCCGCCGTCTCCGCCGATCCGACTGCATACTGCAATTCAGGAAAACTTAGCTGCATACGTGTCGCTGCACCCCCTGAGCTCGGCATTCCGGAGACGGCCGGTAATCTTGAAATACCTGCCCTTGCGGCCGCAGGGACAATCGTCTGTTCCCAGGAGAACGCCCTCGTCCTCGGTCAGCAGGCTGTGTCCGGGATAGGACTCCGGGAGCGTGGAGAGTACCTGCACGATCCCGGTTTCGCCCGGCACTGCCTCGGAGAAGTCAAGCGGTCTGCGGACGATCACGTCCGAAAAGACGGAGGTGTGGAGGTGGCCGTACTCACATTCCATGCAGACGCAGCCCGTCTGCTCTGCCATGCCGTAGTAATCGTGGATTTCCCGGAGAGAGCAAACGTCCTCCAGCCGCCGGTGAAGCTCGTCGCGGCTCACCGCTTCGGCGCGCAGCTTTTTCCAGCCGCCGCCGTGGATCAGGACGCCCCGGGACAGATCAAAGGAGATTCCCTGTTCCCGCAGATGCACAAGCGCCCGGTAGAAGTGCTGCCAGACCATGAATGTGAAGCCAAAGAGCAAGATCCGCCGGTTCCCGTTGTGCTCCAGGAAATCCCGCAGACCCTCCGCGTCGAGGTGCATCTCATCGTCCAACGCGAAAAATCTGCGGGAGGAGAACATGGAAAAGCCGAGGATTCCCGCCGCCCGTGCGGAGGACTGCGCCCCGCTTTTCAGAGCGCCGGGGCAGTCGATGACGATCATCGGCATGCGGTCCTGCCCGATGAACTCTGACACGATCCGGACCATCGCTTTTGCTGGTTGGAGGCGGTGGCCCGGTCCAGATAGATCCTGCTCACGGCCTGTCCCGTGGTACCCGACGAGGTCACGGTTTTTACCACGTCCTCCGGCGGCACGCTTTTCAGGTCCATCTCCTTGAACAGCCGCACAGGCAGAAACGGCAGCTCCCGGCAGGAGCGGGCCGCGTCGGGGTCAAAGCCGACGGCGTCCAGCATCCGCCGGTATTCCGGGCATCTTTCCCGGTGCAGCCTCGTCAGTTCAAAAAGGCGCTCCGTCAGCAGCTTTTCCTTTGCCGCACCGTCCAGGGAGTAGGGCGGGATGCGCAGGATATCGTCAAATGTCATGCCGTCCCCTCCCTCCGGCGCGGCTGCGGCAAAATCAAAAATCAGTAGAACGTCGCCACCGGGTCCTCGGGCGGTTCCGCGGGGGCGATCTCCCGGACGGTGAGCACCGGGCCGGGCCGGCTGTAGCCGGGGTGGCGGCGGATTTTGATGGAAGCGGTCAGGTCCACCCAGTCCCCGCCGCGGATGTCGCCCCGGGGATTTTTTGTGGCGATGAGTCCGGCAAAGGAGATGTCCGCCGCGCAGCAGTTCATCATCTCCCTGCCCACGACGACCGTTCCCGCCTCCAGGCCCGGCGCCTCTGCCAACTGGGCCTTGAAATGGACGGTCTTGCCGTCGTAGCTTTTCAGCTCCTCGGAGAGGTCCCGGTACCACAGGGCGTAGTCCCGATCGGCGATATCGATCACCGGCGCGTCCTTGTCAAAGGGGAGTGGGTCCTCGATTTCGTCGTAGTTGACCTTGCCGGTTTCGTCCTCGTATGCAATGCTGCAGCCCCGGTTGGCGGCGCGGACGATTCTGTGATAGGGCATGACATCGTCGGAGTGGTCAAAGTGGTTGAACACCACCAGATCGCAGCTTTTCAGCTTGTCGAAGACAAGCTGCCGCATATTGGCGTTGTAGCTCATGAAGCTCCGGGCATCCATGAACGTGAACTCCTGATAGACCACCCAGCTCGGGGGCATGACCTGGAACAGGGAGTCCAGCATCCACATTCCGTTGTACTCCACCACCACCCGCTGCGGTTTTATCTCATCCTGGAGGCGGTTCAGCAAGAAGGGGGTCAGGTCCGCCTCATCCTCCGCAAGATGCAGCGTGGTGGTGTTTTTCCCCCGCTTGAGGCGGTTGAGGTCGTACTCCTCCTCACCCTCCTCGCAGACCAGCAGCAAGGTTCGCTCCCCGGTGTCAAAGCGCCGGTCCTCCAGGGTCTCCTGGATGAATTTGGTCTTGCCCGCGTCCAGAAAGCCGGTGAACAGATAGACCGGCACATCCTCCCGGGCCTGATCGTTGTTTCCGGCCATGGCTTATACCCCGAACAGCTCCCGCAGGGCGTCCTCTTTCAGCTCGCTGCCGATGACGCAGAGCCTGCCGGTGACGCCGGCGGGGCCGCGGCGCACGTCGGCTTCTCCGGGCACGTGGTCAAAGTGGAGCCAGCCGCCGTCGGAGGCGTCCACGATGCCCTTCGCCCGCAGCACCGCGCCGAAGCGCTCGGCCTGATCCAGTGCCTCCAGAATGTCGCGCACCTCCGTCTCCGTGAACTTCTTTGCCGTCTCCACGCCCCAACTGGTAAAGACCTCGTCCGCATCGTGGTCATGGTGATGGTGGTGATGGTCGTGGTCGTGGTGATGATGGTGCTCGTGCTCCTCCCCGTCATGGTCATGATCGTGGTGATGATGGTGCTCGTGTTCCTCCCCGTCATGGTCATGATCGTGGTCATGATGGTGGTGCTCGTGCTCCTCCTCATCCTCGTTCTCATCGTCGTGGTCGTGATCATGATGGTGGTGGTGATGCTCATGCTCCCCGCGGGGCTGCCTGGATAGCTCCTCCAGCTCCTTTTCCAGCGTGTCGGTGCGCTCGATGGCCTCCACGATCTGCGCGCCGTTCAGCTCGTCCCAGGGGGTGGTGATGATCACGGCTTCGCTGTTGCGCTCCCGCAGCAGCGCAAGCGCCTCGTCCAGCTTCTCCGGGCTGATGCCGCCGGTGCGGCTCAGGACGATGGCTCCGGCGTGCTTGATCTGGTCGTCGTAAAACTCGCCGAAGTTCTTGATATAGCGCTTGCACTTCACGGCGTCGGCGATGGCGGTGGCGGAGTTGACCTCCATGCCCTCCACCTCCGCCACGGCGCGGATGATGTCGCTGAGCTTGCCTACGCCGCTGGGCTCGATCAGGATGCGGTCAGGGTGGTAGGTCTCCACCACCTGTTTCAGCGCGCGGGAGAAATCGCCCACCAGGGAGCAGCAGATGCAGCCGGAGTTCAGCTCGTTCACCTGGATGCCCGCCTCGGCCATGAAGCCGCCGTCAATGCCGATCTCGCCGAACTCGTTTTCGATCAGTACCAGCTTCTGGCCCTGATAGGCCTCGGCAATCAGCTTCTTGATCAGCGTGGTCTTGCCCGCTCCGAGGAATCCGGAAAAAATATCAACCTTAGTCATGTGTGTCGCCTTTCTGTAATTATAAAATAGTTCTGTAGTGTATTATACCATGTCCGTCAAGCCCCCCCTGCGGGAAAATGCTGCCTTTTTTGTGAACAATGATTGGACTTCGCCGCAGAGAGCAAAAAAAGCATATTTTGTGCGCGCAGGACCTTGCAATTCCCAGCGGATTGTGATATAAGGTAAGTATCCCATATGGTTCAACATATAGTTCCCCATATGGTGATTGGAACGGCGGAAAGGAGGCCGTAGAGTATGATAGATTTCAGCGTGACCGGCGGTCTTTCCGCCATCGGGCGGCAGGCTTATTATGGAATGGCCTATGCCGCTGCCCGCACCCGTGGGGCAAATCCCGCCCGGGCGGAGACTCCTGTGGAGCCGGTCGCTCCGGTGAAAAAGGTCCCGGATGAGATTCCGGTCAAGGTCCCCGTTCAGGTGGAGCCCGCCAGGATACCCACCGCAGCCAGCCTCAACGACTCCGGCGAGCTCCTCAAGCGTATGCAGATCCGGTTTCCGGAGGGCTCGAAATTTGACCCGGAGGAGTTTTGGAACCGGAACGCCGCCGGGATCGAAGGGACGGAGGGAGCACCTTCCATCCCCGGACAGGAACGCTGCGAGACCTGCGCCAAGCGGAAGTACCAGGACGGCTCGGACGACCCCGGCGTCTCGTTCAAGACCCCCACCCGGATCAGCCCTGAGAACGCGGCCAGCGCGGTGCGCGGCCACGAGCAGGAGCATGTGGTGCGGGAGCAGGCCAAGGCGGAGCGGGAGGACCGGAGGGTGGTCAGCCAGTATGTGGCGCTGCACACGGATATCTGCCCCGAGTGCGGCCGGGTCTACGTCTCCGGCGGCGTTACCGTGACGGTCACGGTGGCGGACGACTCCTCGGAGACGGGAAATGCCGCCGCGCCGGAGGAGGAAGCGGCAGAGCTGCCGGACGCGGCCTGAGAAATCTATCCCCGTGAACCCATAGCATATCATATCGCGCACGGACCGCCTTTCGCGGGTGGTCCGGGCGCTTTTTCGTGGGATACAGGATCCCCGGGAACCATCGTCAAGGAGGAACCAGATGAAAGCACCCTTTTCACCCTGGCTGACAGCCATTGCCCCCGCGCTGCGCGCCCTGGCGGAGCGGCTGGGGGACAGCTACGACTATGTCAGCATCCTGTCCACGGACTCCGTGGGCTTTTCTCTCAGCATCTCCCAGCACAGCAAGTCCGTTTCCAACAGCAACATGACTACGGAGCGCGGCACCGTGGTTCGGGTCTGCCGGGACGGAAGATACAGCGAATACGCCTTTGACCGCTTGGACCCGAAAAACATCGGGGATACCGAGTCGGTTTTGCGCAGGGAGCTGGACCGGCAGCTTGCGCTGCTGGAAAGCCTGGGGGTAGAAAACTATCCCACCCCGCCGCTTCCGGACGAACCGCTGACGCTGTTTGTGGAAAAGGAGGCGGCAATCCTGCCGGAGCGCACGGAACTGCGGGAACTGGTGGAACGTTTTTCCACCCTCAGCAGCCTGGGGATGGAGACCATTCCCGGGGCGCTGGACTGCCAACTGAACGCCAGCTCCACCCATATTTCCAAGCTGTTCCTGACCGCGAAGCGGGATCTGCGCCAGAGCTATGTGTACACCGAGGGTTCGGTCAGCGCCTACGCTCCCAACGCTGCCGGGGAGACGAAGCTGGTCTACGAGGGCGTATCCGGTTTGGGCGGCCCGGAGATCCTGGACGGGCTCCGGGCCAAGCTGGACGGCCTGCCGGAGACCATGTCCCAGGTGCTTTCTGCCGGCCGGGTGGAACCGGGGGAGTATGAGATCATCGCCGACCCCGGCATCAGCGGCCTCATTGCCCACGAGGCTTTCGGCCACGGGGTGGAGATGGATATGTTCGTCAAGGGCCGCGCCCTGGGGGCGCAGTACCTGGGAAAACGGGTGGGCAGCGACCTGGTGACCATGCACGAGGGCGCGCTGTGCGCCGACAGCGTCACTGCGTTCGCCTTTGACGACGAGGGTACCCCCGCCGGGGATGTGACGGAGATCGACCGCGGCATCCTGCGTACCGGCATCTGTGACGCCCTCAGCGCCCTGCGCCTGGGCGTCGCCCCTACGGGAAACGGCAAGCGGGAGAGCTTTTCCCACAAAGCCTACACCCGGATGACCAACACGGTCTTCGACTCCGGGGACGACACGCTGGAGGACATGATCGCCTCCGTGCATCACGGCTATCTGCTTCGGGGCACCGAGAGCGGGATGGAGGACCCCAAGCACTGGGGCATCCAGTGCATCGTTCACCGGGGGTACGAGATCCGGGACGGCAGGCTCACCGGCGCGGTGGTGAGTCCGGTGGTCATGACCGGTTACGTGCCGGAGCTGCTGGGGAACGTGACCATGGTCAGCCCCGACCGGATCATCGGGGGCAACGGCTATTGCGGCAAGGGCTACAAGGAGTTGGTCAAGGTTGCCGACGGCGGGCCATATCTCAAAACGAAAGCGAGGCTGGGATGATGTTTGAGCGCGTTGCAGAACGTCTCCGGGCCCTGGGCTGCGACGCCTGGGAGCTGACGGAGGAGCGGCGGCGGAAGTGGGAATTTTACTGCATCCGCCACCGTCTGGACCAGAACCGGGCGGTGGACACCACCACGCTGGAGGCAAAGGTTTTCCGCGCCTTTGAAGCGGACGGGAAACGCTTTCTGGGCAGCGCTGTCGGGGAGATCGCTCCCACCGCCTCCGAAAGCGAGATCGACAGCGTCCTGTCCGGGCTTTTGTATCAGGCGGGACTGGTGCAAAACCCCTGGTACACCCTGACGGACCGGCCCGTTTTGCTGCCGCACCGGACGGAGCGCGTGGACGTGGAGCGCATCGCCAGGGACTTTCTCCGGACCATCCGGGCTGTGCCGGAGACGGAGACGGAGGATATCAATTCCTATGAGATCTTTGTCAGCGAGGTGACGCGGCGGACGGAGAACTCCAACGGCGTGCGCTACGAATGCACCTACCCCAGCAGCATGGCGGAGGTGATCGTCAACGCCCGCCGCGGGGACCGGGAGATCGAGCTGTACCGCAATTTCACCTCCGGAGGATGCGACGGCGCGCTCCTGGGCCGCGACATTGCCGAGGCCCTGCGCTTCGGCCGTGACCGGCTGGCGGCGGAGCCCACTCCCAGGCTGGAGGAGAGCCCGGTGCTGTTTTCCGGCCGGGATGCCGTGGAACTGTACCGTTGGTTCGTGGACCGTATGAGCGCCGGCTACAAGGTCCGCCGCTTCTCCGACTGGGAGGTCGGGAAGCCGGTCTTTCCCTGGCGGGAGGGCGACAGGCCCACGATCGAGGCTGTGCCCTGGCTGGAAAACTCCTCCTGCAACGTCCCGGTGGACCGGGAGGGGAACGAGATTTTTCCCCGCACCCTGATTCGGGATGGGGTGGCGGAGCAATTCTGGGGCTCCCGGCAGTTCAGCCAGTACCTGGGACTGGAGCGCAGCTCCATGGTTTACAACGTCGCCGTCAGCGGCGGGACCGGCACAGAGGAGAGCTTGCGCAGGGGGGATTATCTGGAGCCTGTGGAGTTTTCGGACTTTCAGGTGGACCCCGTCACTGGGGACATCGCCGGGGAAATCCGCCTGGCCTACTGGCACCACGGCGGACAGACCGGCGTCGTCACCGGAGGCTCGGTGTCCGGCTCCATGTTCTCTGCCGCTCCTTCCATGACCTTTTCCCACGCGACCAGACAGTACGACAGCTATGTGATCCCGGCCCTGACGCGGCTGGAGTCCCTCCGCGTTACGGGAATCACACAATTGAAAAAAGAAAATTGACTTGCCCAAATTATGGTGCTATATTTATCCCGGTTTAGCCGCTTGCGGACATATCCGGCGAAACCGGTGAAAGGGGGAGATGCGCTATTGAAAAGCTGACAAGCAGGCATAATCCCCTGATCCGCCGTTTCCGGAGCCTGGGAACGGACAAGCGTTTCCGGGACGAGACGGGGGAATTCCTCTGCGACGGGACCAAGCTGCTGGCAGAGGCGCTGCGGACGGGGGAGACCGTCACCGCCGCTCTCTGGGCGTCGGAGCCCTCCGCTGCGCTGCCCGGCGTCCCCCAATACCTGGTCCCGCAGGAGCTGCTGGACTACGTCTCTCCGCTGAAAAACGCGGGCAGGGTGGTGTTTGCGGTGCAACGGAGACAGTGGAAGAGGGAACCCTCCCGCCGGGCGCTGGTGCTGGAGACCGTTCAGGACCCCGGCAATCTGGGTACCATCCTCCGGACCGCCAACGCCATGGGCATCGACCCGGTGATCCTCACCGGGGACTGCGCGGATGTGTACAACCCCAAGACCGTCCGGGCCACCATGGGAGCGGTTTTCCGCCAACGGGTGCTGGAGATGGACCTGGAGGAGCTGCGCGCCTGGCTCGGAGAGAGTTCTTTGCGGCTCTACGGCGCCGCGCTGTCCCCCCGGGCGTCGGACATCCGCACCGTGGATCTGCGCGGCGCGGCCGTGGCCATGGGCAGCGAGGGCAGGGGACTGAGCCGGGAAATGCTGGAAATGTGCGCCGGGGAGATCATCATTCCCATGTCCCCGGACTGCGAATCCCTGAACGTGGCCTCGGCCTCGGCCATCATCCTCTGGGAGCTGCGCCGGGCAGCCGAACCGTCAGAATTCCGTTTGGGAGGAGAGTAGAATGTCCGCACTGGAATACTGGGTGTGGTTTGCCACCCTCCCCGGCCTGCGGACGTCCACCCGCCGGAGGCTGCTGGAAACCTACGCCAGCCCTACGGAGCTGTTTTACGCGGACGAGCGGTCGCTGCGCCGGGATGCGCTTTTGCACCCGGAGGAGCTGGACGCCCTGCTGGCGCGGGATACCTCCGGGGCAAAGGAGGTTCTCCGCCGCTGCGACGCGTTGGGCGTCACCGCGGTCGCGCTCCCGGATACGGCCTATCCTGCGCGGCTGCGGGCCATCCCCGACCCGCCCGCGGTCTTATACGTCAGCGGTCGCCTGCCGGCGGTGGACGACGAACCCTGCATCGCCGTGGTGGGTACCAGAAAGTGCTCTGCCTACGGCGAGAAGATGGCTTGGACCATGGGCTGGGAGCTGGCCGCAGGCGGCGGCGTGGTGGTCACCGGTCTTGCCGGGGGCATAGATACCCGGGCAGCCCAGGGGGCGCTTGCCGCAGGCGGTCGGGTGATCGGGGTGCTGGGCGTGGCCATTGACCGGGTCTATCCGCGCAATAACGCCCGGCTTTATGACGATGTCCGCGCCGTTGGGGCGCTTGTCAGCGAGTATCCGCCCGGTGCGGAGGGATATCGCTCCTGGTTTGCCCAGCGGGACCGGATCATGGCGGGGCTGAGCCTGGCCGCCGTGGTGGTGGAGGCCCCGGTCCGTTCCGGCGCGCTGATCACGGCGCACTGCGCGGCAGATTACGGAAGAGACGTTTTCGCCGTCCCGGGGAATACGGGCGTGGACACCGGCCAGGGCAGCAACAACCTTTTGCGGGAGGGCGCGTCCCTGGCGGAAACGGGCTGGGACGTGCTGGGCGTCTATCAGGACCGGTTCCCGGAGAAGATCCTCTCCCTGCCGGAGGGAAAGCGGCATTTGCCGCCGGAGCTGGTCATGCCCGGACCGGGTCCGGAAGCCCCTGTCTCCGCCGGGGCGGAACAGTCCGCCGCCGGAAACGAGAAGCAGGATAAGCCGGAGACGGGGACCGGATTCTGGAAGCACCTTTTCCCCGGCAAGCGCCGGGAAACGACAGAGGAGCCCCGGCTGAGCGACCAGCTCTCCGGTCTGAGCGAACGGCAATTGCGCATCGTGGGCGTCATGGAAAAACCCAATATGCACGTCGACGACATCGCGGACCTTGCCCGCCTTCCCGCCGCAGCCGTGGTCAGCGAGCTGACCATGCTTCAGATCAAGGGCTTTGTGCAGCAGGAGAGCGGCAAGCGCTTTTCCCTGCGCATCAAACAGAGATAAATCTTTCTCATATATTCTAGAAGTATCACAATTGATTGAGAGGATCATTCCATGGCAAAGACGCAGACCGAGCTGGTGATCGTGGAGTCTCCGGCAAAGGCCAAGACCATTGAAAAGTATCTGGGCGCGGGCTTCAAGGTGGTGGCCTCCATGGGCCATCTGAGGGACCTCCCCAGAAGCAGGATCGGCGTGGATGTGGAGAACGATTTCACGCCGGAGTATATTCCGGTGAAAGGCCGGGAGTCGGTGATTTCCGACCTGAAAAAGAGTGCCAAAAACGCCAACACCGTCTATCTGGCAACGGACCCGGACCGTGAGGGAGAGGCCATTTCCTGGCATCTCAAGGAACTGCTGAGCCTGAGCGACGACAAGGCCCGGCGGGTGACGTTCAATGAAATCACCAAAAAAGTGGTGACGGAAAATATCCGCGCTCCCCGGGACATCGACATGGACCTGGTGGACGCCCAGCAGGCCCGGCGGGTGCTGGACCGGCTGGTGGGCTACAAGCTCTCCCCCATGCTCTGGCGCAAGCTGGGCCGGCCCCGGCTCAGCGCAGGGCGGGTGCAGAGCGTCGCCACGCGCATCGTGGTGGACCGGGAGAACGAGATCCGCGCCTTTCAGCCGGAGGAGTACTGGCACCTGGACGCGACCCTGAAGCGCGCCGGCGGCGGGGACTTTGTGGCCCGCTATTACGGCAGCGACGGGAAGAAACGGGAGCTCAAGAGCGCCGAAGCGGTGGAACAGGTTCTGTCCGAGGTGGGGGGACGGCCCTTTACAGTCTCCTCGGTGAAGCGCAGCGACAAGCAGCGCTCTCCCTCGCCTCCGTTTATCACCTCCTCTTTGCAGCAGGAGGCCTCCCGCCGCCTGGGCATGACCCCGGCCCGGACCATGAGCATTGCACAGCAGCTCTACGAGGGCGTGGACATCACCGGACAGGGTACCGTGGGTCTCATCACCTACATGCGTACCGACTCCCTGCGTCTGAGCTCTGAGGCGCTGAACGCCGCCGCCGGCTATATCCGCTCCCGCTTCGGCGAGGACTACTACCCCGGCAAGCCCCGTGTCTACCGGACAAAGGCAGGGGCGCAGGACGCCCACGAGGCCATCCGCCCCAGCAGCGTGGAGCTGCCGCCGGAGGCGGTGCGAAAGGATCTGACCGGGGATCAGTACCGGCTCTACCGGCTGATCTGGAGCCGCTTCATTGCCAGCCAGATGTCCAACGTAATCTACGACAACGTGGTGATCGACGCCGCCTGCGGTCCCCACAGCTTCCGGGCCAACCACTCGGAGGTGAAGTTTCCCGGCTACACTGCGGTGTACGAGGAGGGAAAGGACGAGGAGAGCGCCGAGCCCCGCCGCCCTCTGCCCAACCTGACGGAGGGGGAGAGCCTTGACCCCGTGAAATTCGACCGGGAGCAGTTGTTCACCCAGCCGCCGGCGCGCTACACCGAGGCCACGCTGATCCGCGCCCTGGAGGAAAAGGGCATCGGACGGCCCTCCACCTACGCCCCCACCATCAGCACCATCACCTCCCGGGAGTATGTGGCAAAGGAGGGACGCTATCTCAAGCCTACGCCCCTGGGCGAGACGGTGAACAAGCTGATGTGCGATTACTTCGAGGACATCGTGGACCTGAAGTTCACCGCCCGGATGGAGGAGTCCCTGGACGAGATCGAGGAGGGCAAGAAGCAGTGGAAGAGCGTACTCCGGGAGTTCTACGGCAGCTTTGACACGGAGCTGGAGAACGCGGAGACAGCTCTGGACGGGGTGCGCATCAAGGTCCCGGACGAGGAGTCCGAGGAGGTCTGTGACGTCTGCGGGCGGAAGATGGTGGTGAAAAGCGGTCGCTTCGGCAGGTTTTTGGCCTGCCCCGGCTATCCGGAATGTACCTTTACAAAGCCGCTGGTCATTGAGATGCCGGGCAAATGCCCCAAATGCGGCAGGCGCATCCTCAAGCGCACCAGCCGCAACGGCTACACGTTCTACGCCTGCGAGGGCGGGCAGGACTGCGGCTTTATGACCTGGAACGTTCCGGTGAAAGAAACCTGTCCCTCCTGCGGGAAAACCATGTTCAAGCTCTCCGGCAAGGGGGCAAAAAAGCCCTTCTGCATCAACGAGACCTGTCCCGATTTCCTTCCCGAGGAGAAGAGGGGCTACCGGAAGAAAAAGCCCGCCGCGTCCTCGCCCGACGGCGCTGCGGCTGAGACGCCTCCGGAGGCGGCGGGGGAGCCGGAAAAGAAGACCGCAGCCGCGAAAAAAACCGCAGCGGCAAAGAAAACCGCATCCGCAGCGAAAAAAACCGTCTCCGGGACAAAGAAGACCTCTCGGAAAAAGGCGGCGGAGTCATGACAGGCCCTGTCACCGTGATCGGCGCCGGCCTGGCCGGCTGCGAGGCCGCCTGGCAGCTTGCCCGTCGGGGCGTATTTGTCCGCCTGTGCGAGATGAAGCCGGAGAAGAAGACCCCCGCTCACGTCTCCGACGACTTTGGGGAGCTGGTCTGCTCCAACTCCCTCCGCTCCGACGAGCTGACCAACGCCGTGGGACTGCTGAAAGCGGAGCTGCGGGAGCTGAACAGTCTCATCCTGTCCTGCGCGGACGCCTGCGCCGTTCCTGCCGGGGGGGCGCTGGCGGTTGACCGGACGGCCTACGCCCGGATGGTCACGGAGCGCATCCGCAGCCATCCGGCCATCACCGTGGTCCCGGGAGAGGTGACGGAACTGCCCGAGGGGGAGGTCGTCATCGCTACCGGCCCTTTGACCAGCGACGGCTTTGCCAAAGTCATCGCGGGGCTTTGCCCGGACAGCGACCTGCATTTCTATGACGCCGCCGCTCCCATCGTCACCCGGGAGAGCATCGACTTTACCAGGGCCTGGTTTGCCTCCCGCTACGGCAAGGGCAGCGCTGACTATATCAACTGTCCGCTGGATGAGGCTGAGTACAGGCGCTTCCGGCAGGAGCTGGCAGCGGCGGAGGAGGCCCCTGTCCATGGCTTTGACGACAAAAGCGTCTTCGAGGGCTGTATGCCTGTGGAGGTGCTGGCCCGGAGAGGGGAGGACACCCTTCGCTTCGGTCCCATGAAGCCCGTTGGCCTGCCCGATCCCCGCACCGGGCAGGATCCCTACGCCGTGGTGCAGCTCCGAAAGGACAACGCCGAGGGGTCCCTCTACAACATCGTGGGCTTCCAGACCCATCTGAAATTCCCGGAGCAGCGGCGGGTGTTCTCCCTGATCCCCGCCCTGCGGAACGCGGAGTATGTGCGCTACGGCAAGATGCACCGGAATACCTATCTCAACTCCCCCGGACTGCTGGACCGCTACTACCGGCTGAAAAGCCGTCCCCGGCTCAGCTTTGCCGGACAGATGACCGGGGTGGAGGGCTATGTGGAGTCCTGCGCCTCCGGAATGTTGGCGGGCATTGAGCTCGCCCGGCGGGTTCTGGGGTTGCCCCCCGCGGATTTCCCCGCGGAGACCGCCGTTGGGGCGCTGGCGCAGTATGTCTCGTCCGGCGCGGTCAGCGGGAATTTCCAGCCCATGAACATCAATTTCGGCATCATCGCGCCCCTGGACAAGCGCGTCCGCGGGAAGCGGGAAAAGAATCTTGCCATCTCCCGGCGCGCGCTGGACTGGATCGGGAGCTGGAAGCAGCAGGAGGAGAAGCTTTGAAGATCATCATTGACGCCATGAGCGGCGACAACGCACCCAACGCCCAGGTGGAGGGCGCCATTCTGGCCCGGAAGGAGCTGGGCGTGGACGTGGTCCTGACAGGGCACCCGGCGGTGCTGGAGCGCTGCCTCAGGGAACGCGGGGCAGCTCAGGACAGCGGGATCACGGTGGTCCCGGCCATGGAGATCATCGACATGCACGACGACCCCAGCACGGCGGTGCGGCGGAAAAAGGATTCCTCTATGGCGGTGGCCCTGAACCTCCTGCGGGACGGGGAGGGGGACGCCGTGGTCTCCGCGGGAAACACCGGGGCGCTGCTCACCGGAGCCACGCTGCTGGTCAAGCGCATCCGCGGCGTCCGCCGGGCCTGTATGGCTCCCGTCCTGCCCAACGGCGGCAGCGGAGCCCTGCTCATCGATTGCGGGGCCAACGTGGACTGTACCTCGGAGTACCTGATGCAGTTTGCCTATATGGGCAGCTTTTACGCCCAACGGATGCTGGGGGTGGATTCCCCCCGGGTCGGCCTGCTGAACAACGGCGCGGAGGATACAAAGGGCGGCGCGCTCCAGCGCGAGGTCTACGCCCTGCTGCGCCAGGCAGGGGAGGCCGGCAGGATTAACTTTGTGGGCAACATCGAGGGCAGCGACATTTTCTCTGGCAAGGCGGAGGTCATTGTCACCGACGGCTTTTCCGGGAACGTGGTGCTCAAGACTATTGAGGGGACCGCCAAATTCCTGATGAAAAACCTGAAAGGCGCGCTGACCAGTTCCCCCAAGGCCAAGCTGGGGGCGCTGCTGGTGAAAGACAGCCTGAGCGGCCTGAAAAAGATGCTGGATGTCAGCGAGGTGGGCGGCACCCCGTTCCTTGGTATTCAGAAGCCGGTGATCAAGGCCCACGGCAGCTCCGACGCCCGGGCCATCCGCTCCGCGGCGCGGCAGGCGGCGGACTTTGCCGCTTCCGGCTTCATCGCCGACGTCGAGCGCAACGCGGAATACATGCGTCTCCGCACAGAGGAGACCGGAAACAATAACGGAAACAACAAGGAGGATTGACCATGTATCTCGATCAGATCAAGGATATCGTCAGCGAGCAGTTTGACGTGGAGCGTGATACCCTCTCTGCGGACACGGATTTTCTCAGCGATCTGGACGCGGACTCCCTGGACGTGGTGGAGCTGTCCATGAGCATTGAGGAGGCATTTCATCTTTCGGAAATCAGCGAGGAGGACCTCCGTTCCATCCGTACCCTGGGGGACCTGGCCGCGTATGTGGAGCGGGCGCTGGGCTGACCATGGAACGGCTCCAGGAAAAACTGAATTACCGTTTTCGGGACATCGGACTTCTGACCAACGCCCTGACCCACTCCTCCTACGCCAACGAACACCGCTGCCCCAGCAATGAGCGGCTGGAATTTGTGGGTGACAGCGTGCTGGGCATGGTGACAGCGGCCTATCTCTACCGCAGCTTTCCCCAACTCCCCGAGGGGCGCATGACCAAGCTCCGGGCGGAGCTGGTCTGCGAGCAGAGCCTCTACGAGGCGGCAAAGAAGCTGGGGCTGGGGAACTATCTGCGCCTGGGCAAGGGTGAAGAGCTGACCGGGGGCCGGGAGCGTCCATCCATTCTGGCCGACTGCGTGGAGGCGATCATCGCCGCCGTCTACCTGGACGGGGGACTTGCCTGCGCACGAAAACTGATCTACGCGCTGGTCCTGTCCAAGCTGGAGGGAAAAGGCCCGGAGCTTGTGCAGGACTACAAGACCCGCCTCCAGGAGCTGGTACAGCAGACGCCCGGCCAGAGCGTCAGCTACGCGCTGCTGGGGGAAAGCGGGCCGGACCATGACAAGCGCTTTGTCTCCGCCGCCTATGTGGGAGGGGAGATGGCCGGCTCCGGAGAGGGCAGGACCAAAAAGGAGGCCGAGCAGATGGCCGCCCGGTCCGCCCTGGAGCGGATAGAGGCATGAGCCTGGCGCGGCGCATCCTGCCGCTGTTCATCCCCCACCTGGGCTGCGGGCACAACTGCGTGTTCTGCTCTCAGCGCTCTATCTCCGGTCACACCGAACCGGTCACCCCGGCGTCGGTGGCGGAAGCGCTGGCGTCCCTGTCCCGCCCGGTGGACGAGTTGGCTTTTTACGGCGGGAGCTTCACCGCCCTGCCGCTTTCTGCGCAGGAGGGGTATCTTTCTGCCGCCGCGCCCTTTCTGCAAAAGGGCGTGATCCGGGCCATCCGCGTCTCCACCCGACCGGACGCCGTCTCCGTCCCTGCCCTGGAACAACTGCGGCGCTACGGAGCGGAGACCGTGGAGCTGGGGGCGCAGTCCATGGATGACGCGGTGCTGCGTGTCTCCGGCAGGGGACACAGCGCAGAGGATACGGCGCAGGCGGCGGCACGCCTGCGGCGTTTCGGCTTTCGGGTGATCTTGCAGATGATGACCGGCCTGCCCGGCAGCAGCCCGGAGCGGGATTTTCGCACCGGGGAGGCGCTGGCGGCGCTCCGGCCCGACGGGGTGCGGATCTATCCCACGGTGATTCTGCGGGACACGCCGCTCTACGACCTGTGGCGGCGAGGAGAGTACCGGGAGCACACCGTCTCTGATGCCGTGGAGATTTGCGCCCGCCTGCTGCCCCTGTTTGAATCCAAAGGCATTCCGGTGATCCGGCTGGGATTGAACCCGACGGACGCGCTCAGCGCCGGTCAGGCCGCGGGCGGGGCCTACGATCCCGCTCTGGGGGAAAAGGTGCGCAGCCGGATCTATCTGGAAAAGGCCCGGGCGCTGCTGCGCCGGGGCGGATACGGCGCCTGCGCAGTCCTCGGCGTCTGCAAAAGCGATGTTTCCCAGCTCATCGGCCAGCGCCGCTGCAACCTGGAGGCGCTGCGGACGGAATTCCATTTGGAGCGCCTTTCGGTGCGCCCTGCGGAGCTTCCCCGCGGGGAGGTGGCGCTGTTGGAGGCGAAGGGAACAGCCCGCGAGGACCGTTCAGACAGAAATACCCGGCCTCTCCCGTAAAAAGGAGAAGCCGGGTTTCTTAGGGAAACGCTGAATAAATCCCCGCGCACGTCTGGCGGCAAATTTTGCGCCCGCCTGCGTTGCAAAAACCTTGAAATACACAAAGTATTTCTGCGGTTTTTGCGCCTTGGCGGACACAAAATTTGCTCGCCAGGCGCACACGTTGATTTAATCAGCGCTTCCCTTATTGTTCTGGGGAGTCCCCTTGTGCTGGGGGGAGCCCGCCGCGCCTCCGCTGCCGGACGCACTCGGTCAGGAGATATTCGATCTGCCCGTTCACGGAGCGGAAATCGTCCTCCGCCCAGGCGGCGAGAGCCGCATAAAGGGAGGGAGACAGGCGAAGCGGCACCTGTTTCTTGCCGTTTTCATTTGCCATAGCTTTGCACCGGGAGCCGGGTAAGGCTGCGGGTCAGTCCGCGAGGTATCGGACAGCCGTACCGTAGGCGATGACCTCCGCCGCCCCCTGCATGACCGCAGAGGAGGCGTACCGGACGTTCACAATGGCGTCCGCACCTTTTTCCTCCGCCTCCTGCACCATGCGCTTTGTGGCCAGCGCGCGCGCTTCGTTCATCATCTCGTTGTATGCCTTCAGCTCGCCGCCCACGAGGGTCTTGAAGCCCTGGGAGATGTCCCGGGCAAAGTTTTTTGTCTGGATGGTGGAACCCTTGACCAGTCCCAGCATTTCCAGCTTTTTTCCGGTGATATAGTCCGTATTGACAATGAACATGATTGTTGCCTCCTTTTGAGCTGTCGTCGTATGTCGGTCCACCCATGATTCAATATTGGTCCAGATCGTCCTCCTCGCCGCTGTCGATCTCGCGGAAACGCTCCCACAGCATGAAGCAGACAAATCCGACGGGGATCAGCGGCAGGACGCCCAGCGCGATGCGCAGGACGAGGGGAACGCCCTCCACCAGCAGACACACCGCCGCGAAGCCGATGTAGTACAGTGCGATCACCGCGGAGATGATCATCGGGGCCAGCTTCTTTTTTCCGTGGGGACTCATGCCGGACCGCCCCGCTCTCAGTACAGGCTGCCGGAGTTGACCACGGGCTGTGCGTCCCGGTTCCCGCAGAGCACCACCAGCAGATTGGAGACCATCGCGGCCTTTCGCTCCTCGTCGAGCTGCACCACGCTGTTCTCGCTCAGCCGCTCCAGCGCCATCTCCACCATGCCGACGGCCCCGTCCACGATCATCTTGCGGGCGTCGATGATGGCGCTGGCCTGCTGCCGCTGGAGCATGACGGCGGCGATCTCCGGCGCGTAGGCAAGATAGGTAATCCTGGCCTCGATGATCTCGAGACCGGCGCCCTCCACCCGGCTCTGGATCTCGTCCCGGATGCGCTGGGCAACCACCTCGCTGCTGCCCCGGAGGGAGCCCTCGTCGGCGACGCCGTCTCCCGTGGTGTCCACGCCGGGGGCAACGTCGTAGGGGTAGATGCGCACGATGTTCCGCAGCGCCGCGTCGCACTGCAGGGAAAGGTATTCCTTGTAGTTGTCCACATTGAACACCGCCTTTGCGGTGTCCGTCACCCGCCACATCACCGCGATGCCGATCTCAATGGGATTGCCCAGGCAGTCATTGATCTTCTGGCGGGAGTTGTTCAGGGTCATGATCTTCAAAGACAGCTTTTTCGAGGGAATTTCCGCCTGCGTCTGTCCGGTCTGGGCGGCGGTGATGGCGCTCAGAACCCCGCTTTTGTTGTTGTCCACGTCCCCGCTCTGATTCAGCCTGGTCTTGGCGGCAGGGTTCACGGCGGAGCAGAAGGGATTGACAAAATAGAATCCCTCGCCTTTCAGCGTCCCCACATAGTTGCCGAACAGGGTCAGCACCAGCGCCTCCTGGGGCTTGAGCACCTTCAGGCCGAGAAAGAGGAGCCAGCCGCCCAGGAACCACACGATGGCCAGGGCGATGAGCACCACGCCGATGGCGCTGCCCGCGCTGGCGCCCACGATCAGCAGCAAAAGCGCCACGATGTAGGCGGCGATGATGCCCAGCAGCACCGCCATTCCGTTTTTGCTGTTGGAGAGAAGCTTTTCTTCCATGAGATACACCCCCTTGAATTGATATCATAATCATATCACATAGATATTAATATGTCAATGGATTTCCCATTAAAAAATCCCGTCCCCGGGGTGGGGACGGGATGGTGCGTTTTTCCGGTCAGGCTTTTTTCTTCGCAAAGACGGTCCGCAGGACGAACAGAGTACCCACGGTGAGCGCCGCGCCGATGATGAGGCTGACAATGGCATTCTGGATGAAGCCGGCGAAGATATAGGTCACGAAGCTGACGCCCGCCACGGTGAGCGCGTAGGGGAGCTGGGTGGAGACGTGGTTGATGTGCTCAATCTGCGCGCCGGCGGAGGCCATGATGGTGGTATCGGAGATGGGGGAGCAGTGGTCGCCGCAGACCGCACCGGCCAAGCAGGCGGAGATGCCGATAATGAGAAGCTTGCTGTCCGCCGGGAACACGGCCAGGACGATGGGGATCAGGATGCCGAACGTGCCCCAGCTTGTGCCGGAGGCAAAGGCCAGGATTACTGCAACCACGAAGATGACGGCGGGGAGCAGGGAGAACAGGCTTCCGGCCGCGCCCTCCATCACGTCGTGGACGAAGTCCGCGGCGCCCAGAGCGCTGGTCATGTTCTTCAGGGAGACGGCCAGGGTCAGAATGGTCATGGCGGGCACCATGGAGATGAAGCCCTTGGGCACGCATTCCATGGCCTCCTTGAAGGTCAGGACCCTGCGGCAGAGCATGTAGATGACGATGATGATCAGCGCCACGATGCTGCCCCAAGGCAGGCCCACAAAGGCGTCGGTATTGCCGAACGCGCCGATGAAATCGCCGGCGCAGTCAGTGCCGCCCCACCAGTCGGTGCCGAAGAAGCCGCCCACATAGAGCATGCCCACGGTGCAGCAGATGATCAGCACCACCACGGGGAGGATCAGATCCAGGACCCTGCCCTTGCCGTGGTCGCGGCTCTCGTCGTCGTTCTCCAGGCCGCCCAGCTCGCCGCTCAGCTGCGCCGCCATCTCATGGAGCTGCATCGGGCCGTAGTCAAATTTCATGACCACAAGGCCGATAATGAATACAAAGGTCAGCAGGGAGTAGAAGTTGTAGGGGATGGCCCGGATGAAGAGCTGGATGCCGCTGATGCCGGTATCCAGATCGTCCGCCACACCGGAGACGGCGGCGGCCCAGGAGCTCACCGGAGCGATCATGCAGATGGGAGCGGCGGTGGCGTCGATCAGGTAGCTGAGCTTGGCCCGGCTGACCCTGTGGCTGTCGGTGACGGGCCGCATGACGCTGCCCACGGTCAGGCAGTTGAAATAGTCGTCGATGAAGATCAGGACGCCCAGAACAAAGGTGGCGATCTGCGCGCCCACACGGGTCTTGATGTTCTTTTCCGCCCAGCGGCCGAACGCCGCGGAGCCGCCGGAGAGGTTCACCAGCCCCACGATGATGCCAAGCAGCACCAGGAACAGGAAAATGCCCGCGTTGTCGGCGATGGCGGCAATCATGCCGCCGTCGTCGCTGACGGTCATGTTCAGCGCGCCAACGGGATTGCCGCCGGCGGCCAGCAGCGCGCCCAGCACCACGCCGATGAACAGCGAGGAGTAGGCCTCCTTGGTGATCAGGGCCAGTACGATGGCCAGAATGGGCGGGACAAGGGCCCAGAACGTGCCGTACAGCGCGCTCCCTCCCTCATCGCCGTCCGCAGCGGCCACTGCCAGGGACAGCGCCAGCATCAAAATCACGCATACCGTCACCGTGATCAGAAGACGCCGCCCGCGGATCTCGTTTCTCCTTCCCATAAATTGAAAACCTCCTTGCGCTATGATGTATTGAACAGGATTGCCGCCGTCTCCGCGGCTCCTGCCTTAAGGAAACGCTGATTCATCCGTCTTCGGCATCTGCCGGCAAATTTTCGCCGGCTCTGCGTTGCAAAAAGTTTGAAATACACAAAGTATTCCTGCACTTTTTGCGCCTTGATCCGGCGAAAATTTGCTCGACATCTGCGCTCGCCGGATTTCATCAGCGTTTCCTTAAGCACAGTATAGCAAATTATGAAGGAATTGTAAAGCGGTTTATTTCATTTTTACAAATGGAATGGGGGAAGTATTTTTTTCAGAGGGCAAAATTCACAAAGCGGTGGACGAAAGGGAGAAAAGGTGGTAAAATAAAACGAGTTTGCGCAGGACAGGAGGGGGTGAGGCGCGTGAGCTTGCTGGAGCTGGTGGGAGACGCGCCGGCGGTGGCCATGCTGGGCATGTGCAAAAACGCAGGAAAGACTACGGCGCTGACCCATCTGGTGCGGGAATACGCCCGGGCGGGCGTCCCGCTGGCCCTGACCAGCATCGGCAGGGACGGGGAGAGCCGGGATCTGGTGACCGGGACGGAAAAGCCCCCCATCTTTCTCTATCAGGGTATGCTGGCGGCCACGGCGGAGCAGCTTCTGGGCTTGTGCGATGTGAGCCGGGAAATCCTGGCCGTGACGGATATCCACACCAGCCTGGGACGGGTGGTGATCTTCCGGGCCAGGAGCGACGGCTTTGTGCAGCTTGCCGGTCCTGCCATGGTAGAGCAGCTTGCCCCGCTGCGGCGGGAGCTGATGGCCCTGGGGGCAGACCGCTTTCTCATCGACGGGGCGCTGAGCCGCCGTTCCCCCGCCGTCGGAGTCTCCGACGGGGCTTGCGTGCTGTCCACCGGGGCCTCCCTGGACAGGGACATGCCCTCTGTGGCGGCGGAGACCGCCTTTGCTGCCGCTCTGCTCACCCTCCCCCGGCTGGCGGGCGTTGCCCGGTATCCCGCCCGCTTCGCCGTGCTCCGGGGGGAGGACGCCGCCTCCTGTGAAACGCCGGAGGAGCTGCTTTCCGTGCTGAAAGGCGGGGGAGAACGGCTCGTCAGCCTGTCCGGCGCGCTGACCGAGCGCCAGGCCTCCGGCCTGCTGCGTTCCGGCGCGCCGCTGGAGGGGCTTACCCTGCTGGCCGAGGACGGCAGCCATTTTCTTCTGCGGCGGGAGACCTTCGAAAAGCTGCGCCTCCGTGGCGCGCGCTTCCGGGCGCGGTCGGGCGCGCGCCTTGCCGCCGTCACCGCCAACCCGGTGTCCGCCGGAGGCTGGCGTTTTGACCGGGAGGCGTTTCTGGAGGCGCTGCGGCGGACCTGTTCCGTGCCGGTGCTGGATCTTGGGAGGGCGGAATGGAACTGACATACGAACTGAAAGAGGAGCTGGGCCTGCTCTGGGTGCAGGACCGGATGGAGCCCGCCTGCCCCTACGGCGCAAAGCGGCTGCGGGAGGAGGGCTGGTATGCGCCGGAACGGCGGGAGGAGCTGGAGCGGGAGCTGGACAACGTGTCGCTGCTGCGCTTTGCCCTGGAGGAGGACGAGGACCGTGTGCTGGCGCTGCGCCACGCCCTGAGTACCTTGAAAGATATCACACGGACCCTGGACCGCTGCGAGAGCGGGACGCTGACGGAGGTGGAGCTGTTTGAGCTGACTGCCTTTTCCCTGGGCGTCCGCGCCCTGCTGCCCCTGGCGCAGGCGCTGCCCTGCTACGAAAAGCTCTCCGGCATCCGCTTTGCGCCGGTTGACGGCCCCCTTGGGGTGCTGGACCCTGCCGGCAGCGGACGTCTGAGCTTTTATGTGGAGGACGGGCGCAGTCCCGCCCTGGCCCGGGCGAGGCGGGAAAAGCGGGAGCTTGATGTCCTGCTGCGGCGGGGCGGAGTGGACCGGGAGGCGCTGATGGCCCGCCGCCTCTCCGCCGCAGCGGCGGAGGAGGCGGCGCTGGGGGACATCTACCGGGAGATGTCGGCGGCCCTGCGGCCTCATCTGCCCGCCTTGCGCACCGCCGCCGCCGCCGCCGGTCGCCTGGACGCGGTCATCTGCAAGGCCATCCTTGCCCGCTCCGGCCATGCCGTCCGCCCGCAGTTGGGCGGGGACCGGGTGTCCTTTCGGGACGCCGTCCACCCCCAGATCGCCGGCGCCCTCCGGGAGCGGGGCAGGGACTTTGCGCCCATCTCGGCAGAGCTGCCCCGGGGCGTCACGGTGCTGACGGGGGCCAACATGGGGGGCAAGAGCGTGGCCATGAAAACCGTCGCCCTGAACATCGCCCTGGCGCTGACGGGTTATTTTGTATTCTGCCGGGAGGGGACCGTGCCCCTGTTCGACCGGATGGAGCTCATCAACCGGGACTTCTCCGACAGTCTTGGGGGGCTCAGCAGCTTCGGCGGGGAGATCGTCCGCTTCAACGCGTCTGTGGAGCGGCTGGAGGAGGGAGGGCTCTCCTTTATCGCCATGGACGAGCTGGCAAGAGGGACCAATGCCCAGGAGGGAGCCGCCATCGCCCGGGGCGTGGTGCGCTATCTGTCGGACAAGAACGCGGTGACGCTGCTGGCGACCCACTATGACGGCGCGGCGGCGGAGGCGGCGCGGCATTACCAGGTGCGGGGGCTGCGGAGCCTGTCCGGCGATTTGCCCCGCCCTTCCTCCGCCAGGGACGGACTTCGGATGATTGAGGATGCCATGGACTACGGCCTGGAGCGTGTGGAGAAAGACGCCCCCTGCCGCCGGGACGCCCTGCGCATCTGTGCCATGCTGGGCATGAAGCCGGAGATTTTGGAGCAGATCACGGAAGAAAAAGAATCAACGGAGTAAAACAGCATTGGCCGGCAGCGGTAGCTGCCGGCCAAAATATCACATTCAATTCTGCTGTCCCTGGCCGCTCTGACGCGGCTTCTGCTTCGGCTTTCCCCGGTAGCGGGGCCTTCCGCCGCCCTTCTTACCCTCTCCGGCGGGAGGGCCTTCGCTTTTCGCCTGCTGCTGCTTTTTCGGCTGGGCGGCGGCCTTGCCGCGCTCCTCTTTCCGGCTTTGCAGGCTCTTTCCCGATTCCGGGACGGGCTTGACCGGCTGGGCGACAGCAGGCTTTTTCCCGCCCCGTCCCTTGCGCCGCCGGGAGGCTGCGCCCTGGGAGGGCTGCTCCCGGTCTTTGGGACTCTCGATGGTGTCCTCCGCGAAAATGGGCGGGGCCAGCCAGTCGTCCTGGGACTCCTCCGTCTCCCGGGGCTTCTCCTTGATCTCCAGGACGTGGGGCAGGGGCTCGCCGGGCTTGGGCCGTCCCCCGGGAATCACTGCCACCTCGTCCACAGGATAGGACTTTGGGGTCTCGTTGTCCTCGTCAATGCGCACCTTTACGGTCTGGCGCAGGAGATTCACCTGGACCACGTTGCCGTAGCCCGCCACCGTCTCTACAAAGCTGCCCACCTTGGGAACCGTCTTGACCAGGTCCTCATAGGCCTGTTCCTCATACCGCAGGCAGCACATCAGCCGCCCGCAGCAGCCGGAGATCTTGGCGGGGTTCAGGGAGAGGGACTGTACCTTTGCCATCTTGGTGCTGACCGGGGCAAAATCGTTCAAAAACTGATTGCAGCAGTAGGCCCGTCCGCACATGCCGATGCCGCCCAGCATTTTGGCCTCGTCCCGTACGCCGATCTGCCGCAGCTCGATCCGGGTGCGGAAGACGCCCGCCAGGTCCTTCACCAGGGCGCGAAAATCCACCCTGCCGTCCGCCGTGAAGAAGAATAGAATCTTGCTGCCGTCAAAGGTACACTCCGCGTCCACCAGCTTCATCTCCAGCTTGTGTTCCGAAATTTTCTTTTCGCAGATGGCGAAAGCCTCCTTTTCCCGCTCCTTGCAGAGCGCCGCCACCCGCAGATCGTCCGCCGTTGCCATCCGGATTACCGGGCGCAGGGGCGGGACGATCCGCTCGTCGGTGACGGTGTGGTTCCCCTGGACGCAGTCGCACAGCTCCAGGCCCTTGCTTGTCTCCACCACCACCTGGCGTCCCGCCTCGCACTTCACGCCGTTGGGGTCAAAATAATAGACCTTTCCCCGGCCTTTGAATTTCACACTGACAACATCAACCAAAGCCGTCTCCTCCAATATCCGCTCCGGGTCCCGTCAAAGCGCTTCAGCGGGCCCGTTCTTCGTACTGTATTGTCTCCGCGCTCAGCATCCCCAGAACATGCTTGGCGCTGACGTTGCTGCGGAGATACGTCTCCGTTTTCTCCATGAGGTTCACCAGGCGCATCAGCTCCCGCCGGGGGATTTTTCGGTCGGGCAGACGCGCACAGAGCATATCGGTCAGCAGTTCCCGGGCCGCTCCGGCAAATTCCAGCAGCTCCGCCGCCGTCCGGTCCCCATTCGCGTTGGCAAAGCTGATGAGGGAAACCCTTGCCCTGGCCGCAGCCAGGTCGATCCACTCCTCGGCCAGCGCCCTGGCCTCTGCGGGGGCACGCTGCGCCTCGCCCCCGGGAAAGCTGACCGCGCAGCGGGAGCGGACCGTCTCCAGCAGCTGCTCCGCCGCCTCCGCGATCAGGATAAAGGCGTCGAAGGGAGGCGGGTCCTCCAGCAGCTTGAGCAGCGCGTTCTGGGCGGACAGATTCAGCCTGCCGGCCTCGCGGATGATGTAGACCTTGCCCTCCGCCTCGCTGGGGGAGATCGCCGCGGAGGCGGTCATCTCCCGCACCTGGTCCACCACGATCTCCTTTTTTTTCTCCCCCTTTTTCTCCAAAGGGGCGATGACGGTCACGTCCGGGTGGATGTCCTGCCGCACCTTGCGGCAGTTTTCGCACACCCCGCAGGGGCGGACGCCGGGGGAGGAGCAGAGGAACGCCTGCGCCATGTTCTTTGCCGCGGCCCAGCCCTCCTCCGGCGGGGCGACCACGATGTTGGCCTGCAACAGCTTGTGATCCACGAAAGCTACACCCGCCTTTCTGAAAAACCAGCATATATTGTACCGTGCCGGACCCCGTTCGTCAAGTGCCGAAAACGGTCCTGTCGGGGATTCCCAATATTTTTGTTGAATTCTGTGAAAAAACAGGTATAATAGAGGGTGACAAAAAAACGGAGGTACTGTTTCATGACCCAACTCACCAAGGATACGATCATTTCCGATGTCATGATGACCGCGCCGGAGACCGCGCCGCTGTTCCAGGCCATTGGAATGCATTGCCTGGGCTGCGCCATGGCCACGGGCGAGAGCATTGAGGAGGCCTGCATGGTCCACGGCGTGGACCCGGACGAGTTTCTGAAGAATCTGAACGCGTTTATCGCCAGCGCGAATGCGTGACTGAACGCAGCGCGCCGGAGGCGGAAGACGGAAAACGGCGGACCCGCTCCGGGCTCCGCCGTTTTTAGAGCCTGTTTAAAATCTCTTCGCGCACGTCTTTCCGGCGGATTTTCCGTCTTTCTTCTTTGCTCAACCTTGAAATCCACAAAGGATTCCTGCGGTTTCGCGCCTCGACAGGCGAAAAATCTGCTCGGAAATCCGTACACGCCGAGATATTAAACAGGCTCTTACGAAGCAAAAAGGAGGGTAAGGGGATGGAAATGCGGCTTTCGCCCCGCCTGCAGCGCATCGCGGACTATGTGGAGGCGGGCGCGGTTGCCGTTGACGTGGGCACGGATCATGCCTATGTGCCCATCTGGCTGCTGCTCAGCGGGGTCTCGGAGCGGGCCTACGCCACAGACCTGCGTCCTGGCCCGCTGCAAAACGCCAGGGAGGACGCTTTCCGCTACGGCGTGGCGGACCGGCTGGTCCTTCGCCTGGGGGACGGGCTGGCCCCCTGCGCGCCGGAGGAGTGCGACACGGTAATCCTGGCAGGCATGGGCGGGGAGACCGTTGCCGGCATCCTGGAGCGCTCCCCCTGGGCGCTGGAGAAGCGGCTGATCCTCCAGCCCCAGACCCGGCAGGATGTGCTGCGCCGCTGGCTCTGGGAGAAAGGCGTGGCGGTGCAGGACGCCTCCCTGGCCTACGACACCGGGCGCATCTACCTGATCTGGCTGGCGGGCAGGGGAGAGGGGGAACCGGAGACGCTGGTGGACCGGCAGCTCATTGAAAAGCGCGATCCCCTGCTGCTGCCCTGGCTGGAAGAGCGCATCAAGTACACGGCAAAGCTTCTCCGGGGCCTCACCCAGGCCAGGGACCCGGACCGGGAGGCCATCGCAGCCCGGGAGCGGGAAAAAGCCGGCCTGCGGGCGTTGGCGGACGCGGTTTGCACAGAATGGGAGAAGGAGAGAACGACATGACGACCGTATCGGAGATCCTGCATTTTCTGGAGGAGCTGGCCCCGCCGGAGCGGGCTTATGACTTTGACAACGTGGGACTGCTGGCGGGCTTTCCGGAAAAGCCCGTGACGCGGGTGCTGACGGCCCTGGATGTGACGGAGGCGGTGATCGGTGAGGCGGAGACTGTGGGCGCGGAGCTGATCGTGGCCCACCACCCCCTGATCTTCCACCCCCTGCGCGCCGTCCGCTCCGACGACGCCACGGGTAAAAAGGTGATCCGGCTGCTGCAGGGCGGGCGCAGCGCCATCTGCATGCACACCAATCTGGACGTGGCTTTCGGCGGCGTCAACGACGCCCTGGCGGAGGTCCTTGGCCTGCGCGTCACCGGCATCCTGGCCCCGGAGGGGGACGGGTCCTGGGGCCTGGGCAGAGTTGGCGAGCTGCCCGAACCCATGGCGCTGGACGCCTTTCTGGCCCGGGTCAAGGGGCGGCTGCTGGCCTCAGGGCTCCGTTATGTGAGCGCCGGCAGACCGGTGCAGCGGGTGGCCTGCTGCGGCGGCTCCGGCGGCAGCGAGCTGGACGCGGCACTGCGCCAGGGCTGCGACACCTATGTGACGGCGGACCTGAAATACGACCAGCTGCTCCGGGCGCAGGAGGAGGGGATAAACCTCATCGATGCGGACCACTTCTGCACCGAAAACGTGGTGGTTCCCAAGCTGCGCGCTTCTCTGCTGGGCCGCTTTCCGGACCTGAACGTGACCGTCTCCCAGGTTCACGGCCAGACTGCCCGGTTTTACTGACTGCGAAAAGGTCATTTTTTCGGGATTGGACCGCGGTATCATGCATGTGAAAAATCCAATTGCGGCATCTGCAAGGAGAATGGGGGACATAAATGGCAATCAAGACATTCGACAGCGGCAAGGACGACAACTTTGTCGAAAGCATTTCAAGCGCAACAGATAGGGAATAGGGAAAGCAAAAAGAGCGTAAAGCCGGGGTCGTTCCGGTTCTGCATCAATGGCGATCCCGGCAAGTGGGTCGGAGTGCAGGAGATTTCGGTACCCGCTTTGATGGTGGCAATCGTCAACGCGATCTGGGATACCGCCGCACGGGAGGGCAGGGGACAGGTTTTTCAGGATTTTGTCATGGGAACGCAGCGTACCCGCGGCGACGCGAAGTTTCCCTGGCTGATGCAGCCTGAACCCTCCGAGAAGAAGCGCTATACGCAGGGAAAGCGGAACGGGGCGGAATACTGGTATTATACCTGGATGGGCTATAATTCCTTTTGGTCCTGCGTAGCGTCGATGCTCAAGAAGATGGAGTACACCATCGTCATTACGCTTGAAACGGAGGAGGGCGAGGTTACACAGCAGAGCGCGGCTGCGTCGGACGCAAAGCAGGAGGAGCAAGCCGCGCAGGCCGAGTGGAACAACTCCGAGATCTACGCAATTGAAAAATACTGGCAGGTTATTTTTACGGGCGCTCCGGGCACCGG
>JAFTBW010000147.1 GCA_017455015.1 Oscillospiraceae bacterium | reverse complement strand
TTCGGCTGCGGCAAGGGCGGCGGCGTCATCAATTTCATCATGGAGATCGAGAATCTCACGTTCCCCGACGCGGTGGCCTTTCTGGCCCGCCGGGCGGGGATGGAGCTGCCGGAGGACAGCGCGGAGGAGAGCGCCGTCCGCCGGGACCGGGAACGGCTGCTGGAGCTCAACCGCGAGGCCGCCCGATTTTTCTTCTCCCGGCTCAAGGGGGACGGCGGCGCGCCTGCCCAGGACTACATCCGGAAACGGCAGCTCGGCCTGGACATGGTGAAGCGCTTCGGCCTGGGCTTTGCCCCGGACAGCTTCTATGCCCTGACCGACGCCATGCACGACAAGGGCTATCACGACGCCGAGCTGGTCGCCGCCGGACTTTGCAACCCCAACAAGAGCGGCAAGGGCGTCCACGACATCTTCCGGAACCGGCTCATGTTTCCGGTCATCGACGTGCGGGGCTATGTGATCGGCTTTTCCGGGCGCATCCTGGGGGACGGGGAGCCCAAATACCTGAACACCCGGGAAACCGCGGTTTTCAACAAATCCCGGAATCTTTTCGCGCTGAACCTGGCAAAAAAAAGCAAAAACGGATATATCCTGCTCTCGGAGGGCAATATAGATGTGGTGAGCCTGCACCAGGCCGGCTTCGATTCCGCCGTGGCAAGCCTCGGCACCTCCCTGACGCCGGAGCAGGCCCGTCTGATCTCCCGCTACAAGAAAGAGGTCATCATCGCCTACGACAACGACGCCGCGGGGCAGAAGGCCAGCCAGCGCGCCATCGGTATTCTGGAAAACCTGGACCTGAAGGTGCGGGTGCTGCGCATGGAGGGGGCAAAGGACCCGGACGAGTTTATCAAGGCCCGGGGGGCGGAGGCGTTCCGGGTGCTGCTGGAGGACTCGGAGGGGCGGGTGGAGTACCGGCTCCAGGCCGTCCGGGAGAAGTACGACCTGACGGTGGACGAGCAGCGGGTGGCCTATCTCCAGGAGGCGGCGGACATCGTGGCCCGGCTGCCCAGCCCTGTGGAGCGGGACGTGTACACCCTGCGCCTTTCGGAGCAGGCTTCTGTCCCACGGGACGCGGTGCGCGGCGAGGTGGAGCGCATCCGCCGCCGGTCCGCCGGGGCGCAGCGGCGGCAGGAGAGCCGCCGGAGCGTCCGGGACCTCCGGGAGTCCGTCCAGCCCCGGGACCGCGCCCTGCGCTATGCCAACGAGCGCAGCGCCCTGGCGGAGGAGGGCGTGATCCGGCTGCTGTACCTGGACCCGGAGCTGTTCGACCCGCCGCCCATCGCGCCGGAGGAGTTTTCCAGCCCCCTGCTGGCGCGCTTTTACCGGACCCTGCTGGAAAAGACCGCCCAGCGCCAGACCCTCTCCATGGCCGTGCTCAGCGGCAGCTTTGCGCCGGAGGAGGTCTCGCACATCACCTCGCTGCTGCAAAAGCCGGAGGTCCTGGCCAACGCGGACCGTGCCCTGGCCGATTACATAAATGTGATACGCTCTGAACGGGAGGCGCTCTCCGCGGCGACGGATCTGCGGGCCTTCGCGGAGAGCCAGAGAAACAGAAAAGGATATGGTGGATAAGTATGGCTGACAAGAAAAAAACCAATTCCCGGGAGACCGGGGAGCGGCAGGAGAAAACCGTGCTGGTGGAGCTTCCGCCCGAGCGCACGACCAGGCACAAGGGGAAGAAGAACGAGCCCGCCGCCCCGGAGAAGAGCCCGGAGGAGGTCCTGGCCGCGCTGCTGGAAAAGGGCAAGAAGAGCGGACAGCTCACCAACAAGGAACTGATGGTGCTGGAGACCCTGAACCTGGACACCGAGGCCACGGACAAGTTCTACGAGACCCTGGAGGCCGCAGGCATCGAGACCATCATCGAGGAGGAGGACCTGCTGCCCCCCATCGACGATCTGCTGCCGGACCTGGAGGCCATCCAGGACGTGCCCGAGGAGGAGATCCTGGACACCGACGCCGTGGCGGACAGCTTTTCCACCGACGACCCCGTGCGGATGTATCTGAAGGAGATCGGCAAGGTGGCCCTGCTGACCCCCGAGGAGGAGGTGGAGCTGGCCCAGCGCATGGTGGAGGGCGACGAGGCCGCCAAACGGCGGATGACCGAGGCGAACCTGCGTCTGGTGGTGTCCATCGCCAAGCGCTATGTGGGCCGCGGGATGCTGTTCCTGGACCTGATCCAGGAGGGCAACCTGGGCCTCATCAAGGCCGTGGAGAAGTTCGACTACACCAAGGGCTACAAGTTCTCCACCTACGCCACCTGGTGGATCCGGCAGGCCATCACCCGCGCCATCGCGGACCAGGCCAGGACCATCCGCATCCCCGTACACATGGTGGAGACCATCAACAAGGTGATCCGGGTCTCCCGGCAGCTTCTGCAGGAGCTGGGCCACGACCCCAGCGCCGAGGAGATCGCCGAGGAGATGGAGATGTC
>JAFTBW010000146.1 GCA_017455015.1 Oscillospiraceae bacterium | reverse complement strand
CGCCCTATGGGGGCGCGCCCGCCGTATTTCGATTGTTTTTTCTTTCAGGCTTTCTTTGCCTTGGTCTTTGCGGCTTGTTCCGCCTTTTCCGCTTCTGCCTTTTCGGCGGCGACCCTGGCGTTCCAGGCCTCCTCGGCGGCCTTCCACTCCTCCTCCAGCGCCTTGCGGCTCAGGCGGCTGTACATCTTCGTCACGGAGCGGATGCGGGCGGTCAGCTCCGGCTTGATCTCGCCGGGGAGCATCCGCCAGGTCCAGTTGCCGCTGGGCGTACCGGGGGCGTTGATCCGCGCGCCCTCCCCCAACTCCAGGTAGTCCTGCATCTGGGCCACGAAGAGCTTTGCCACGGAGCACATGCCGCCGCGGATGATGCCCCAGTTGAAGCCCTCCTGCTCGGTCAGGTTCAGATACCGCTGTGCAAACTCCAGGTCCTCCGGCTTTGCGCCTTTTTTCCACAGGGCAAGAGGCTCGTTATCGTGGGTGCCGGTGTAGCAGACGGAGTTCTCCGCATAGCGGTGGGGCAGATAGTTGCTGTCCTCCTTGGAGTCAAAGGCAAATTCCAGCACCCGCATTCCCGGCAGGCCGGAGTCCGCCAGAAGCTGTTTCACGTCCGGGGTGCCTACGCCCAGGTCCTCGGCAATGAATTCCAGATAGTGGAACCAGCCGGTGAGGGGCCCGATCAGGGTCATGCCGGGACCGTTGACCCACTTGCCGTTGCGGGCGGTCTTGTCCCCGTAGGGCACGGACCAGTAGCTGGCAAAGCCGCGGAAGTGATCCAGACGGATCACGTCGAACAGCTTTTCGATGCCGCCCACCCGGCGGATCCACCAGCCGAAGCCGTCCTGCTGCATCCGCTCATAGTTGTACAGCGGGTTGCCCCAGAGCTGGCCGTCCTCGGTGAAATAGTCCGGCGGCACGCCGGAGACCGCCGTGGGATAACCCTTTTCGTCGAGCTGGAAGAACTCCGGCTCGGCCCACACATCGCAGGAGTCCATGGCCACATAGATGGGCAGGTCGCCGATGATCTTGATGCCCAAGCCGTTGATATACTCCTTGAGGGCATGCCACTGCTTGAAAAACAGATACTGGATATAGGTGTAAAGCTCGATGTCCGCCTTGAGCTTGGAGCGCATCTCCTCCAAAGCCTCGCTCTTGCGGAGCCGGACGTCCTCGGGCCACTCCGTCCAGGGCTTCATCAGATAATGCCGCTTGAGCGCCATGAACAGGGTGTAGTCCGGCAGCCAGTTCTTGTTCTCCTCGGCAAAGGCCGCCACCTGCTCCTTGTCCCGGAGCCAGCCCCGCTTTTTGGCGTGGGCCAGCACGGCAAAACGCCCCTCGTAGAGCTTGCCATAGTCCACATGGCGGGGATCATTGCCCCAATCCTCCGCATCGATCTCCTTTTGCTCCACCAGGCCGTCCGCTACCAGCAGATTCAGGTCGATGAGGTAGGGGTTTCCGGCAAAGGTGGAAAAGCTCTGGTAAGGGGAATCACCGTAGCTGGTGGGCCCCAGGGGCAGCATCTGCCAGTAGCCCTGGCCTGCGGCGCGGAGGAAATCCGCGAACTCGTAGGCCGCTTTGCCAAAGGTGCCGATGCCGTAGGGCGACGGCAGAGAGGAGACAGGCATCAGAATACCGCTGGATCGTTCCATCTTTTCTCACTTTCCAATCTGTTCATAATATGCCGGGCGCGGCCCGGGAACGTTTTCATTGTACGCCCCCCGGGAAGAAAAGTCAAGAAAGAACCGTTTGTTGCTGTCTTTCCTGTGTATGTGTGATTCTGTTTACACGATTCCCAGCAGCAGGCCGGCCCCGTGGACCAAAAACGCGACAACCCAGGCAAGGGCGCACTGCCAGACCACCATGGACGCCGCCCAACCGAAGCCCAGCTCCCGCTTGACCGAGGTCACCGCCGCCACGCAGGGGGTGTAAAGCAGGGAGAACACCAGCAGACTGGCGGCTCCGGCAGTGCTGAGCAGGGAGGTGACCGGCCCCTCGATGAGCACCTGCAGGGTGCTGACCACGCTCTCCTTTGCCATAAAGCCGGTAATCAGAGAGGTGCAAATGCGCCAGTCCCCCAGGCCGAGGGGGCGCAGCAGCGGGGCAATCACGCCGGAGACCGCAGCCAGGATGCTGTCGCGGGAATCCGCCGCCAGATTCAGCCGCAGGTCGAAGCTCTGCAAAAACCACACCACGACAGTCGCGATAAGAATCACGGAAAAGGCCCGCTGCAAAAAGTCCTTGGCTTTCTCCCACAGCAGCCTGCCCACGTTTTTCAGGCCGGGCAGACGGTAGTTGGGAAGCTCCATGACAAAGGGGGACGCCTCGCCCCGGAACAGGACGCCCTTGTAGAAAAACGCCACCAGGATCGCCGTCAGGACGCCCAGCAGATACAGCGCAATCATCACATAGCCCGCCTTTCCGGGGAAGAACGCGCCGGCGAAAAAGCCGTAGATGGGCATTTTGGCGGTGCAGCTCATGAACGGTGTCAGCAGAATGGTCATCCGCCGGTCCCGCTCCGAGGGCAGGGTACGGGTGGACATCACCGCCGGCACCGTACAGCCGAAGCCCACCAGCATGGGCACGATGCTCCGCCCGCTCAGGCCGATGCGCCGCAGCAGCTTGTCCATGAAAAAGGCCACCCGGGCGATGTAGCCGCTATCCTCCAGGAGGGAGAGGAAGAAGAACATCACGACGATCACCGGCAGAAAGCTCAGCACGCTGCCCACGCCCTCGAAGATGCCGTCCACCACCAGGGAATGGACCACCTCATTGACTCCGGCGGCGGTCATGGCGCTGTCCACCAATTCCGTTAGCGCCCCGATGCCCATTTCCAGCAGGTCCTGAAGCCAGGCTCCGATGACGTTGAACGTCAGCCAGAACACCAGACCCATAATGACAATGAACGCGGGGATCGCGGTATATTTGCCGGTCAGCACCCGGTCGATGCGCTCGCTTCTCGCCCGCTCACGGCTCTCGTGAGGCTCCTTTACCGTCTCCTCGCAGACCCGGCGGATGAAAGAAAAGCGCATATCCGCGATGGCTGCGCTGCGGTCCAGACCCCGCTCCCGCTCCATTTGCACAACGATGTGCTCAATTGCCTCCCGTTCGTTCTCGTCCAGGTCCAGCCGGGACAGGATAAGGGGGTCTCCCTCGATGACCTTGGTTGCGGCAAACCTGAGAGGCAAGCCGGCCCTTGCGGCGTGGTCCTCGATCAGATGGCTGATGCCATGGATGCAGCGGTGTACCGCGCCGCCGTTGTCATCCTCCCCGCAGAAGTCCTGCCGCAGAGGCTTTTCCTGATAGTGGGCGATGTGGATCGCGTGGTCCGCCAGTTCCCCCACGCCGTAATTCTTCGCGGCGGAGATGGGCACTACAGGCACCCCTAAAAGCTCCTCCATGCCGTTGATATCCACGCTGCCGCCGTTGCCGGTCACCTCGTCCATCATGTTCAGCGCCACCACCGTGGGCAGCCCCATCTCCAGAAGCTGCATGGTCAGGTACAGGTTCCGGTGAATGTTGGTGGCGTCCACGATGTTGATGATGGCACGGGGCTTTTCGTCCAGTACAAAATTCCGGGAGACGATCTCCTCGCTGCTGTAGGGGGACATGGAGTAGATGCCCGGCAGGTCCGTGATCCGGGTCTCCGGGTGGTTTTTGATGGCCCCGTCCTTCCTGTCCACGGTCACGCCGGGAAAATTGCCAACATGCTGGTTGGAGCCGGTGAGCTGGTTGAACAGCGTGGTCTTTCCGCTGTTTTGGTTCCCCACCAGGGCAAAGGTCAGCTCCGTGCCCTCCGGCAGCGGGTCGCCGCTGCCTTTTGGGTGGAAGCGCCCCCGCTCCCCCAGGCCCGGGTGAGACCGTGCCGGCTTCTCCGGCTGGGAATAGCGTTTCCTCTCCCCCGCAGCCACCGGCTCCACCAGGATCCGGGCAGCGTCGTCCAGCCGGAGCGTCAGCACATAGCCCTGGAGCAGCAGCTCCACCGGGTCGCCCATGGGAGCGAATTTGGAAACCGTGACCACCGTCCCCGGGATCAGGCCCATGTCCAGAAAATGCTGGCGAAGCGCGCCCTCGCCCCCCACCTGGGTGACGGAGGCGCTCTCCCCCAGCTTCAATTCAGATAACTTCATCCCGCATACTCCCCATCCGTACAGGAATCTCTTTTTGAGGTGCGCTTCGCGCCGGAATCCCCTCATCCGTCTGCGCCTGCGGCGCAGACACCTTCCCCCAATAGAGGTGCGCTTTGCGCCGGAATCCCCTCATCCGTCTGCGCCTGCGGCGCAGACACCTTCCCCCAAAGGGGGAAGGCTTATTTTAGTCGTTTCAACGTCTCCAGCACCAGCGCCCAGGTGCGCTGCACGGAGCTGACGGACATGGTCTCCCGGGGGGTGTGGATTTCCAGCAGGTCCGGCCCGATGGAGACGCAGTCCAGCCCCGGCAGCTTGCCCGCAAAGAGACCGCACTCCAGCCCGGCGTGGATGGCGTCCACCACCGGCTCTTTGCCGTACTGCTCCCGGAACACTGCCGCCATGGTCTCCCGCAGCGGGGATATGCGCCGGAACTCCCAGCCGGGGTAGTCACCGGACAGCTCCACATATCCGCCCAGGCGTTCCGCAAGGCATTGCAGCGTCCCGGTCAGCCACTCCTTGCGGCTCTCCACGCTGCTGCGGACGCTGAACATGGCCTCCAGGGTCTTCTGCCCGGTCTTCAGAATGCCCAGATTCAGGGAGGTCTCCACCAGGCCCTCCACGTCCCGGCTCATGGCCTGGACGCCGCAGGGTGCGCAGCGGAGCAGGCAGATGGCCCGCGCGGTGCTGTCCCCGTCCAAGGGAGTACCCGTCTCCCCCGGCTCCAGGGTGACCCGGATGTCCGGGTCCGCCCCGTCGTACTCCCTGCGGAAGATGTCCTCACAATTCCGGCAGACCTGCGCCGCCGCCGCGGCGTCCTCCACCACCACCGCCGCCATGGCGCGGGCGGGGATGGCGTTGTCCTTGGTTCCGCCCCGGGCCTCTGTCAGGCGGGTGGGCGTGGCATTGCACAGGGCCCAGAGCAAACGGCCCAGGAGCATGTCCGCGTTAGCTCTCCCCCTGTTGATCTCCGTGCCGGAGTGTCCGCCGGTCAGACCGGTGATCTCCACCGTCAGCGCAGCGCCGGAAAAAGGCTCCCGGCGGATGGGCAGCACGCAGTTCACGCCCCGGCCCCCGGCGCAGCTTGCGGTAAAGATGCCCTCGGCCTCGGAATCCAGATTGATCATGGTCCTGCCCCGCAGAGGAGAGGTATCCAGCGCCGCGGCTCCCAGCAGGCCGATCTCCTCGTCCACGGTGAACACGCACTCCACCCTGGGCCGGGGCAGGCTGCCGTCGTCCAGGATCGCCAGCATCATTGCCACGGCAATGCCGTCGTCGCCCCCCAGTGTTGTCCCCCGGGCGAATACTCTGTCTCCTTCCAGGACCAGATCAAGGCCGTCCCGCTCCATGTCCAGAGGGCAGTCCGCCGTCTTCTCGCAGACCATATCCATGTGGCCCTGCAGGATGACCGGAGCAGCATTCTCATAGCCCGGAGCCGCCTCCCGGATGATGATGACGTTGCCCGCGCCGTCCTGATAGCGCTCCAGCCCCCGCTCCGCGGCAAAGGACACCAGCCAGTCGCTGACCGCCTTTGTGTTGCCGCTGCCGTGGGGAATCGAGCAGAGCTGCTCGAAAAACGCAAATACCCCTTTGGGTTCCAATTGATCCAATACTGCCATTTCTATCTCTCCTCCTTGATGCTATCCCAGCGGAATCTCCACGACCTCCGCCATTCTGGTCAGGCAGCGCTCGATCTGCGCGGAGATGTCCTCTGCCAGCCTGTCGCCCAGGGCAAGGCCGTTGTCCTTTTCCATACCCGCGTAATACTTCCGGCGCACCTCCCGGCTGACCATGTCGATCCGGGAACGGAACGCGCTTTTCGGCATGATGCGCCGCATGGGCCGGGGCAGGTCCGCCTTGAGCAGGGCCTTCTCCATTCGTTCCTTGCCCAGCACCAGCACCAGCAGCGACCCTGCGATGCCGGCGGCAAAGCCGGCGGGGCCGCTGGAAATCAAGGCGATCCCGCTGCCGCCGCAAAGAAGCCCCACCAGAATGGAGATGATGGAGTCGATGAGCCAAGTCAGCTCCCCCACGGCAAACATGGCCCGGGCGTCCAGGCGGATGTCCAGCTCCGAGGCCGATACGCCGGTGGTGAGGCTGAGGGCCCGGTACGGAACATGGTGGGAGACGCAGATGGGCATGGTGTGCTCCTCCAGCGCCTCCGCCACGGGTCGGAGCCAGGCGGCGATGGGACCGGACAGCAGTTCCCTGGCCCGCTCTGAACGGAGGTAGGCACCGATCTCCTGCTGCAGCAGCTCGTCCACGTCCCCCAGGCGGCGGATCTCCCCGTCCCGCCAGCGGTTGAAGATGGGGTCCGCTACCTCCAGGAGAATGGGCGTCACCAGGGTGTCCACCGCGCTGCGGTAGAGCTTTTCGATGCTGGCGCTGACGATCTTCTCCACGGTGTCGGAGTGCAGCAGCGCGTCGATGTCCTGCCGAAAGGCCCGGAGCCTGTGGTCGATCCTGCCGCTCCAGGCCAAACCCCTTGCCACGGAAAACTCCGGCTCCGCGCCGGCAATGACCACCGCCTCGGGGAAAGCCCCGGCGCACCAGTCCCGGATCTCCCGCAGCCTGGACACGCCGCCCGTGAGAAAGAGCAGCTCGGGCATGGGGCCGGGAAGCTGCTCCCGCACCGAATGCAGGCTCTCCGTGAAGCATTTCTGAAAGCTCTTGCCGTCCAAACGGGGATGGGGACCACGGAGCAGCCGCTCCGCCGTCTCCCGGTCCATCCGCAGCCGCAGCTTCACCGGCTCCCGGAAGCGGAGCAGCACCGTCTCCCGGCAGCCCTCCTCCGCCCAGTATTCCTCGTCGGAGAAGTATTTTTCCTTGAGCCGCCTCGCCTGGAACTCGCAGTAGTTTTTCCACGCCTCGCTCTCGGCAAAAACCTGCTCCACGGTCTCCCGCTCCGTGCAGTCCTCCAGTGCGGCGGCCAGCAGCAGCTCATCCATGAGCCCGCCGCCCAGGGCTACCTCCCCGGCGGTGTGCATCTCCACCTCTCTGCCGCCCATCACATAGGCAAAATCCGTGGTGGAGGAGCCGATGTCCACCACCAGCACCGGCTTGGAGAGGATATCGTAGCCCACCTGCAGGTGCCGGGACTGGCAGGCGCTGACCATGGCGGCGCGGGACTCGGAGATGATCCGCACCGGCGGATAGCCCGCCCGTTCAAAAATGGACCGGTAGCGCTCCCGCTCGTTCTTGTTCCAGCCGGCGGGGCAGCCGATGTAAAAGCAGCAGTCTTCATCCCGGACAAGCTGGCCGCTGTCCGTCAGCATCCCCAGCACGCCCCGGCCAAAGCGCTCCACGTCCTCCGCGGCGGACCGGTCCGTGAGGAAGCGGCTCTTGAAGCGCAGCCGCCGTTTCAGCGCGCCGGCAGCACAGCAGGCTTTCTCCCCGATGTACAGTTCTCCTCCGGCCATGGTGGCGCAGGCGGTGACAAAGCTCCTGTCCCCGCCCACGTTCAACAGCTCCGGCATCCCCTGGCTCTCTGCGTCCAGCCGCGCCACCGCGCTCTCCGCGTCGCCCAGGTCAAATCCAAAAAAACGTTCCATTTCGCACCTGCCTATCTTCCCTCCGCGGCAAGGCCGCGCAGCAGCAGTTCCCCGTCCCGCACCAGAGCGGGCCGCAGCGTCTCCCGCCGGACGGAGGGCATCAGATCGAACCAGTCCGCTGTCTCCGGAGCATACTCCACCGTATCAATCCCCCGGCTGTGAAGATAGTGGCGCACCTGATCCAGCCGGTCCAGAGCAAATTCCCCGTCCCCGCTGCGCGCAGCCTCCAGCAGGCTGCCCAGCAGCTCCAGCTCCGAGCGCTCCGGGGCCTCTCCCGCCGGTTCCGCCCCATCCGGAAGCGCGGCAACTGTCTCCGACAGGTTCCGGTCCATGACCATTCCGGCGGTGTGGAGTACCCGGTAAACCTTGTTCCAGTCCGTAGCGACCTCCACCTTCCGCTCCGGCGGAGCCGTCTTTGCCGCCGTCCCCGGACGCAGCAGAAAGCCGCCCAGCCCCGTCAAAAAACCGCCCAGGACGGGCAGCAGCGCCAGGGCGACCGGCGCGCCCCTGTCCAGCAGGATCACAAGGGCTGCCGCCGCCAGAGCACACCCCGCCGCGAGAAAAGCGATGCCGGGCGCGGAGACGCTCCGCTTCACCCGCTGGGGCTCGGACTCCCAGACGCGGGTCTCCCCCCGGGTATCCAGCAGGGCAAGACCGCTTTGCAGCGCCTCCGTCATTCCGGCGGCGGCGGAGCGGCGCAGCCCGCTGTCCTCGCTTTGATTGTAGCGTACCAGCAGCTTTTGCAGCTCCTCCGAGAGCACCGTCTCCCCCCGCTCCGGGGTCCCCGCCCGTTCCAGACGGCCAAGCAGCCCGTCCTTATCCTCTTCCAGCAGTTCCGTGATCGTCATCGTTCCGCTCCCATGCTGCAAGCAGCCGTCGCCGGATACCGCATGTGCTGCATCCGTATTTCCCTTTCTCACTATGCCGCCATGTACGCGGTGACCTCCGTGATGCAGGTGTCCTGGCACATGCTCCCCGGGTATACGCTCTCGATCACCAGCTCCAGATCGCTCGTCCTCACGGGTTCACCCAGCAGGACATAGCAATCCGCGTTCCGGTCGGGAAACGCACAGGTGAAAGAACTCCCGTCCGACAGTACAAAGCGGATTTCCCGGGGACGGTTGTTTTTTTCATACCGGTCATCCCTGTCCGCGTAACCCAGCCGCAGCTTCAGCAGGCTTAACTCCCGCTCCTTGCCAAAGTCCAAATACAGGCTTTCTCCGATGCCGTCCCCCTCCGCGCCCTCCACCCAGGGCCGCGAAATATCCCCGTCGAAGGCATAGTCCGCCCGGAAGGTGATGTCATTTTCCCGCAAAACGGAGGAGGCGCCGGCGGAAGCAAATGGGAGAAGCATAAAATCCGTCTCATTCCCTGGCATCCAGTCGTAGAGGACAGGCACGATCTCCGCCGCCGGTTTCGGCGTGGAGGTCGGAATGAGCGGAGTTGCGGTGGCAGTTGTTTTTGCCGGCGCTGCGGTCACCGGCGCCACCGTGGCGGCAGCCGGAGCGGGCGTCGCGGCGGTGGACGCAGCGTCCCCGACGGTATTGTCCGGTCCCCGGGACCTGATCGCGAAAAACACGATTGCCAGCAGCAGGACCGCCGCAGGCAGCGCAAACCTCCAAAGCCCGCCTTTCTTTGGCAGAGCGGGAACGGACTGCACCTTGTCACGGCCAATGGGCTGCGTGTCGG
>JAFTBW010000145.1 GCA_017455015.1 Oscillospiraceae bacterium | reverse complement strand
TGTAAAAGGTTCCGGCAGGGCGTGCCCAGGGCTTTCCAGATATAGGGCGTGGCGTCCAGACGGATCACGTCTGTGCCCCGGTTGCACAGGTAGAGCATGTTGTCCGTCATGTCGTTGAAAACCGTGGGGTTGGCATAGTTCAGGTCCCACTGGTAGGGGTAGAACGTGGTCATGACCACCTTGCCAGCCTCCGGACACCAACTGAAGTTCCCCGGCGCGGTGGTGGGGAACACCTGGGGCACGGTCATCTCAAACTCGTTGGGCTCGTCCCAACTGTCGTAGAAGAAGTAGCGGTCCTGGTACTCCTTTTCCCCCGCCTTTGCCCGGCGCGCCCACTCGTGGTCCTCGCTTGTGTGGTTCATGACAAAGTCCAGGCAGACCAGCATCCCCCGGCTGTGGCACTCCTCCGCCAGGGCGAACAGATCGTCCATGTCCCCAAGCTCCGGCTGCACCTTCCGGAAGTCCGCCACGGCGTAGCCGCCGTCGCTCCTGCCCTCCGGGGTCTCCAGCAGAGGCATCAGGTGCAGATAGTTCACGCCGCACTCCGTCAGGTAGTCCAGCTTCTCCCGCACGCCCTTCAGGTTGCCCGCGAAAGCGTTCACGTACATCAGCATGCCCGTCAGGTCGTGCCCCTTGTACCAGCCCGGCTTTTTGCTCCGGGCACGGTCCAGCTTTTTCAGACTGGCGGGCCGCTCTTTGTAGACCCGATAAAGCATGTCCCGGAAATAGCTCCAGGCCTGTTCGTCTCCGTGATATATCTCCAAATAGAGCTGGCGCAGCTCCTCGCCGTGCCGGTCAAAGCGCGCCTGAAACTCCGCGTTCCACCCCGTTTTTCCCATAGCCGCTCCCTTTCTTTCCGCGTCCCGTATTTTTTTGCGGCGGCAGCGCTCCCGCCCGCCGCGGAAGACGCAGCATCTCGCACAATATAACAGTTTTTTCCCGGTTTGGCAACAGGATTTTTCGGCATTTTGCAGCTTTTTTCTGGACATGCGCCTGAGATTTGATTTGACATTCCGAGACGGATATGTGATAATAGGGCGCGAAACGGCAAAAGCGTTTTTTCATGCAAATGACAGGCGATGGGAGGCGGAGACAGATGGCGGACAAGTGGCTGCACCGTCTGTTTCTGATCCTGCTGGCGGCGGGACTCGCGGCGGGCCTCGTTCGGACCGCGCTGTTTCCCAAAGAGATCAACGCCTATGAAAACCGCTACGCCGTCACCCTCCCCGCCCTCTCCCTGTCCGGTTTTCTGGACGGTGAATACCAGGACGGCGTGGACGGGGCGCTGGCGGATCAGATCCCTTTTGCCCAGCGGTGCAAGCGGTATTACAACCGCGCCGTCGCCCTGGGTTTTCAAGCGTCCGTGAGGCTGCTTTCCGACCTCATGGAGGGGCGCTATCTCAGCTACGACGGCTGCCGGCTTTTCGGGGACCATCTCACCTACAACACCTCGGTGCTGTCCGGGGTGACCTATCTGCTTGACCCCTGGGCGGAGAGCTGGAACGCCCGCTTTGCAGCCCACCCGGAGACCGAGTTTTATGTATTCTATATAGAAAAGGACACGGACATCGACTTTGAAACCGGGGAAAAAGCCGGGGTCCGGGAATATGTGCTGGACGCCCTCGCGCTGCCGGAGGACCGGAAGGGCGCTTTTGTCATCAACAGCTATAGGGATTTCGCCGAAAGCTTCTATCGCACGGACCACCACTGGAACTATGAAGGCTCCTGGCGGGGCTATCTCCAAATCCGAAAGCTGCTGGGCGTGACGGAGGCCCCGGCAAAGCGCGGCGAAGCCGTGACGCTGGGGACCATGTCCGGCTCCAAGGCCATCGGCAGCGCGTCCGAGTTCCGGGAGGAATTCTCCGCCGCCCCCTATGCCCTGCCGCCCATGGACGTCACCCTCAACGGCCGGCCGGCGGAGGACTATGGGAACCAGGACGCCTTTTTCTCCGGCGCAATGCAGGACCCGAACTACAGCGCCTTTTACGGCATGGACGCCGGAGAGCTGATCCTGGACACCGGAACGGAGGGCCGGGGACGGCTGCTGGTGCTGGGCGAAAGCTTCGACAACGCGATCATCAAGCCGCTTGCCAGCCATTTCGACCGGACCTACAGCGTAGACCTGCGCTATTACAGCTACCTGATGGGCAGGCAGTTCCGGCTCTCGGACTACCTCCGGGACAACGGGATCGACAGGGTGCTGCTGATGGGCAATGCGGATTTCTTCCTCTCGCCCGAATTCTGCCCGGAGGACTGACGCCATGGTATTCAGCAGTCTTCCCTTTCTGTTTTTTCTGTTTCCGGCGGTACTTCTGCTCTGCTTTGTCCGGAAAAGCCGGACCTGGCGGAACGGGGTGCTTTTGACGGCTTCTCTGCTCTTTTACGCTTGGAGCGAACCGCGGTTCCTGCCGGTCATGGTCCTGGCAGCCACGCTGGCCTGGCTGGGGGGACTGGGCATGGAGCGTCTCCGCTCCGCCGGGCGCTCCGGCGGGGAAAAGGCGGTATTTATCGCCACCGTGACGGCGCTTATTGCCAACCTGTTTCTGTTCAAGTACCTGAACTTCGCCGTGGAAAATCTGAACGCCCTCTCCGGCCTCTCCCTGCCCCCGCCGGGCATCGCCCTGCCCGTGGGCATCAGCTTCTACACCTTTCAAATTCTGTCCTATGTGATCGATCTGCACCGGGGGGAGGTGCAGGTACAGAAAAGCTGGTTCCGCCTGCTGCTCTACGTCTCTTTCTTCCCCCAGCTCATCGCCGGGCCCATCGTCCGCTACCAGACCGTGGAGCGGGAGATCACCGACCGGCGGGAGACGCTGGAGGACGCCGCCGCCGGAGCGCGGCGGTTCATTGCAGGTCTGGGAAAAAAGGTGATCCTGGCAAACCGTCTGTCCCTGATCGCGGAGTCCGTCTACGGCGGGGACGCCGGGGTGTACGGCACCGCGCTGTACTGGGTGGCCGCCCTTGCCTATACGCTGCAAATCTATTTCGACTTTTCCGGCTACTCCGACATGGCCATCGGCCTGGGGCGCATCTTCGGCTTCCACTTTCTGGAAAACTTCGATCATCCCTACGCTGCCGGGAGCGTGACGGAGTTCTGGCGGAGATGGCACATCTCCCTCTCCACCTGGTTCCGGGACTATGTCTACATCCCCCTGGGAGGGAACCGGGTCTCCCGCCGCCGGTGGGTGCTGAACATTCTGATCGTCTGGGGCCTCACCGGCTTTTGGCACGGGGCGAGCTGGAACTTCCTGCTCTGGGGCCTCTACTACGCTCTGCTGCTGCTGGGCGAGAAGCTGCTCTGGGGCAGGCTGCTGGAAAAGCTCCCCCGCGCCGCTTCGTGGCTCTATACGATGTTTCTTGCCATGCTGGGCTGGGTGCTGTTCAACCGGGGAGATTTCCCGGATCTGGCCCTCGCTCTCTCCCGGATGTTCGTCTTCCGCGCCACCGACTGGCGGGGGGTCTTCTCTGCCGACGCCGCAGTGCTGCGGGGCGCGCTGTACCTCCCCTTGGGACTGTTCCTCTCCCTTCCGCTCCTCGGGCGTGGGATGGACCGGCTCCGGAGCGGGTGGGGTCTCGCGCTTTCCTATGCCCTGCATCTGGCCCTGGCAGCGCTTTGCGTCGTATTTCTCGTCAGTTCAAAGTACAATCCTTTTATCTATTTCCGTTTCTAAGGAAACGCTGATTAATCCGTCTTCGGCATCTGTCGGCAAATTTTTGCCGGCTCTGCGTTGCAAAAAGTTTGAAATACACAAAGTATTCCTGCACTTTTTGCGCCTTGACCCGGCGAAAATTTGCTCGACATCTGCTCTCACCGGATTTAATCAGCGCTTCCCTAAGGAAACGCTGAATAAATCGCCGCACGCATCTTGCCGGCATTTTTTCCGCCTGATTTTGTCTCGAAATCTTGAAATACACAAAGTATTCCTGCGATTTCTCGCCTTCATCAGGCGAAAAAACTGCTCGGCAATCTGCGC
>JAFTBW010000144.1 GCA_017455015.1 Oscillospiraceae bacterium | reverse complement strand
GCACGTTTGGCGGCAAATTTTGCGCCCGCCTGCGTTCCAAAAACCTTGAAATACACAAAGTATTCCTGCGGTTTTTGCGCCTTGGCGGACACAGAATCTGCTCGCCAAACGCACACGTTGATTTAATCAGCGCTTCCCTAAAAAACGCCCCCGGGGCGTCGAGCGGAAACAGACGGGGATATTCCGCCCAGGGGCGGCAGACTGGAGACACAAATTATGGCGAGAGAAGAAAAACTGATCCGGGACCTGACCACGGGAAGCGTGACAAAGACGCTGCTGCGCTTTGCGCTGCCCCTGTTTCTTTCCGGGCTGCTGCAAATGGTCTACAACATGGTGGACATGGTGGTCGTGGGCCGCTTTGTGGGGACGCAAGGGCTCAGCGCCGTGTCCATCGGCGGCGAGGTGCTGATGCTCATCACCTTTGTGGCCATGGGCTTTTCCAACGCGGGGCAGATTTTGATCTCCCGCTATGTGGGCGAGAACCGGCGGGACAAGGTCGGCTGGATGGTGGGCACCCTGTTCACGATCCTCATGGGACTGGCGGTGTGCATCACCGTAATCTTTCTCCTCAGCTATCAGGGCATCCTGCGCTGGCTGAACACTCCGGAGGACATCTGGGACTACACCCGGCAGTATTGCGTGGCCTGCGTCTACGGCACCGTGTTCATCTACGGCTACAACCTGGTTTCCGCCATCCTTCGGGGAATGGGGGATTCCCGGCACCCGTTCCAGTTCATCGCCATCGCCTCGGTCATCAACATCGTGCTGGACATCCTCTTTGTGGGGCCGATCGGTCTCGGCCCGCTGGGCGCCGCCCTGGCCACAGTCATCGGCCAGGCGGTCAGCTTCCTCTTCGCTCTGCGGCTGCTGTACCGGAACCGGGAGCAGATAAACTTTGATTTCAAGCCCGCCCATTTCCGCATCCACCCCGAGGTGGCCCGCCCGCTGATCTCCCTGGGCATCCCCATGGTCATCCAGTCCGCGGCGGTCACGTTCTCCATGCTCTTTGTCAACTCCTATATCAACACCTACGGCACGGTGGCGGTGGCCGTCACCGGCGTTGCCCGAAAGCTGGAGAACATGATCGGCGTGGTGTCCCAGTCCATCTCCTCCGCCGGCGGGGCGATGGTCTCACAGGCACTGGGGGCGGGGAAGACGAAGCGGGTGCCAAAGGTGTATTTCACCTGCCTGTGGGTGGTGGCGATCCCCGCTGCCATCTTCGCGATGGTGACGGTCTTCCACCCGGAGTGGCTCTTCGGCCTGTTCTCCGACGATCCGGAGGTGCTGACTCTGGCCCTGACCTATGTCCCCGTTGCCCTGGTCCAGTATCTGGGAGCGACGCTGCGGCCCGCCAACTTCGCCGTCATCAACGGCTCGGGCAACTCACGGCTGAATCTGGCCGTTGCCCTGCTGGACGGCATCGCCGCCCGGATCGGCCTTGCCCTGCTCCTGGGACTGACCCTGGGCATGGGCATCCTGGGCTTCTGGTACGGCAACGCCTTTGCCGGGACCGTGCCGTTCTTCATCGGCGGGACCTATCTGCTCTCCGGCAGATGGAAGACCGCCGGAAGCAAACCCGGCCCGGCGGCTCAGCCGGAGGTCTGAGAGAATGCGCCGCGCCCCCGAAGTACAATGGCTCCGGGGGCGCGGCGCGTTTGCAGGCGGGTGCAAAGACAGGATTTAGCGTTTCCTTAGGGAAGCGCTGAATAAATCCGAATAGCAGAGAAAAGCTCAATCCCCCCATTGAGGAATTTGCTCTGGTTGGGAATAAATCAGCGCTTCCTTAGGGAAACGCTGAATAAATCTCCACGCACGCTTGACGGCAAATTTTGCGCCCGCCTGCGTTGCAAAAACCTTGAAATACACAAAGTATTCCTGCGGTTTTTGCGCCTTGGCGGACACAAAATTTGCTCGCCAATCGCACGCG
>JAFTBW010000018.1 GCA_017455015.1 Oscillospiraceae bacterium | reverse complement strand
GTCCTCCGGCTCTCGCATCTGCGTCAGAATGATCGTGCGCCTATCAAGCGAAAAACGGCTGTTTTCAAGGCTTTTCAGAAAAAAGAAACCGGACCGGTAACTGACACATTGTATCAATTATCGGTCCAGCCTTGGTGCGGGAGAAGGGACTTGAACCCTCACGTCTATGGTTGGACACAGGCACCTCAAGCCTGCCTGTCTACCGGTTCCAGCACTCCCGCGCAACGTGGATGCGGCAATTATTATAGCAGGAAATTTGAATTTGTCAACCGTATTTTGCAAAAAAGCTCCTGCCGATTTTTGTCTTGCTTTGGCATAAGGATCGTGGTATTTTAGGAAACGCTGAATAAATCCCCGCGCACGTTTGGCGGCAAATTTTGCGCCCGCCTGCGTTGCAAAAACCTTGAAATACACAAAGTATTCCTGCGGTTTTTGCGCCTTGGCGGGCACAAAATTTGCTCGCCAATCGCACACGGTGATTTAATCAGCGTTTCCTTTAATTTTGCAGAAACGAAAGGACGGGGTGATCGAATGAAAGCGACCTCAGCGCAGGCGAACAAAATTCTCAGACAGCTTCAGGAAGAAAAAGAGCTCCTCCTCCGGCAGGAGAGTCAGGCGCAGCTTTTCATTGCCGCCACCACGGAGAAGCTGGAGGACGCCAGACCGGATTACGACTATACCGCCGTACAAATGCAGCTCCGGGAGATGGAACGGAAAATCCGCGCCGTCAAACACAGCATCAACACGTTCAACGTCTCCCACACGGTTGAGGGGTTCGATCTGACGGTGGACCAGATGCTCATATATCTCCCGCAATTGCAGGCCAGAAAGAGCAAGCTGGAGCGCATGGCCGCCCACGGACCCCGGGAGAGGCAGAACACCTCCGGCCGGTCCGGTATCATCGAGTACGAATACGCCAATTACGACGTCGGGCAGGTGGAAGCGGAGCTGAAAGCGGTCTCCGAGGAGATCATGCGGGCGCAGCTTGCGCTGGAGCAGGCAAATTCCACGATTCCGTTTGAAATCGGCCTCTAACCCCCTTCCCGTCAGCCGCGCGCCCTTTTCGCAATAAAATAACCGGCAATCCGGCAAGGTTATCTGTTTTTTGCGCTGTTATTGCTGAATTTCATCAGCTACGGTTATTTCTCCCGTTATGGGTCATCGGAAAGGATTGCGATCAGACTTTTCAGCCGATTCGGGCGCGCTGCTGTAAAAACTTATCCCGGCGGCGGAAGTACGGTTATACGCCGCCGTCTATTTCGGCAGAAGGAGAAAAGCGGGCGCGGGGGCGCGAAAAAAGCCTTGCAATCCGGCCGCGGGCGTGATATACTACCGGCGCTGAATCAGACGGTCCGCTGCCGCGCCGCGAGGCCTCCGGTATTGAACGTCTATAAACGAAAGGAACGATACACATGGCAGATCTGATCAAGACCCTGACCGAGCAGTACACCAAGGCTTCCCTGCCGGAGATGAACGTGGGCGACACCGTCCGCGTCACCGTTCGCGTCAAGGAGGGCAGCCGCGAGCGCAACCAGGCCTTTGAGGGCACCATCATCGCCAAGAAGCACGGCGGCATCAACGAGACCATCACGGTCCGCCGCATCTCCTACAACGTGGGCTGCGAGAAGGTGTTCCCCGTCCACTCCCCGTCCATCGTCTCCGTGGACACCGTCCGCCGGGGCAAGGTCCGCAGGGCCAAGCTGTACTATCTGCGCGACCGCGTGGGCAAGGCGGCCAAGGTCAAGGAGCGGCTGTAAGCGCCGTTTCCGACGGTCATTTACCGAAAAAACCGGTGCCGGGAGCGTTCCCGCGCCGGTTTTTTCGCATTTCCACGCCGGTCCGGGCTTGCTATTTCGCTCAAATGGATATATAATGGTATGCTTACCCGTGATATGCTCCTCCCCGGAAGAGGGAGGGCGCGCTTCACGGCGGGCAGCGCAATCCGATATTGTATCAAACGCGCCGGGAGGTACCCTATGGACAAGAACATCAAGGAAAAGGCTGCGAAGACCCCAAAGGAGGCGGAAACCGCCGACGCCTATGACTGGATCCAGTGCGTGGTGACGGCGCTGATCGCCTGCATCCTGATCTTCACCTTTTTTGCCAGGACCGTGGGGGTGGTCAGCGTCAGCATGCAGCCCACGCTGGTGGAGGGGGACCGGCTCATCATCAGCCGCCTGTTCTACACCCCCAGGTACGGGGACATCGTGGTGATCCAGAAGGATTCCTTCGCGTCCTATCCCATCATCAAGCGGGTCATCGCCACGGAGGGCCAGACCGTCAGCATCGACTTTGACGCGGGCGTCGTGTACGTGGACGACGTGGCGCTCCGCGAGCCCTACGTCAACTCCCCCACCTACGAGCCGGAGGACTTCACCCGCCCCGTCACGGTGCCGGAGGGCTGCGTGTTCGTCATGGGCGACAACCGGAACCGCTCCACGGACAGCCGCACCAGCTCCATCGGCTGCGTGGACACCCGCTGCATCCTGGGCAAGGCGCTGTGGCGCATCACGCCCCTGAACAAGTTCGGCGGGCTTTACCGCAGCCTCCAGGGCGCGGGCGCGGCATGAAAGAGCAGGAGCGGGAGCGGACGGCGATCCAGTGGTACCCCGGCCACATGACCCGCGCCCGGCGGATGATCGGGGAGAACATGGGCCTTGTGGACGCGGTGTGCGAGGTGCTGGACGCCCGCATCCCCGATTCCAGCCGGAACCCGGACATCGACGCCCTGGCGGGGGACAAGCCGCGGCTGGTCATCCTGAACCGGGCGGACCTGGCCGACCCGGACGTCACCGCCCGCTGGCGGCGGTATTTCACGGCGCGGGGGCTGGCGTCGCTGGAGACGGACGCCAAAAGCGGCCGGGGCGTGAAGCAGCTTCCGAAGGCCCTGCGGGAGCTGCTCTCAGAGCGCCTGCAGCGTCTGGCGGAGAAGGGACAGGCGGGCAAGATGCTGCGCGTCATGATCCTCGGCATCCCCAACGTGGGCAAGAGCACCCTGATCAACGCCGCCGCGGGGCGACGTGCCGCCCAGGCGGGGGACAAGCCCGGCGTCACCCGGGGGCGGCAGTGGATCAGCCTGCCCGGCGGCATCGAGCTGCTGGACACTCCGGGCATCCTCTGGCCCAAATTCGAGTCCCGGGAGGTGGGGGAGGCCCTGGCCCTGACAAACGCCATCAAGGCGGAGGTCTTCGACCGGGAGGCCCTTGCCGCCTCGTTCATGCTCCGGCTCCGGGAGACCAGACCGGAGGCCATCGAGGCGCGGTACAAATTCACCCCCGCCCCTGAAAAAAACGGCTATGAGCTGCTGGAGGACGCCGCGAGACGCCGCGGCTTTCTGAGCTCCGGCGGGGAGCCGGACATCGGGCGCATGGCGGAGACGCTGCTGCGGGAGTACCACGGCGGGCTTTTGGGCCGGCTGAGCCTGGAAGCCCCGCCGGAGGAGGCATAGACCGTCTCCGACCGCCGGAGACGGGGGAGGCACGGATATGGAAGAAACCGAAACGCGGCAGCCGGAGAGAGCCGGGGCTGCCGGTCTCTGGGAGATGGAGCGGGAGCTTGCCTCCCGGGGCATTGCGCCCGTCTGCGGCGTGGACGAGGCGGGGCGCGGTCCCCTGGCGGGGCCGGTGTGCGCCGCCGCCGTGCTGCTGCCAACGGGCTTCGTCATTCCCGGCCTGAACGACTCCAAAAAGCTCAGCGAGCGGCGGCGCGAGGCGCTGTACGACGCCATCACGGACGCCGCCGTCTCCTTCGGCGTGGCCTTTGCCACCGTGGAGGAGATCGAGGAAAAGAACATCCTGGGGGCCACCTTTCTGGCCATGAACCGGGCCATCGCCCTGCTGGACCCCGCCCCGGCCCTGGCCCTGATCGACGGCAATCAAAACCGGGGCATCGCCTCTCCCAGCCAATGCGTGGTCCGTGGGGACGCCCGCTGCGCCTCCGTCGCCGCAGCCAGCATCCTGGCCAAGGTAACGCGGGACCGCTATATGCGGGAGATGGACGGGCGCTACCCCGGCTACGGCTTTGCTGTTCACAAGGGCTACGGCACCGCCGCCCACTACGCCGCCCTGCGCGCGCTGGGCCCCAGCCCCATCCACCGGCCCACGTTCCTGCGGAAACGGCACTGAGGGGGAGCGGAGATGACGGACCGTGCAGAAAACCGCCGCCCGCGCGCGGAAGAAGCCGCAAAACGGAAGCCCGACCCCCGCTCCGTCGGGCGCTGGGGGGAGCGGGAGGCCGCCGCCTGGCTGCGGAAACGCGGCTGGCGCATTTTGGAGCGGAACTTCACCTGCCGCTCCGGGGAGATCGACATCGTGGCGGAGGACGCGGGCTGCCTCGTCTTCGTGGAGGTCAAGCTGCGGCGCAGCGCGGAATATGCCCTTGCCCGGGAGGCGGTCACCCCCGGCAAGCAGCAAAAGCTGATCCGCGCAGCGGAGTACTATCTGTCCCGGCGGGACCCGGACATGCCCGTCCGCTTTGACGTGATCGAGGTCTACGGCGAATCGGGCCGCGTGGACGCGGTCAACCACATTGAGAACGCTTTTCAATAATACCTTTTTTCCTTCCCCCAGGGGAAGGTGGCACGGCGCAGCGCGCCGTGACGGATGAGGGGATAGCCTTCCCCCCCTGGGGGGGAAGGTGGCGCGGCGCAGCGCGCCGTGACGGATGAGGGGAGGTACATTATTTATGCGCTATTTCAGCACGAGAAACGACAGGCTGAACTGTTCCGCCGCCCAGGCCATCGCCATGGGCATCGCCCCGGACGGGGGGCTGTTCGTCCCGGAGACGGTCCCCAAAGTGGACCGGGCCTTTCTGGAACGGCTCTGCTCCTTAAACTACCGGGCCAGGGCGGCGGAAATTATGCGCCTCTATCTGGAGGACTTCGACCCCGGCGAGCTGGACGGGTTCGTGACCGCGGCCTACGGGGACAATTTTGACGATCCCGCCGTCGCCCCCACCCGGTTTCTGGCGGCGGACACGGCGCTGCTGGAGCTGTGGCACGGCCCCACCTGCGCGTTCAAGGACATGGCGCTGCAAATGCTGCCCCGCCTGCTGACCGCCTCCCTCCGCAAGACCGGGGAGCAGCGGCAGGTCTGCATCCTGGTGGCCACCTCCGGCGACACGGGCAAGGCCGCGCTGGAGGGCTTCCGGGACGTGGCGGGAACGCGCATCTTCGTCTTCTACCCCGACGGGGGCGTCAGCCGCATCCAGCGGCTGCAGATGGTGACCCAGGCCGGGGAAAACGTTGGCGTCTGCGCGGTGCGCGGCAACTTTGACGACGCACAGACCGGCGTGAAGAAAATCTTCGGCGACGCCGCCTTTGCCCAAGAGCTGACGGGGCGGGGCTGGTATCTGTCCTCCGCCAACTCCATCAACTGGGGGCGGCTGCTGCCCCAGATCGCCTACTACTTCTCCGCCTACTGCGACTGCGTGAACGCAGGGCGGGTGAAGCCCGGCGAGAAGCTCGTCTTCTGCGTCCCCACCGGAAACTTCGGCAACATCCTGGCCGGCTGGTTCGCCAGAGAGATGGGCCTGCCGGTGAGCCGCTTCGTCTGCGCCAGCAACGCCAACAACGTGCTGACGGACTTCATCCGCACCGGCGTCTACGACCGGAACCGGCCGTTCCACACCACCATCTCCCCCTCCATGGACATTTTGGTCAGCAGCAACCTGGAGCGGCTGCTGTACTACATGACCGGCGACGCCGCCACCGGCGGCTTTATGGCGAAGCTGAACGCGGAGGGCAGATACGCCCTGGACGCGGACACCCGGGAGCGGGTGCAGGCCGTGTTCTCCGCCGGCTGCTGCGGCGACGGAGCCACGCGCGAGGCCATCAGCAGGGTGTTCCGGGAAAAGGGCTATCTGATGGACACCCACACCGCCGTGGCCTGGCAGGTGCTGGAGGACTACCGCCGGGAGACCGGGGATAAGTCCCAGGCCGTGGTGGTTTCCACCGCCAGCCCCTTCAAGTTTGCCGCCGACGTGCTGGACGCCCTGGGAAAGACGGCGGGAGAGGACCCGCTTCGCGCCCTCTCCGACGCCTCCGGCCTGCCCGTCCCCGCCCCGCTGCGGGGCCTGGACGCCCGCCCCGTCCGCTTCCCCGCCGTGGCGGACAAGGCGGAGATGCGCGCCGTGGTGGGGCGGTTTCTGGAATGACCGTCCGTCGCTTTCGGCATTTTCTCAAAAAATAGCCATAAATCCCACGGCTGCAAAGCCGTGGGATTTTCATATCCAAAAGAGCGGCATGGTTATCATCACAATATAGACGCGCATCGAGGATCAAAATGACAAGGGAAAAAGATGTTGACAATATATCATTTAAGGAAACGCTGATTAAATCAACTCGTGCGATTGGCGAGCAAATTTTGTGTCCGCCAAGGCGCAAAAACCGCAGGAATACTTTGTGTATTTCAAGGTTTTTGCAACGCAGGCGGGCGCAAAATTTGCCGCCAAACGTGCGCGGGGATTTTTGTTCAGCGCTTCCTCAAACAT
>JAFTBW010000143.1 GCA_017455015.1 Oscillospiraceae bacterium | reverse complement strand
GCAGCAAGGCATACAATGAGAGCGGACCGGCACATTCCGTAGACTGCCGGATCAACTACACGCTGAAAAACGGCGGCAAGGTCAGCCGCTACTACGTCCTGCGGTACGAGGCCGACGGCGACGGGGTCCTGCTGCCGGAGGACCGGGGCAACGCCTCCGCGCTGAACGCGGTGCTGAACACCCCGGAGGGCATCCTGAACCGGAAGCGGTCGAACATCCCCCTGACCAGGGAGAATCTGTACGCCGGCAGCGTCACCGCCACGATGACCGCAGCGGAATGTGCCGCGGCCTCCGGCTACGACGACGCGGAGGAGTATATCCTGCGGGAGCGGGAGGGCTGGTCGGAGGCCCGTTTCGCGGCGGCGGACCCGGAGGAACGGCGTCTGGCGGTTGCCCAGAATGTGCTGAACGAGTCTGTCAACGGATACAGCCTGTATTGGGAAACGCTGGGCGTTGCCCAGGAGGACCGTTATCCCATTCACACGGATTACCTGGCGGAGTCGGAGCAGCTTGCAGAGCACCTGGACCTGGACAAGGTCTACTACGACTACAGTTATAACCTGAAAGCGGACCGCGCCGCGCTGTGGGAGCTGTACAGCGAGTGTATCCTGCCGGACCTCCGGGACGGGTATCTGGGAAGAGTATGGGCCGTGACGGATCAGGAGTACCGGAACAGCGTCTATCAGGTGAACATCAACCTGGATTTCCGGGAGAAGAACAAAGGGCAGGGGAGCGACAGTCAGAACGACAATCAGATCTATGACGGCTACAGCTACGTCCCCGTTCCCACCGCCAGCACCGACGGCTATGTCTACGACAGCTTCTACACGGTCCCCACCACCGCGTCCGTGCGCACCAACGCCTGGCTGCGCGCCCACGGCGTCCCCCTCTACACCCAGGCGGAGACGGATGTAAACAGGTTTATACAGTAAGGAACTGTGAAGAAATCAATTCTATCTGAGCGGTTGGAACTGCCGCACCTGCGGAAAAATCCGCACCCTATCCCTCCCCCATCAGGGGGAGGGGGGACCGCCGGCCGTCCCCCGCAAGGCCGGTGGTGGGTGAGGGGGAAAGCGGAAGAAACATCGCGGCGTCCCGCAGAACAAGCGGAACGCCGCGATGCTGTATCACACTGGCAGGGCAGGGGAGGGGGCTTTCAGCGCTTGCCCCGCTCGGGCTGCTTTTTCTTTGTCTTGCACTGGTAGGCGGTGATCATCGTCGTACCCTTGCCGGAGTAGCGCTTCATCACATAGCGCTCGGGAAAGGCCTCCACCAATTGCGTCAGGGTTTTGAAGCCGTAGGTCCGCACGTCGAAGTCCGGCTTGGCCCGCTTGATGAACTGGCCCACGAAGCCAACGGTCACATAACCGTCGTCCTCCTGATAGGTGTCGAACGCCATTTTCAGCAGATCGTGGATCTCCTGGATGCTGTCCGCCTCCTGGGTCTTCTCCGCCGGCTTGGCCTGTCCCTTTCCCGCGCCGGCGCTTTTCTGCGCCGCGGCGGGCTGGGGGGGCGGCTCGTCGGGCTTGTCCAGGTTTTCCAGATAGATAAAGTTGTCGCAGCTGTTGCGGAACGCGATGGGGGTCTTTTTCTCGCCCACGCCGATCACATAGACGCCGGACTCGTGGATGCTGATGGCAAGCGGCGTAAAATCGCTGTCACTGGACACGATGACGAAAGCATCGTAGATGTCCCGGTGCAGCAGATTGATGGCGTCGATGGTCAGGGCGATGTCCGTGGCGTTTTTCCCGGTGGTGTAGTCAAACTGCTGCTCCGCCCGGATGGCAAGCCGTTTCAGCTCGCTCTCCCAGCTTTTCAGCGAGTCCTTCCGCCAGTTGCCGTAGGCGCGCTTGACCACGATGCGCCCGTAGATGGAGATCTCCCGAAGCACCGCCTCCATTTTGGAAAGCTGGGTGTTGTCGGCGTCGATCAGCAGCGCGATTTTTTGCAGGTTTTCCATAAGCTCCCTCCGGTTCACGCCCGCGGCAGCGGAATCGCCGGTACGGGTTCTTTGTCTTTCCAATATTATACATGAACCCGGGGAACAGCGTCAAGTCTTTTCGCAAATCGAAGCGCGCAAAGGTTACAGCGTCAGCGCCCCGGTCTCGTCCTCCAGCAGAATCAGAATTTTTTCCTGCTGCCCGGTGGCGGCGTTGACATAGATGATAAAGTGCCGTCCGTCCTCCGCGGCGCATTTGAACTCGTGGCAGAGCGTTTCATACTGCCCGTCGGAGGGGACCAGCGCAAGCTGGGAGGACAAAATCTCCAGGCTCTCCGGGACCATCGCCCTGGCGTCCTCCTGGCTGACGGCGGCCGCCGGAAGCTCCCGCTGGCAGTGGGAGGTGAGCCAGCCCTTTGTCTCGCAGCCGCAGACCTTGCCGCTGTCCAGCGCCACGGAGACCTTGATCAGATCGGAATAGCACAGCGTCTCGCCCTGGCGGTAGGCGAAGTTGACGGTCAGCACGCCGTCCCGGGTCATGTGGTAGGTCTCCTCCATGTCCGGACAGCCGATGCTCTGCAAAAAGCGCTTCGCCGCTTCAACAGCCTCCTCCGGAGACACTCTTTCGCTGCCGGCGGGACGGGAGGAGAGCAGGCTGAGCAGCTTGCCACCCTGCCGGGTAATGCAGACCGACAGCGCCGCGCCGTCCTCGCCGTCGGCGGAGAAGCACCAGCAGGGGATATCCCCGGTCAGCTCTCCCTCGGGGTGGATTCTGCCCCTGCCGGTGGCAAGGATATCCGCCGCGATCCTCCTGGCCTCCTCCTGGCTGACCTCCGGAAGCCCCTCCAGCACCTTGGGCTTCCGGTTCGTCAAATGCTCGGAAAAGGGGCCGTCGTAGATCAGGGAGGGGACCTCGGGGAACTCCTGCTCGATCAGCTTCAAGCCGTCCCCGGCATAGCCCGGCATCTGTTCGGACAGCTCGTCCAGCGTGGTCTGGCTTTTTCGGAGCTGCGTCAGGGACAGCGCACCCGCCAAAAGCTCGGACTGCATCCCCCGCAGATTCAGAGCCAGGATGGCGGCGGTGTCGGACAGCGCTTTCAGGTTTTCCAGTTCCTCCGGCGAAATGGCTCTACCCCAGGCGGCTGCCCGGGAGAGGCAGTAGGCGTAATCTCCAACGCGGCTGAGAAAGGAGGCTGTCTGTTCCAGCTCCGCGGAGGAAAAGGGGAGGGAACCCAGGGAGAGCTGCGCGGCCATGGCCTTTCCGAAGACCTCGGTACACAGGCTTCCGGCCAGTCCCTGGCTCATGGCGTACATGCTCTTCTGCAGGGCGCTGTCCACCTCCTCCACGGCGGTGACCAGGTCGTTGAAGGAGCGCTGGTACTGGTTGCTGAGATACAGCTCATACTGTCTGGCCCGGGCGTTGCTGACATAGGCCAGCACTCCGAACGTGACCGCCGCGGCGGTGAGATAGCTGGTGAGCAGGATCATTCTTCTCCGATATTTTTTATGCATCGTCAATCACATCCTTTTTTCTATTTTTTTCTCCGCGGCGCGGAATATGACAGGAAAAAGATGTATAAAAAGCGCCCCTCCCGCAGAAACGGGGAGGGGGAGTATAAAAGAAAATACGGTATGTACTTCCGGCAGTCAGACGTTCAGGGCTTCGATGATCTCGGGAAGAATCGCGTCCACCTTGTCGTTGTCCAACTGGCAGGTACCGGCATTCCGATGGCCGCCGCCGCCGTAGCGCAAGCACAACTGACCGATGTCCGCCTCGGACGCCTTGTTGAGGATGGATTTGCCGATCATGACGGCTGTGTTCTGCTTCTGGAAGCCCCATGCCACGTGGATGGAGATCTGGGCGTCGGGGTAGAGAGCGTAAATCATAAAGCGGTTGCCCGCGTGGATGATCTCCTCGTTGCGCAGATCCAGAACCACCACCTTGCCGTGAAGCTTTGCGAGGCGCTGGAGCTGGTCCTTGAACAGTTGCGCCTGCTCAAAGTAAAGCTCCGTCCGCTCCTTGATGTCCGGCAGCTCCATGATCTCGTCCACGGTGTGCTGGCGGCAGTAGTCGATCAGCTCCATCATCAGGTCGTAGTTGGAGATGCGGAACTGGTGGAAACGTCCGAGACCGGTGCGGGGGTCCATCAGATAGTGCAGCAGCACCCAGCCCTTGGGGTTCAGGATCTCGTCCAGGGTAAAGTCCGCGCTGTCGCCCTTGTCCACGGCGTCCATCAGGTCCTCGGAGATGGTGGGGAACGTCTTTTTCCCGCCGTAGTAGTCATAGACCACTCTGGCGGCGCTTCGGGCGTTGGGGTCAATAATCAGCTTTCCGCCGGTTTCCGTCGCTTTCAGGCGGTCCACCTCGGATTCGTGGTGGTCAAAGGCGATGGAAACCCGGGGATCATAGGGCAAGTTGGTGGTGATGTCCGTATCGAACAGTTCAATCTTTCCATCCTGAATATCCTTGGGATGGACAAACTTGATCTCCTCGATGAGCTTGAGTTCTTTCAGCATCATCGCGCAGACCAGACCGTCAAAGTCGCTCCTGGTTACCAGTCTTTTTGTTTCTTGCATCATCAGACCTCCTGTAGATCGGCAACAATGTCGCCGGATGTTCTGGAAATGATTATATCATATCGGTGCGGCGCATTGCAAGACAGGGAAGTGAACTTCACGCAGTTTTGGTGGGGTTGATATAAAATTGAACAAAATAAAAATTTTGTTCAATTATGGGTCATTTTAAAACGACGCCTGTCCGGGAAATCCTCCGTATCCGGGAAAAACTTCGCCGTCATGCGAAAAACCGCCCTGGGAACTTGGGAAACACGGATTATCCGCTTTCAACATCTGCTCTGTCGGATTGAATCAACGTTTCCCTTGTTCAGACGGTTTTTCGCATTTCTCTGGAATCCGGAATTTGAATTTGATTTGAAATGAAGATCCTTGTCTTCAGGCCACGCCCTGGTAATCGTACCCGGCGGCAGTCACGGCGGCGCGGACGGCGTCCTCGTCGAACGCTCCGCTGAGACTCAGCTCGGCTGTTCCGCTCACATGGGACGGCGTAGCGCTGTCGATCCCTTGGAGCGCCTCCAGAGCTTTCTTCACGGTGGCCTCGCAGTGCGGGCACATCATTCCACTGATTTTTACGGTCTTTGTCACGGTTTTTTCCTCCTTGATTTCCAAGCTGTTTTGAATATCCTGCACCGCCTGCTGAAAGGCGGATTCCGAAACGCTTTTGTGCGCGCGGTCCCGTTCCGCGTCCCGGAGCCGGAACAGGTTCAGCCGCAGGGCGTTTGTCACTACACAGAAGCTGCTGAGACTCATAGCCGCAGCTCCCACCATGGGGTTTAATGTCAGTCCCAGGGATGTGAAAGCGCCGCAGGCCAGCGGGATGCATACCGCATTGTAGAAAAAGGCCCAGAACAGATTTTCGTGGATGTTCCGCAGCGTGGCGCGGCTTAGACGGACCGCCGCCGATGCGTCCTTCAGGCGGCTTTTCATCAGCACCACGTCCGCGGCGTCAATGGCCACGTCTGTCCCTGCGCCGATGGCGATGCCCACATCGGCACGCGTCAGAGCCGGCGCGTCGTTGATGCCGTCTCCCACCATCAGGACCTTGCCCACGGTCTGAAGCTGCCGGATCACCCGCTCCTTGCCCTCCGGCAAAACGCCGGCGATCACGGCGTCCACGCCAGCCTCGTTGCCGATGGCTCTGGCGGTGCGGGGATTGTCGCCGGTAAGCATGACCACCCGCAGGCCCATCCCGCGCAGCTCGGATACAGCCTCCCGGCTGTCCGCCTTGATCACGTCCGCCACGGCGATCACCCCCAGCAGGCTGCCGTCCAGGGCGAACAGCAGCGGGGTTTTGCCCTGTTCCGCCAATTGCTCCGCCTGTCCGCTCAGCGCCTCCGGGACCGATGCGCGGGCGGAGATGTGCTTCATGCTGCCCCCGGCCAGCGTTTTGCCGTCTTTTTTCGCCTGCAGGCCGTTCCCCGGCAGCGCGGTGAAATCCGTCACCGCAGCGGCTTTCAATCCCCGGTGCTCCGCCTCCTGGACGACCGCCTTTGCCAGGGGATGCTCGCTCCTGGCCTCCAGCGTATAGGCCAGACGGAGCAGCTCCGTTTCCCCTACTCCATCGGCGGGTAGAATGTCCGTCACCTGTGGCGCACCCTCCGTAATCGTGCCGGTCTTGTCCAATGCAACGATGCCGGCCTTGCCGGTCTCCTCCAGGGAGACGGCAGTTTTGAACAAAATCCCGTTTTTTGCCCCCAAACCGCTGCCCACCATGATCGCCACGGGGGTGGCGAGACCCAGCGCGCAGGGACACGAAATTACCAGCACGGAGATCCCCCTTGCCAGCGCGTAGGAGAACTCCCTGCCCAGCAGCAGCCAGACCGCCAGCGTGACGAGGGCGATGCCGATGACCACCGGCACGAACACGCCGGAAACCTTGTCCGCCGCCTTTGCGATGGGCGCTTTCGTGGCCGCCGCGTCGGAGACCATGCGGATGATCTGGGACAGGGTGGTGTCCTCCCCCACCCGCGTCGCCCGGCAGGTCAGAAAGCCGCTGCGATTCACCGTGGCGGCGGAGACAGCATCCCCCTCCCCCTTGTCCATAGGCACGCTCTCGCCGGTCAGGGCGGACTCGTCGATGGCGCTGGAACCGGACACCACCACCCCGTCCACGGGGACGCTCTCTCCGGGACGGACCGTGAACAGGTCGCCGATACCCACCTGCTCCACGCCCACCGTTACCTCCGTTCCGTCCCGCAGGACGTTGGCGGTTTTCGGCGAGAGATTCATCAGGCCCTTGAGAGCGTCGGTGGTCTTCCCCTTGGACCGGGCTTCCAGCAGCTTGCCCACGGTGATGAGGGTCAGGATCATTGCAGCGGATTCAAAATAAAACTCGCCCTCCCCCTCCGCACCTGTAGTCATCCGGAACAGGACATAGACGCTCCAGCAAAACGAGGCGGCAGAGCCCAGCGCTACCAGCGTGTCCATGTTTGGCGCGCGGTGCCAGAGGCTGCGGAAACCGGAGACAAAGAACTTCTGATTGATGACCATGACGGCGGCGGACAGCAGCAGCTGCGCCAGCCCCATGCCGATTGGGTTGGCGTGGAGGAAGGCCGGAATCGGCAGGCCCAGCATCATATGTCCCATGGAGAGGTACATGAGGACCAGCAGAAAAACCAGGGAGGTCAGCAGCCGCCGTTTCAGCACGGGGGTGTCCCGGTCGCGCAGCGCCTCCTCCGCCTCGGACTGTGTTTCTGCATCGCGCTTTCCCGCCCCCTTGGGTGAAGCACCGTAGCCCGCTTTCTCCACTGCCGCCACGATAGCCTGGGGCGAGGCGGAGCCGGTGACACCCATGGAGTTGGTCAGGAGGCTGACCGCGCAACTCTCCACCCCGGGCACGGCGCGCACGGCCTTTTCCACCCGGGCGGAACAGGCGGCGCAGCTCATGCCCGTCACATTGTATTGTTCCATTTTTTCCATCGCAGTTGCATCCTCACCGATCATCAGCGCATGAGCCGTTCCAACGTCTGGATCAGCTCGTCGGCAACCTGATCATCCCCCGCCCGGATATCCCGGATCACACAGGAGTGGATATGGGCGCGGAGGACCTCCCGGTTGAACGCGTCTACCGCCGCGGCAACGGCGGCGGACTGAATCAGCACGTCGTTACAGTAGGCATCCGCCTCGATCATCCGCTTGATGCCGCGGACCTGTCCTTCGATCCGGCTCAGGCGGTTTAATAGCTTTTTCTTCTGCTCCTCGCTCCGGGCAGTCTTTTTCTCTCCGGCAGCACAGCAGCAGTTTTCCGCTTCGCTCATGGCAGCGTCCTCCATATACCCGTATGGGGTATATGTCATTATATACCCCTACCCGGTATATGTCAAGCATTTTTTGGGGGACGCCCCGCATTCGGAGCGTCCCCTCTGTTACGATAAACATTTTTTGCTCGCCAATCGCACACGTTGATTTAATCAGCGTTTCCTAAAACCCCAGATTGTCGTTGACCAGAATCACGTGAATCCGGCCGGTGTGCCGGGAGAAGCGGGTGATCAAAAACTGGCAGCAGATGGTGTCGGGGCTCTTGCAGTCGGCGCAGGCCCCGGTTTTGGCGCAGGGCGTATTCAGGCCGAAGCGCTGGGCGTTGATGGGTGCCGCCACGTTTCTGGCCCGCTTGATTGCGCCGTCCACGTCGTCGCAGACCTTGTTCATCCCGACGATGAACAGCACCTTTTTCGGACCCTGGGCGATTGCGGAAACCCGGTTGGAGTTGCCGTCGATGTTCACCAGGATGCCGTCCTCGGTGATGGCGTTGGCGCTGGTGAGAAACACGTCCGCATCGTAGGCTGCCAGCATGGCCGCCCGCTTGTCGGCGATGGCGTCCCGGTCGATAAAGTTGTAGTTTTCCTGCTTGAGCGCCTCCACCAAACCGATCTCGTGGACGCTGGCGCCTCCGCCCATGGTGATTGCGCTGCCCTCCGGAATCAGCTCCAGGGCCTTTCCCAAAGCCTCCTCCCGGTTTTTGGCATAGTACCCGGACATATTCCGGGACTCCAGGCCGCGGATGATCTTCTGCGCCAACAGTTCATTGCGTTTCACGATGTTGTGATTCATGGTTCCTCCTGTTCCCTGTGATAATGCCTGTTTACAAGCCCTGCTCCACGGCCACGGCGGAGCGCAGCGGGGGGATCATCTGCTTTTTCCTGCTGACTACGCCGGGCAGGTCCGCAGCGCCATCGGAGGTGTCAACGCCGAACGCCCGGCGGACCAGCTCCTCCGCCCCCTCCCCGTCGTACAGCAGCCGCGTGCGCTTTTCCGGGGTGAACGTAAGCATATAGAAAAACATCTCCTCCCCGGATTTCTTCCGGGCGATCGGGATGTAGGGCCGAATCAGCTCCTCCGCCTGGCGGAACACCTCCTCCGTCATGAAGAGGGACTGCCCCACCGCCACGGTCATGTCCCCGAAGCGGAAATCCTTGAGGTCCGCGTTGACGATCTCCTCCGGGCTCCTGCCCGTCAGGTCCTCCCCCGCCCGGAACATCTGCTCTGCATATGAGGCCATGTCCACTCCGGCGATGGAAGCCAGCGCCTCTGCGGCCGTCCGGTCCAGATCCGTGCAGGTGGCGGAGCGGAACATCAGCGTATCGGACAGGATGGCGGAGAGCATCAGTCCCGCGATCTCCCGACTGGGGGTCACTCCCATCTCACCGAAGATACGGTACAGAATGGTGGAGGTGCAGCCCACGGGCATGTTCCGGAACACCAGGGGCTCTCCTGTCTCCAGCGCGCCCAGGCGGTGGTGGTCGATGATCTCCAGGATCTCCGCCTCCTCCAACCCGCTGACCGCCTGGAGCTTTTCATTGTGATCCACGAGAATCAGCTTTTTCCGGTGAGGATTCAGGAGGTTTCGGCGGCTGATGACGCCGGCGTACTTGCCGGAGGCGTCCATCACCGGGAAATAGCGGTGGCGTACGCCGGCCATGACTTTTCTGACCTCCTCCACCGGGGTGTCCGGCGTGAATTTCAGAATGTCTTTGGTAATCATGCGGAAGCTGACGGGCGCTGCCATGCTGATCAGGCGGGCAGCGCTGTAGGTGTCCATGGGCGTGGCGAGAATGGCGCAGCCTTTCTCCGTAGCCCGATGGAGGATGGCCTTGGGCAGCTTCGCACCGCAGCAGACGATCACGCAGCCGGCACCGCTCTCCACTGCGTAGCTCTGGGTCTCATAGCGGTTGGTGACCAGGACGATGTCCCCTTCCTCCATGAGATCCTCCATCATCTCCGGATTGCTGCCGATGCAGAGCTTTCCGCGCTCGATCCTGTCCTCCAGATTCCCCACCAGCAGTTCCCCATTCAGGGTCTTTGCCAGATTGGCATAACTGGTATGAGCCTCGGCCAGGATGGTGGTGTCCTCAATGTTCATGTAGGCCTGGCCGATGTCCTTGAGGGTGATGATGCCCTTGAAGTTGTTCTCCTCGTCCGTGATGCAGAGGGTTTCGATCTCGTCCCGGACCATCATGGTCCAGGCATCGCGCAGGCTGAGATCCTCGTCGATGCCGGGCGCGAGGCGGTATTCCGCGTCCTTGAGCTGGGGACGCACGTCCAGACAGATTCTAGGGGTGTCCACGCCGAAATACCGGAGGACAAACTCCGTTTCCCGGTTCAGGTCCCCGGCCCGCCGGGGCTCATAAAAGGTGCCGTCGCTCCCCTGGTTTTTCAGCCACGCATAGGCGATGGCGGAGCAGATGGAGTCCGTATCCGGATGCCGATGCCCGATCACGCTGACCAGGTTTCGATACTGATAGTCCGCTATGGTGATCGCTTCCTTTCCGGCGGGCGGAGAAGCGCCCGCGTGATATTTGATGCGGTAGATGACCTCACCCACCGCCGGCCTTGCGGGGGGCGGCTGGCGGTCCTCCCTCCCCCTTGGGGGGAGGGAAAGGGTGCGGTGCTGTATGATTACCCGTTCCACTCCTCCGCGAGGACGGAGTAAAACGTGACGTCCACAACGCCGCGGTTGTTTCGCAGAAAGGCCCGGAGGGTCCCCTCCCGGACCATGCCGGATTTTTCCATCACCCGGCCGGAGGCGGGGTTTTCCACATCATGGCAGGCGCTGACCCGGTGAAAGCCCACCTCTCGGATCAGATAGCCGATGACGGCGCGCACCGCCTCCGTCATCAACCCCTGTCCCCACCAATGGGAGCCGATGCAGTACCCCAGCTCCGCCGCTGCTGCAAGCTCGTCCCGGCGGACCACCGTCAGGCTGCCGATGGGCTCCCCCAGAGCTTTCAGCTCAATGGCCCACTGATAGAATTCCGGCTGTGTCCCCTGCTCCGCCCACTTTTCCGCCAGCCAAGCGGTCTGCTCGGGGCTGGCATGGGGCTTCCAGGTCAGAAAGCGGGTCACGGCCTCCTCCGTGGCCCAGTTGCGGTACATGGGCTCCGCGTCCGCCGGTGTGAAAGGGCGCAGCACCAGCCGCGCTGTTTCCAGGCGGGCGGTTCCCTTGTGGATCAGCGGACGGACCGCGTAAGCTATATGTTTAGTTTCCTTGGTTTGCATGTGATACTTCCTTGTCAGGAACTGTCCCGAAATAACTTGCACATTCTGGCTGGCCTTTTTCACCGGCAGCTTCGTTGTCAAAGCTTGAAATACACAAAGTATTCCTACGCTTTTCCGCCTCGCTGCCGGCGAAAAATCCTGCGCCATAATTGCGCAATTTATTTCGTGACAGTTCCTCAGTGTTCCTGAGAATCACGGGGTTTCATCCCAGGCGCCCTCCCAGGGCTTTCGCGGTTTTTGGGAAAAGGCGCGGTCAAAAAACCGGCGCAGCGGCTCCATACGCCGTACCGCCTGCCGGACCCGGTCCAAAAAGCTGTCCGCGTCCGTCAGCTCCGCGTCGGCAAAGCGCTCGGAGACATACCACTCCTTGTATTTCAGGTACTCCCCCGCCGGGTCGTCCGGGTCAAAGCCCAGGGGCACCCGTTTCAGCTTTCCCTCCGTCTCTGACAGCGGATAACCGCCCTGCTCCAACGCATCCTCAAACTCCTCCACATGGTCGGAGATGAACTGGCGGACGGAGCGGAGAAAGTCCCGATCGGAGCACCAGCCCCCGGTGCCGAAGTGGGAGCGGTCTCCCGGCGCAATCATGCAAAAATAGCCCACGGGCAAGACGGCTTTCCGGTCCGCGGCAAGGTAGCAGCGCCAGCTCGGGTTATAGGGCGGGGCGTTTTTCCAGACCCGCATATCCCTGGGGATGCGGAAGAGCAGGTCCTTGGGATCGACGAAGAGCAGCCGCTCGGCCAGCTCCGGCCCCGTCTCCTCCGCCACCGCAAAGCGCATCCGGTCCGTCAGTTCGATAAAGTCCTCCCGCGCCTGCACATACTCGTCATGATTGGCGTGAAACCAGGCACGGTCGTTGTTCTGTTCCAGCTTGGCGCAGTAGCCCAGCATTTTCTGAAAATCCAAATCTCTAACCTTCCGTTTCGATCTCCCACAGCACCAGAGAGCCGTCCTTTCCGCTCAGCTCGACGGCGTAGACGTGCTCCGTCCCGGCGCTGTCCAGGAACGCGACGCCGTTGTTGGGGATGTCCCCCGCAAAGGTCAGCTTTGCCGCCAGCGGGCGCTCCGGCGTCAGCTCATCCAGCGTGTAGCGGTCCTGCGCCGTGAAACGCGCCGGCTCGTCCACATGCCACTCGCCCATGGTCAGCGCCAGCAGACGCAAGTCCGACAGGGTCTCCCCTGCCACAAAAACGACCTCTGCGCCAGCCTCGCCCTCCGCAAGGCTGCAAAGCAAATAGTCCGGGTAGGCGTTTGGAACCTGATCCGGCCAATAGGCCGACAGGAGCGGAGCGTTTTCCGCCTGCCTGCTCCGCCAGGACGCGAGATAGCCGGACAGCGGCGCCAGCTCGATGTCCCGGACCTGGGAGGCCAGCTCTTCCTCGATCTCCCAGATGTCGCGTCCCTCCCAGGGCTCAGATACTTCCGGGTCCATTTCGCCAAGTTGATTGTACCAATAGTCGATCACCGACCAATCATCATCCCTGGGCCAGGTAAACCAACATTCTTCACACTTGGACTCCCTGCCGTCCCGGGAGAGCGCATAGGTGCCGAGGATGCTGTAAACCGCGCCGCTGGAGCCCCGGTAAAAAAAGCGTCCGCCGCCAAGCCAATGGTAGGAATTGCGCGCCCAGCCCTCCAGGACAAGCAGCGGCTCTCCGTCTGCCCAGGTGTAGAGGCACAGGACCTCGTTCCCGACGACGCCGGAGGAGCCGTCCCCCGAGGTGATGCAGACTGCCAGCTCCGGGACGCCGTCCCCGCTCAGGTCCGTGATGACATAACCGAGGTCCTGCGCGGCATCCTCACCCAGATAGGAAACCATCTCGGAGATACCGGTCAGTCCCGCCGCGGTATTCTCCCACCAGGGCTTTCCCCGGCTGAGATAATCGCAGAGCACGTCCAGTACAGGCGTATAAACAGGCACATCCTCCGCATAGGAACCGGGATCCTCATCCGGCGCGGCGGTGGCCTCCGGGACCGGCGTGACCGTGGGGGCCGGACTGGGCGTCGTGGCGTCGCTTATCTCCGGCACAAGAGTTTCCGCCGGTGCGGGCGTATCCGCCAGATCGGGCTTCTCCGCCGGCGCGGCGGTGGCTTCCGGAGCCGGCGCATCCGCCGGAGTTTCGACCGGCGCATCCGTTTCCCGGGTCACCGTCCCTGCCGTCCGCTCCGGCGCGGCGGTTTCCCCGCAGCCGGAGAGGGACGCTGCCAGCAGCAAAGCCAACAGCAGATGTGCAAAACCAGTTTTTTTCCTCATGCTCTCATCCAATCTTTTCATGCTTTTCAGGTATTGTGCCCGGTTTTCAGAACCTGTTTCATATCTCGGCGTGCGCGGAGAGATCGTCAACAGGTTCTCAGACATAATGCCCGGTGCAGAGCAGCTTTGCCACTTCTCTGCCCCGGTCATCCGTCACGGTCACGTCCGCGCAGCAGACGCTGCGGGTGGAGCTGAAGATGACCGCGTGGGCGGTCAGCCTGCTCCCGATGCCGGGGCGCAGGAAATTCACCGTGCAGCTTAGCGTCACGGCATCCCGCTCTCCGGCGTTGGCGGCCACGGCAAAGGCGGTGTCAGCCAGCGTGAAGATCATGCCGCCCTGGGCAAATCCGTTGGCGTTGCGGCTTTTCTCCGTCAGCTCCGCCTCAAGCACCGCCTCGCCGTCGCGGCAGGAGACCAGCCGGATGCCGGCCTCCGCCGCAAAGCGGTCGTCTTTCATCAGGGTTTGAACGTCCATCCCGCCCTGCCCTGTTCAGCCCAGGTTCCGGAGGCTCTCGGTCAGATTCTCGATCAGGGCCTCCAGCTTTGCTTTCTTCTCCCGCTCGGCGTTGACCACGGCCTCTGGGGCGCGGGAGACAAATTTCTCGTTGGACAGCTTGCCCACCTGGGCTTCAAGCTGCTTTTTGGCGTTGTCCAGGGACTTTTCCAGCCGCTTGCGCTCCGCCTCCAGGTCCACCAGATCCGCCATGGGCATGAACATCCGGGCGTGGCCCGTGACCACGCTCACCATGCCGCCCGTGTCCGCCGGCGGCGCGGCGGTGACGGTGACCTCCTCGGCGTAGGCGAGCTTTCTGATATAGGCCGCGCCCAGGGAGAAAGCCTCTCCCCGCTCCGTTGCGATGATGAGATGGCTGCGGCGGCTGGGGGGCACGTTCATCTCCGCCCGTCTGGCCCGGACGGCCTTGATGGCCTCCATGACCAGCGTGAAATCCGCCGCCTCCTGCGGGAAACTGAGGGCGGCGTCATATTTCGGGTAGTCCGCCAGGATCAGGTCGCCGCCCCCGTTGGGGATGGCCTGCCAGATCTCCTCCGTGATAAAGGGCATGATGGGGTGCAGCAGCTTCAAAAACTCGTTCAGCACGTACAGCAGCACCCGCTGCGCGCCCTCTGCCGCCGCCTTATCCTCCCCGTTCAGCCGGGGCTTGGTCAGCTCGATATACCAGTCGCAATAGTCGTCCCAGATAAAGTCGTAAATCTTTGCCGCAGCGACGCCGATCTCGAAGTTGTCCAGGTTCTCGCAGACCTCCCGGACCGTGTCCTGGAGCCGGGTCAGGATCCACTTGTCCTCCAGCTCCAGCTTCTGCGGCAGGGCGTTGTCCGTGACCGTCAGATTCATCATGACGAAGCGGCTGGCGTTCCAGATTTTGTTGCAGAAGTTGCGCATCGCCTCGCACTTCTCCTCATAGAAGCGCATATCGTTGCCGGGGGAATTTCCGGTGATGAGGTTGAAGCGCAGCGCATCCGCGCCGTACTTATCCGCCATCTCCAGGGGGTCGATGCCGTTGCCCAAGGATTTTGACATTTTCTGGCCCTTGCTGTCCCGGACCAGGCCGTGGATCAGCACCGTGCCGAAGGGCTCCCGCTTCATCTGCTCCATGCCGGAGAAGATCATGCGGGCAACCCAGAAGAAGATGATGTCATAGCCCGTGACCATAACGGAGGTCGGATACCAGTAACCCAGCTCAGCTGTCTTTTCCGGCCAGCCCATCGTGGAGAAGGGCCAGAGCGCCGAGGAGAACCACGTATCGAGCACATCCTCGTCACGGTGGATATGCTTGCTGTGGCAGTGGGCACATTCAGTCGGATCCTCGCGGGAAACGGTGATCTCGCCGCAGTCGTCACAGTACCAGGCCGGGATCTGATGACCCCACCAAAGCTGACGGGAAATGCACCAATCGTGCACGTTTTCCATCCAGTTGAGATAGGTCTTGGAGAAGCGGTCCGGCACGAACTTGATCCGGCCGTCCTTCACGACCTCGATCGCCTTCTTAGCCAGCGGTTCCATCTTGACGAACCACTGCGGGCTCGTCAGCGGCTCAACCACCGTGCCGCAGCGATAGCAGCAGCCGACGTTGTGGCTGTAAGGCTCGACCTTGACAAGGTAGCCCTGCTCCTCGAGGTCAGCCACAATCGCCTTGCGGCATTCATAGCGATCCATGCCGTTGTATTTGCCGCCGTTGATGATCTTCGCATCTTCGTCAATGCACTGGATCTGCTCGAGATTATGGCGCAGACCGACTTCATAGTCGTTAGGGTCGTGGCAGGGCGTCATGTTGACCGCGCCGGTACCGAAGCCGAGCTCAACGTAATCGTCCGCCACGATCGGGAGCTTTCTACCGACTAGCGGGAGAATGGCGTTTTTGCCGACAAGGTGCGTATAACGTTCGTCCGCGGGGTTGACGGCAACGCCGCTGTCGCCCAGCATCGTTTCGGGGCGCGTGGTGGCAATGATAAACTCCTCGTCCGAGTTCTCGATCGGATAGCGGATATGCCAGAAGCTGCCGGGGATATCCTTGTATTCTACCTCGGCGTCAGAAAGAGCCGTGCGGCAGTGCGGGCACCAGTTGATGATGCGGCTGCCCTTATAAATCAAGCCCTTGTCGTAGAGTTCGCAGAAGGTCTCGCGCACAGCCTTGGCACAGGTCTCGTCCATCGTGAAACGGCTGCGATCCCAATCGCAGGAGACGCCCATGCTTTTCTGCTGCTCGACGATGCGGTCGCCATACTGGCGCTTCCAGTCCCATACGCGCTCAAGGAATTTATCTCGCCCCAGATCGTAGCGGGTCTTGCCCTCTTCCTTGCGCAGCACTTCCTCGACCTTGATCTGAGTGGCGATGCCGGCGTGGTCGACGCCGGGCAGCCATAGGGCGGAATAGCCATGCATACGCTTGTAGCGCGTCAGGATGTCCTGCAGCGTCGCGTCAAGCGCGTGACCCATGTGGAGCTGCCCCGTGACATTGGGAGGCGGCATGACGATGGAGAACGGCTTTTTATCGGGATCGATCGTGCCCTTGAAGTAACCGCCCTTCATCCAAAGATCATATATTTTTTTCTCGACCGCTTTCGGGTCATAGGTTTTCGGCAATTCTTTCATTTTTTCTACTCCAATCCTTTTGTTATTGTTTCACCTGAAGAGTTGACGCAACGGATCGGAGGATATTGCCGTTTTCTCGGGCAGTATGCTCCACACTATCGCCTCCGTTTCAAATAAAAAAACGCCCTGAGGAAAACCTCAGGGCGATCATAAACCGCGGTACCACCTGAATTCCGCTCGAAAACGAGCGGCGCTCTTCGCTCCTGTAACGGGGAGAACCGCCTGCCGCTGACGGTCCTTCACGGCAGATGCTCCGGGCCGACCTTCCGCATCTCTTCACAGAAACTTTCACCAATCGTTTCCTCTCTGAAGAAAAGAAAATACGTACTCCTGCCCTTCCT
>JAFTBW010000142.1 GCA_017455015.1 Oscillospiraceae bacterium | reverse complement strand
TTCTCCCGCTACGGCTACCGCTTCACCGGCTGGAACACCGCCGCGGACGGCAGCGGAACAGACTATTCCGACGGCCAGACCGTGACCCTGGAGGTTGGCCTGACCCTCTACGCCCAGTGGCGCAGCGGCGGAAGCAGCATCCCCAGCGGCGGCAGCACGCCGTCTGCCCCGACCCCGACGCCGACGCCGACGCCGGCCCCGGCAGAACCCGAAGCCCCGCTCACCGAGGCGGAGAAGGACGCCCTGCTGGGCGAGTACGGCGACCTCGACAAGGACGCCTGGTACCGCGACGGCGTGGCCTTTGTGCTGCGCAGGGGGACCATGAACGGCATGGCGGACGGCTCCTTTGGGCCAAACCTCCCCGCCAGCCGCGCCATGATCGTCACCATGCTCTGGCGCATGGAGGGCGAGCCCGCCCCGTCCGGTTCCATTGCTTTCGAGGATGTGCAGGGCGGCGCGTGGTACGCCGGCGCGGTCCGCTGGGCCGCCTCCACCGGGCTTGTCAACGGCTACAGCGACTTTCTCTTTGGCCCCGACGACAACGTGAGCCGGGAGCAGCTCGCGGTCATCCTCTACCGCTATGCCAAGTACAAGGGGGCGGACGTGAGCGCCGGGGCGAGTCTGTCCGGCTACGCCGACGCCGCCGATGTCTCCGATTGGGCCGGCGACGCGCTCCGCTGGGCGGTTTCCAACGGCATCATCAACGGCGTGGGGAACAACAACCTCAGCCCCGGCGCAGAGGCGGTCCGCGCCCAGGTCGCCGCCATGCTCATGCGCTATGACGCGCTGACGAAAGAAACATAACAGCATCGTATTGATTCAGTTTTCCCCCTGTTTTCTCCCCCTTCGGGGGAGAAAACAGGGGGAACGGCGGATATATATAGCCGGAATCTCAATATCTTGTGCTTGCAATGGCCGGAAAAATAGGCTATAATACCGCCATCAAAACAAAAAACACGACACCGGGGAGGATAGATGTATGTTTCAGCGAAAGCAGAACGAGAAGAAGCTTTTTGCCGCGGGACTGGGCGGCGGCCTTTCCGATTCCGACCTGGAACGGGTGGGCGGCGGCGCGGGCGGCGAGGGTGTGACCACCGGCACGTTCCGCTCCAATTCCGGTACCCAGCTCAACATCGTCGTGAGCTGGACGGTCAAGACCCTGGCGGGCGGCGCGAAGACCCTGGACGTGGTGGTGAGCACGGATTCCTACAGCCTCTTCACGCAATCCATAGACAACGGCGTAACTCTCTCGGTGGACGGCGTCATCTACTCCGCCGACGCCCTCGCCATCAGCTACAGCGGGACGGAGCGCGCCACCAACACGCTGGCCACGTTCTCCATCCCCAACTTTGCCGGTACGGCCCTTGTCACCGCCACCTGGATGTTCCGTGGCACCTACGGCAAGACGCAACTCACCGACATCGTTGCAACCGGCACTGTGGCCGGCTGACAGGACATGCCGCGCTTCACTTTCTCCCGGAACGGAGACTCGCGCTCCCCAAAACACACGGACCGACGCCTGACCGCCAGCGGCTTTGCCGCGGCGGTCGCGTTGCTTGCTTTGGCGCTGACGCTGAGCGGCTGTGGCCAATCGCCCCTGTCCGGCTCCGCGACCGGCACCGCCGTCGCCGCGGGGGAGGAATCCCCCTCCGGGGCGAGGGAGGAGCTTTCCGGAGACGGGCTCCCCGAGGAGGCGGAGTCTATCTCCCTGGACGCGCAGTATTCGGTGGAGCAGGGGAACCTGATGATCCATCTGACCTGCCCGGAGGGCTTCAACTGGGACTATGCCGCCACGGGGAACTGCGTGGAGCTGGTGAACCAGGTGACGAACCGAGGCAAGTACCACGTATCCTTCCGCCCGGTAGCAAACGGCGTGCAGCAGGTGGTGCTGCGGATGATGGAGCAGGAGAAGCCGATCCAGTACTTTGCCTGCACCGTGACGGTGCAGAAGGGTGAGATTACCGACGTGAGCGACCCCGCGTTCTTCGAGACGTCCGAGCTGGATGTGGCGGAGAACGACAAGGGACCGCGGGTGTTTCCGGAGTTCGTCTACGACGACCCGGACGACCCGCTGACCTCCGCCGTGCTCTACAGCACGCTCCGGCTCCAGAACCGCTACGCCCCCGGCGACATCACCATTCCTGCCGCCTACCTCGTCAGCACGGACGACATGGACCCGGCAAACACCGTGGTCTACGGCCAGTTTTTCGTCTACCGCTTCGATCTGGTCGAGAACGCGCTGCAGCTCGTCTCCGGCGGCGCGGAGGTGGGCGTTATGCATTTCTCCGAGCAGGACGGCGTCTACGTCCTGACAGGTATGAAAACCGCCGGCGGGGCGGATCTGGACGCGATCCAGAAAGCCACCGGCGCGGGGGATGAGATGCTGGGGCTCCTCACCGCCGATTACAGCAGGGAGATCGCGGCGGACGTGCTGCAATACCTCTCCGACTATGTGAACGCCTACGGCATTCCGGCGGACCGCTATCTGGACGCCGCCGGCGGCGCAGTGATGCTGCTTCCGCCGGAGGAATCCCCGAACGAATAAAACCGGTTTTTCCCACCCCCACAAGGGGGAGGGGGGACCGCCGGCCCACAGGGCCGGTGGTGGGTGAGGCCATCCATCGCCAGCTTACGACAAACATGCCACGCGCCCGTCTTGAAAGCGGGCGCATTTTTTTGCCCAAAAAATAAACCTGAAAAAAGACTTGACAAATCCGTGCTCTGTGATTATAATTTCCGTACTAACACAAGTAGTACAGTATGCACAGTGAGGTGAGGGGATGTTTTCCATCAACTACCGGGACCCGCGTCCGGTCTATGAGCAGATCATGGACGAGATGCGCAAGCTGATCATTGCGGGCGTGTTCGCCCCGGACGAAAGGCTGCCCTCGGTGCGGGAGCTGGCGGGGCAGCTTGCCATCAACCCGAACACCATCCAGCGGGCCTATCGGGAACTGGAGCAGAGCGGCTACATCTATTCTGTGGCCGGAAAGGGAAACTTTGCCGGCGCGCGGCACGAGGTGGACGCAGGGCGAAAGGCGGCGCTGCTGCGCACGCTGCGGGAGGCGGCCAGGGAGCTGCGCTACCTGGGCCTCAGCGAGACGGAACTGATCGAGGCGCTGCGGCAAGAAGAGGGGAGTGACAACCATGCTTGAAGTAAAAAACGTGACAAAGACCTTTGACGGCTTCAAGGCCCTGGACGGCCTGAGCATGACCGTCCCGGACGGGGCGGTTTACGGACTGGTGGGGCCCAACGGCAGCGGCAAGAGCACCGTCATCCGCCACATCACTGGCATCTACCGGCCCGATTCCGGTTCGGTGCTGCTGGACGGGGAGCCGGTGTGGGAAAATCCCGCGGTGAAGACACGGATGGCCTATATCCCGGACGACGTGTTTTACTACCTCTCCTCCTCGGTCAGGGACATGATGCAATTCTACCGTGGCATCTACCCCTCCTTTGACATGGAGCGCTACCAAAAGCTCCGGGAGGTGTTCAGCGAGCTCAGCGAGACCAAGCCCATCCGTACCATGAGCAAGGGCATGCAGAAGCAGGCGGCGTTCTGGCTGCAAATGTGCCTGCGGCCGGACATTATGGTGCTGGACGAGCCCGTGGACGGCCTGGACCCTGTCATGCGGCGGCAGGTGTGGAGCCTGCTCATGGCGGACGCTGCGGAGCGGCCCATGACCGTGCTGGTCAGCAGCCACAACCTGCGGGAACTGGAGGACGTCTGCGACCACGTTGGCATTCTGGACCACGGGCGGCTGCTGCTGGAGCGCTCGCTGTCGGAGCTCCAGGAGAACATCACCAAGGTCCAGATCGCCCTGCCCGCGGAGACGGCGCTGCCGGAGGACCTGGAGCTTGTCCACGAGACGGTGACGGGGCGGCTGCACACGGTCATCGTCCGGGGGGAGGCGGCCGCTGTCCAGCAGCGTCTGGAGGCCTGCCAGCCACTGTTTATGGACGCGCTGCCGCTGACCCTGGAGGAGATTTTCATCTATGAGCTGGGAGGGAACGACTATGCGGTCAAAGACATCCTGCTTTAATTCCACGCTGTTCTGGAAAAACATCCGCCGCTTCTGGCCCCTGTGGGCGGGGTATCTGGGCGTGTGGTTTTTGATCCTGCCCCTGTCCGTTCTGTCGGGGAACTGGGGCAGCAGGGAAGTGGAAACAGTCCTGCGGCACACCATCTATTCCACCGGCATTTACGGCGGCGTGATCATCGGGGCGGTCATGGGGGTTTTCAGCGCCATGGCCATGTGGGGATACCTCTACAGCCCCCGCTCCGCCCACGGCATCGCCTGCCTGCCCCTGCGGCGGGAGTGCGTGTTTCTCACCAATCTGCTGGCGGGCTTCGCGCCCATCCTGGCGGCCAACGCCGTGATCGCGGCGCTGACCAAGCTGGCGGCGCTGGGCGTGGGCCACGCGGTTCCGGGCGCTGTGACGGCATGGTTCGCTCTGGTGACGCTCATCGGCTTTTTCTTCTACTGCTTTGCCACCCTCTGCGCACAGCTCACCGGCCACATTCTGGTGCTGCCGGCGGTGTACGCCATTTTGAACTTCGTGGCCGCCGGCGCGGAGACCCTCATGCGCGCCATCTGCGGCGTGTTTGTCTACGGCATGAACCGGGGCGTGGGGGTGCTTACCCTCAACTGGCTCAGTCCTGTGATCGGGTATTTCAGAGCGGTACAGGCAAGCTATCTCTATTCCAGTCTCACGGACACGGGTTACCGCTACCCCGTTGGGGTCGAGCTGCACGGCTGGGGAACAGTGGTCGCCTACGCCCTGGCCGGTCTGGTCCTGCTGGCTGTTGCCGCGCTGCTTTTCCACCGGAGGAACATGGAATCCGCCGGGGACGTGGTGGCGGTCAAGCCCTTGAAGCCCGTATTCCGCTGGTGCATGGCCCTCGGGGCTGGCATGGCGCTCAGCGCGCTGCTGTATGAGATCATCTTCAATTGGGACGGAAGCGCCTACAGAACCGCAGCGTTTCTCGCCCTCCTGGTCTTCTTCCTGATCGGGGCGCTGCTGGGCTGGTTCGCGGCGGAGATGCTGATGAAAAAAACGTTTCGGGTGTTCCAGACGCGGTCCTGGGTGGGCCTCGGGGTCTGCTGCCTGGTCATCGTCCTCTTCATGGCCGGGATGCGCCTGGACCTGTTCGGCTATACGCGGTATGTTCCCGCCACGGAAAAGATCGCATCCGCCCAGGTCATCGCCGCAGGGGCCATCACCCAGGTGGAGGAGCCGGAGAGCATCGAGCAGGTGCGTGCGTTCCACCGGGAGGTCATCGGCAGCAAGGCATACAATGAGAGCGGACCGGCACATTCCGTAGACTGCCGGATCAACTACACGCTGAAAAACGGCGGCAAGGTCAGCCGCTACTACGTCCTGCGGTACGAGGCCGACGGCAACGGAACCCTGCTGCCCGAGGACCGGGGCAACGCCTCCGCGCTGAACGCGGTGCTGAACACGCCGGAGGGCATCCTGAACCGGAAGCGGTCAAACATCCCCCTGACCCGAGAGAACCTGTACGCCGGCAGCGTCAACGCCACGATGACCGCCGCGGAATGTGCCGCGGCCTCCGGCTACGACGACGCGGGGGAGTATATCCTGCGGGAGCATGAGGGCTGGTCGGAGGCCCGGTTCGCGGCGGCGGACCCGGAGGAACGGCGTCTGGCGGTTGCCCAGAATGTGCTAAACGAGTCTGTCAACGGATACAGTCTGTATTGGGAAACGCTGGGCGTGGCCCAAGAGGACCGTTATCCCATTTACACGGATTACCTGGCGGAGGCGGAGCAGCTTGCGAATCACCTGGACCTGGACAAGGTCTACTACGACTACAGTTATAACCTGGACGTGGACCGCGCTGCGCTGTGGGAGCTGTACAGCGAATGCATCCTGCCGGACCTCCGGGACGGGTATCTGGGAAGAGTATGGGCCGTGACGGATCAGGAGTACCGGAACAGCGTCTATCAGGTGAGCATTAACCTGGATTTCCGGGAGAAGAACAAAGGGCAGGGGAGCGACAGTCAGAACGACAATCAGATTTATGACGGCTACAGTTATGTCCCCGTTCCCACCGCCAGCTCCGACGGCTATGTCTACGACAGCTTCTACACCGTTCCCACCGCCGGATCTTTCCGCACCAACGCCTGGCTGCGCGCCCATGGCGTCCCCCTCTACACCCAGGCGGAGACGGATGTAAACAGGTTTATACAGTAAGATAATATGAAGTGACCCCAGCACTTGCAAAACGTGGATTTACCTGTCATACTGGTCATGAGAAACGCCAAGTAGGATAGGGATTACCACATACAAGGAGGAGTCACCATG
>JAFTBW010000141.1 GCA_017455015.1 Oscillospiraceae bacterium | reverse complement strand
CTCAAAGCCAGCCGCTTGCTGCGGTGTCTTCTGTTCTCATTATACCCCACCAAACGAAAAAGTCAAGCAAAAAGGAACACAAGCGAAAAAGGGAATGATTCAGATATTGCATCATGTTCGGACGTGCCGGGCTCTGCGCAGGGCCAGGATCAGCAGCCGGATCGCCAGGCCGAACAGGGCGGCGCCGCAGAGATAGAAGGGGAGCGTGCTGACCCCGCCGGTCTGGGGCAGCTCGTAACCGTAGGTGTTGGGAACCGCACGGTGCAGGGTCAGTTCGGCGCCGTCCAGGTCGTAGCTGCTGACGTACACGGGCGCGGGCAGCAGACCGTGACGGCGGTCTCCGTGTGACCGGTGATGGTGAACAGGGGCTCCTGCAAGGTGCCGGAGCTGTCATAGACCGCTCCGGAGAGACTGCTGCCGTCCAGGTCATAGATGCGGTAGTCCACATCCCCGCCGAAGCGATAGGGGTACTGCATCACGTCCTCGATGGTATACCCGTTGATGGCGGAGCTGCCCTCGTTATAGGTGTCGATCTCCCAGGTGAGGTCCGCCATGGGGGATACCGCGTCCTCCACGGAGTAGACCGGGTAGGTGGTCGCGCCCTCGGTGAAGCTGATCAGGCGCTTGTCCACACCCGGAAGGATGTCGCCCCGGCGCACCAGGACCTCCGAATTCAGCTGCTCCACGTTCATGTCCGGCACGGTGAGAAAGCAGTTGCCGTCGTTGTAGTCGATGTCGGGGAAGCTCCGACCGGTGATGGTGGCGTCCTCGTACACGGTCAGACCCGTGGACATGGGGTCCAGGTAGCGCATGGAGATCCGGTTCAGGGCCGCGTCGTCGGTGTTCTCATAGCCCGGATCGATCAGGACCGTGTAGCAGAACACAATCGCCTCGCCGGGTTTGAGATAGCAGGCGTCGTAGGTCTCGTCGTAGGAGACATATTTGGGGTCGTCCGCTTTGCCGGTGAAATGGAAACGCAGCTGCCGGTCATCATCGTTGGCTTGGACGGCGACGGAGCGGAAACGGACCTGGAAGTTGCTGTCCTGGAACACGATGGGCAGGACGCTGCCTTTTTCCAGATCTTCGTCGCTGTAGGTGACGGTGCTCCTCCTGCTGCTCTCACTGGAGGGGAAGCTGTCGCTGGCAGCGTTCACCTGGTAGAAGGTGAAGCCCAGGGGCAGGGTGTCGGTCATGTCGGTGAGATACAGCCGGTTGTTGCCGCCGTTGAAGAGTACCACATAGTATTCCAGGTGGGAATAGGCGTTGTCATAGAACGACCGGGTTTTGGACAGACCGGCCTTGCGGATCAGGTTCACGCCCTTTTGCAGCACCACGCTGCCCTGGCCCACGATGTCGTGGACCACGTTTTCCGGGAAGTCGTGGACATAGACTGTGTTTTCCACCGCGTTGCCGCGGGTGGCGGCGCAGTAGGCGTCCCAATTGTCGGTGTAGCGCAGGGTCACGTAGAGGTAGGCCCTGGCCGGCGCGGTGAAGGCGATGGCGCTGGTCTCCGGCCAGCGGATGTAATACTGCCCTTCCACGTCGTCTTCCCAGAGGGCGGGAATCGGAGAGGCGGTGCTGAGATACCAGTCGTCCATGCCGGTGAAGCTGACGTGTTCCGGATCGTCGGTCCGATAGCTCAGGGAGATGTCCTCCGCCGTCCAGGGGAAGATGCCAAAGGTCTGGGGCAGTCGGTCGAAGAGGTCGGCGCCGTTCAGGGTGATGACGCCGTCTCCCACGCTCTGCAAGCTGATTTTGTAGGTGACAACGTGGTTCTTTTCGGTGAGGGCGGAGTAGTCGTTGGGGGCCAGGGCCTCGCCGTCCGTATGGCCGTCCAGATTTGGATTGGCCGTGACGATCTGCTTGTCAAAGAGCAGGATCGAGCCGCCCCCGCCGACGGAGGCGTAGAGCCGATCTTCCGGCCTGTCGTTGAGCCAGCCTTTGTTTTGGAAGGTGTATTGGATGCGTCCATTGGTGCGGACCAGGGCGCGATAGGTGAGGGTATCGGTGGAGAATTCGGTGGCGGCGGCGCTGGAGTTTGCCTTGGTGCCGCCGGGGAATGCGGGATAGTACCACCGGATGGCGGTGGCATAGGCTGAGATCTCCCCGAAGCTGTCCGTGGTCGGCGTCACGCTGACGGATTCCGCCACGCAGGCGTTCCCGTTTTTGTCGGTGCCCACGGTGACCCCCTGCCAGGTGCCCGCCCGGTCCAGCACATACCAGGTGCTGCCGTCCTGGGCGGTGTAGAGGCTGGGCGTCCCCGTCGCGCCCCAGTCCACCCCGGCATTGGCCGCGGCGGGCACCAGCAGCACCTGCGCGCCGCTCATGTCGTCCACCAGGGGCAGATCCTCCACCGCGCCGCCGCGATTTCGGATGCTGAGGGTGTAGGTGAGCTCGTCTCCGTCGGAAAAGCGCTCTTGCTTAGGTTCGTCCAGCCAGACGCCGTTGCGGGCGATGGCCTTGCCGATGGAGAAGTCGTAGCGCAGCCGGTAGCTGGCGCAGGAGGCGCTCTTTGTGGCGCTGTCATAGGCCATGTGGGCGGTGTTGCTCAGGGTGGCCATCCAGTCGTTTTCGCAGTCAAAGTGGTGGTGCCAGTCCTGGATCAGATTGCCGAAGCTGCTCTTGTGGGTGATGTAGATGGGCAGGGTGATGACCTTGCCGCCGTAGACCACGAAGGTCTCCTCCTCGTCGGTAAAGGTCCAGGTGACGGTGCAGGCGTCTCCCCCGGTGACCACATAGCCGATGGCGTCCAGCCCTGCCTGTACACTGGGATACGTGGCAGTTTCGTCTCCCACGCCCACGGCATAGCCGCCGTCCACGGCGCGGATCGTGACGGTCTGTCCGGTGGCGACGGGGTCGGTGCGGGCGGAGTTCTCCGCGTCGATGGTGACCGGGGTGAGGCCGTCCATGCCGGTGCCGGTGACGGGCGCGAAGGCATAGAGCGCTGCGTTGGAGATGGTGATGCTGAGCCGATCGCCGTAGTCGTCGGCAAACATCCGCTCCATGTCCGCCGCTTTCAGATACAGAAACTGGTTCAGCGGATCGGAGACGGTCTTGAGGCCGGTGGTGCTGCCGGTGTTCAGATTGCTGACAGTGAGGGTGAAGGTGTCGCCCAGGCCCATGTAATTGGTGTAAGTGGCGCTGCTTCCCGAGGCGCGGGTCTTGGTGAAGGTCAGATTGGCCGCCGGCGCGATGAGCGTTTGCTGGGCATGGGCTTCAGAGGGCAGCGCTTCGGTGTAGGTGTAGTGGAATACGGCGTCCACGTCGTTCCGAATGGTCATGCTCAGGGGGAAGGAGATCTCTTCGTAATTCTCCTGAATTTCGTTCAGATACAGTTGCAGGCTGCCTTTCGGCACCTGCAGCGAGGCGGTAGCGGCGGCCAACTCCGTGTTCTCGTTCTTGGCCCGGACGGTCCAGAACAGCCGGAAGCGCTCTACGCTGCCGTCTTCCTCGGCGATGGGCTCAATATGCATCTCTGTGAGGGTCACGGTGGTGGGCACTCGGAGGGTCAGAACCGGAAGCACTGTGCCAGTCTCGTCGGTGACGGAGAGGGTGCCGACCCGGTTGCTTCCGCTCGCCTCGTTGCGGACCGCATACCGGCCCGCAGCCAGGGCGTCCCGGATGGGCTGGCTCCAATGGACCGCTTCGGGCAGGGTCAGGATGTCGGAAAACTCCGCCTGGGTGCAGCAGTCCTTGCCGTAGTTGGGGTCCGCAGTTTGGCCGACGTTGGGTATGCCGATGTTCCAGGAGGAAGCGTTGATGTCCGCGATGGGGCCGCCGGCGCCGTCGCCCACGGCGTTGACGGAGCTGCCCACCTGGAATTTGGTCACCTGCCGCTCCTGCCGCCGGGTGACCCAGCGGGCCGCTATGTAGGAGTCCGTGGGGCTGAGATCCACGGGATCTGCCGGAACGGAGCTGTCCTCCACGGCGGCGGTCCAGATGTGGAGCTCGCCGCCGGGGGTGTCGGGAGAGGGGAAGGTGGTGAAGAGGGTGAAGCTCAGGGTTTCGCCCTCCTCCAGCGTGAATTCATAAAACCTGATGTCCGGGTCGGAGGTGTCCCGGAGCGCGACGGCGATGTTGGAGCCCTCGATGAGCAGGGAACTGTCCATGCCAACATGGTTGACGTTGGAGAAGTCGAAGTAGATCCGGCCGGTGGTCGGGTGGTTGGTGTCGTTGGCGGCGGAGAACACCGCGCTGTAGAAAGCGCCGGTGAGATAGCGGTAGCTGCCGTCGTCCTCCCGGACCCAGCCCGCGTTGGACGCAGAGTTCTGGGCCGGAATGGAGATGTTCATGCGCAGCTCCCCGTCGTCGTATTCCAACTGCGCGGCGGCAGTGCCCGGGGTCCAGGGCCGGTCCGTCATGTCCTCTTCCAGCCCGGTGTTCCGAAATACGCTGGCGGCCACTGTGGCGTTGGGGAACAGGCCCACAGCGCCGGACACGGTGCTCACGGTCTGACCGGAGGCTTCATCGCTCACTTGTGTCAGCACGGCCACGCCGTAGAAGGCGGACTGGCCCATCTCCGTGATGGCGGAGGCGTCCTCGAAGCGCACATGGGCCAGATCCCGGGCCAGAATGAAGGCCGAAGGATGCACGCCGGTGACGGGGATCTCCTGTCCGCCCACGGAGATGTGGGCGGGCACGGTGTAGTCCGTGAGCCCCGGCGGGCAATAGGCCACGGAGGCGGCGCCGCCGTCCTCGGACAGTTGATAGACCACGCCGTATGCGTCCACATAGCAGGTGCCGTCGATGCCGGAGATGGGCACGGGAGCGCCGACGGTGGCGGAGGCGGGGAGCACCAGCAGCTCGTTTTCTCCGTCAAAGAAGATATCGCCGCAGGAGTGTACGGCCTCGAAGAAGTTCTCCGGCAGACGGTCCGTGTCCTGGCCGATGTGCAGTTCATAGCCGCTGGCAAAGCCGTTGGAGGAGGTGAAGGTCTGGGGTCCCAGGGCCGTGGGATAGTCTTTGGCGTTCCAGGTCAGCCTGGACACAGCGCTGTCATTTTTGAAGGCGGACTCGGACACGCTGGTGACGGAGGCCGGGATCACCACCTCGATGAGGGCGGTGCAGTCCTGAAAGGCGTTGCCGCCGATGGTCTCCAGGTTGACGCAGTCGGACAGATTCGCGCTGACCAGGGCCAGGTCATTGCGGAAGGCGTTGGCGTCAATGGTCCTGAGGGAGGCGCAGCCGGAGAAGACCACGGTTTGCAGCGGCAGATAGGCGAAGGCATAAGAACCGATGGTCTCCAGGCTTTCGCTCCCGGACAGGTCCAGGACGGTGAACTGGTTGTAGGTGCCGTAGGAGCTGGAGTTGCCAAAGGCGCTGGAGCCGATGAGCTCCAGGGCGGACAGGCTGCTGAGGTCCAGCGGCACCGCCGCGCCGTGGTCGGCAAAGGCGTTGCTGTAGATGTATCGGAGCGCCGTGCAGCCGTCCAGCAGGAAGGTGCAGGTGTTGCGGGTGGTGCTGAAGCATTCGCTGCCGATGGCCTCCAGGGCGGTGCAGTCCCGCAGATCCACCAGTTTCAGCACAGGCGTATTGTAAAACTGCCGGGAGTTGTTGTAGCTGTTGCCGCCCAGGTTTTGCAGGGCGGTGCAGCCCCGGAAAAGCGCGGTTTCCACGGCCAGCGCGATGAGCGAGAGCAAAAGCATCAGTCCAAAGAGAATGCCGGCAACGGTAAGCTGCGGCACAGTCAGTGCCTCGGAAACAACCGGAACACGGCGGGCGTCCTCTCCGTTTGCCACACGGTGTCCCCGCACCAGCAGACGGTGCGTATTGATTCCATAGGGCGTACTGGTGATCAGCGTACAGAGATCCTTTCCGGGCTCGATCGAGAGGGTTTGCAGTTGGTTTGGCCGGACAACCAGCAGGCTTTCCACCTCATAGGTCAGGGTCTGATCCAGCACGGAAAGGAGAAAGCGATCTCCGGGCTGCAACTTATCCAGATCGGAGAACAACTGCGCACTGGGAAGCCCCCGGTGGCCGGAGAGCAGGCAGTGCGTTCCCGTGCCGCCCACGGGCAGGGAGGACCACTCCAGGTGTCCGATCCCGGCGCTGAGGACCTGGTCCTCCGTGCCGTGGAACAGCGGGAGCGTGATAGAGATGGCCGGGATTTCGAGATAGCCGATCATCCCGTTACCTGTCGGGTTCAGCAGCGCCTCATAGCGCTGCCGCTGCGCCTCGCTCAGATAATAGCCGATGTTCTCCTGCGCCAGTTCGGCGTTGTACGCGCTTGCGGCGTCCAGCTCCGGCTGAAAGCGTTCCGCGTCTGTGGCCTGGACGGTTTCGGAATAGCTGGCTATGGCGCGGGAGGCATGGAGCGAATTCCAGTAGTCGCTGAGCGAGGGGTAGAGGAGAAGGGCCAGTCCTGTCATGAAAACAAAAATCATAAGCAGCGTGAAACGCCGGGGACTGAGTTGTTGTTTCGCATTCATCGCAGTACGCAACTTTCCATCGATCTGTCCCTCCGGCACATCGCAGCGGAAGGACGGGAATAAAAGGGGGGCGGAACCGTCCGGCGTCCGCTCAGTCGCCCATGTGCATTCTGAGCCGGACGATCAGAACCACCGCAGCGACGAGAACCAGCACGCCGCCCAGAATGTAGAAGACAGAGGTGCCAATGCCGCCGGTGCTGGGCAGCATGGTGCCGGACTGGTTGACGACCGCAACCGTGTCGGCCAGGCTTTCGACTGTGGGCGTCCCGGACCCGGCGTCGTCCCTGTACGGGGTGGCGGTCCAGGCGGCGCCGTTGCCGTCGAAGATATGCCCCTGGCTCTCCCCGTCGGCCGTTCCCCGGAGGATGACCACCACGGGCAGTCTCAGCGGGTTATAGCCGCCGGGCGCTTTGGTCTCCGTCAGGATGTAGGTGCCGGCGTCCAGGCCGAACAGACGGTACCGGCCGTCTGGGGATGCCAGTATGGTGGTAGTATCAGGTTCCCCCGCCTGGGCTGCGCGGTAGCCGTCGGCGGTTTTTACGAAGGGGATGGGAGCGTCTTCACCGCGCCGGGTCAGGGTAAATTCCGCGCCGGGCAGCAACGCGCCCAGGAAGTCCAGCTTGACCATGTCGAAGCGGTAGGTGTAGACCCGGACGGTCTTTTCCAGAGAACTCTGGTGGGCGTAGTCGATGCGGGCGGTGTTGAGGTTGGCTTCATCGTAGAGGACGGCGTCCGCGCCCAGCGTGGCGTCATAGCGGATGGTGACCGTTTCGTTGTCCCCCAGGGCATTGATGTAGTCGGCCTGGAAGCGGATGTCGAAGCTGCAGGTGGTGGTGAGGGTGTCGGGGGCTTCCCCGGTGGTGTGTACGGTGTCGTAGGTGACGGCGTAGCAGGCCGGATCGACCGCGCCGTTTTTGTCGGCGACGGTGAAGGTGGCGTCCGTCCCGTCGCTGTCCTTCCGGTTCAGCGTCAGGCCCGCGCCCATGCTGTCGTGCAGGGTGATGTCACTGTCGTTGCCGGCGCCGGTGGTGATTTCGATCTTGAAGTAGGCGATGTCGCCCACGCCTAGGTCGATCTGTTCCCCGAAGCCGCTGTCGGCCCGGTCGGAGACCTGCTTGCTCAGATCAGGGACGATGTTCTTTTCCACAATTCGGGCGACGGGTTCGGTGGTGTCCAGCGCGCACAGCGCCCCGGCGAAAGACGCCCGGATGCCGCTCCCAACGGCTTCCGGGCGAAGGTCTCATCGCTGCGTTCCGCATCTCGCCGGACCGCATTTTGTCACAAACGGAGGAGAGCCGACTTGCGTATCAATCAGCAAGCCGGCTCTTTCGCCTCAAAACTCCCGGAGCTCCCGCAGCCCATCCTCCGTCAGTTCCACCACCCGCGTACACACCTCTCTCAGATACTTCCGGTCATGCGACACGCTGAGGATCGCGCCGGGGAAGGAGGCCAGGAGGGCGCGGATCTCCGGACCGGAGAGGGGGGAGAGGTTGCGGGTAGGCTCGTCCAGGACCAGCACGCCCGCGCCGAACATGCAAAGGCGCAGAAGCAGCAGTTTGGCCTTTTGTCCGCCTGAGAGGGCGTCCATGGGGTGCAGCATCTCCTGGGGCGTGAAGTTCAGACTGCCCAAGCGCGTCCGGGCGGCGGTGACGGCCTCCTTCCCGCCGCCGGGGGCCAGAAACTCCACCGGGGTCCTTGCCGGGTCGAGGGCCTCCGCGTAGTCCTGGGGCAGATAGCCGACTGGATAGCCCTCCCGCGCCTCCAGCGCGGCCAGGAGCCGGCGCAGCAGGGTGGTCTTCCCGGCCCCGTTCCGCCCGACGATGCCGACGCGCTCCGGCCCGCGCACTCGCAGCGCCAGGCCCCGCGCCAGCACGCGCCCGTCCGGGGCGACAAGTTCCGGCAGTGTACAGTCCAGGACCGCGCGCCCCGCCGGAACGGCCGCCGCGCCGTCGAAGCGCAGGGCAATGGCTTCCTCATATTCCGGCGGCTGGGTCATCTCGCCCCGCTCCCGCTCATAGCGCCGTTCCATGGCCTTCACGGCGGCCATCTTCTTTTTCAGCAGCCGCCCGCCGGAGGGGTCGGCCCGGGAGATCACGTTCTGCTCATGCTCCACCCGCTGCTGGATGCGCCGAAAACGCTCCATGGCCTCCCGGTCCGCCCGGCGTTCGCTGCGGGCCTGCTGCGCCTGTTTCGCAAAGCCGCTGCGCCGCCGGGCCATGAAGTCCGCAAAGGACAGATTGGCCACGGTCCAGCGGCTGCGCTGCTTGTGGCGGAGCTGTTCCAGCAAGATCACCCGGTTGGCGGTCCGCTCGATCAGGGTCTCGTCGTGGCTGATGTACAGCACGGCTCCCCGGTGGGAGCGGATGCGCCGCTCCAGCCAGCGCAGGGTCTCCAGGTCGATGTCGTTGCCGGGTTCGTCCAGCAGCAGTACGTCCGGCTCCCCAGCCAGCAGCAGGGCCATTTGCAGCTTCACCCGCTCCCCGCCGCTGAGGGACCGGAGGGGCCGCCGCTCCTGACACAGCCGGGGGTCCAACTCCAGTTCCGCGGCCAGCCGATACCAGTCGCCGGCGGACAGCGCCGCCAGATACTCCGCCGCGCTCCGCTCCCGCAGTTGCGCCGGGAGTTCCTGGGGCAGATAGCCCAGCGCCGCGCCCCCGCTGCGCCGCCCTACGCAGTCGGCGTAGTCCTCCACCGAACGGGGATCATAGATCCACCGGAGCAGGGTGCTTTTTCCGTTTCCTTCCTCCCCGACGATCACCGCCCGGTCCCCTTCGTTGAGGACCAGGGAAAACCCCTCCAGCAGCACCCGCAGGTCTTTCCGGTGGGTGATGGTCAGGCCCTCGATTTGCAGCAGCATCCGAATCCCTCCTTTAAAAAAACAAAAATCCCGCTCCCGCGTGCAGCGGGGTCGGGAGGGATTCCGAATGTCAGCCGAAACGCGCACCGAAGCAGGGACGGAACCCGAACACCACCCGACCGAAGCGCACGCAAGGACCCCCGGCGTTTTGCCGGGGACAGAACAGACATCCGCTGTCATTGCTTCGCTTCCAGGTCAGGCAAGGATCATAGTCCCACCGTTTCGCGCCTCATGCGCGCCTTTCCGTTTCTTGAGCTCATCATATCAGGCCGCCTGACGTTTGTCAAGCGGCCTGATACACGGGATACACAAATTGGGCTGTGGGGGCGCTGCACGCCGGTTTCATATAAGCCGTTTCGGATGAACAAATGGAGGCTTTTCCTCAGGCCTTCCTGTCCAGGCTTCCGCAGCATCTCTACGCGGCGCTTGGAATTTCTCGGCCTCTTGTGGATGCTTGAGGGTGTTTTTGCTTGTTTTCTCAGTTCCCATGCGGCTTTTCTGCCGCTTTTCATGTGGGAAGTATTCGT
>JAFTBW010000140.1 GCA_017455015.1 Oscillospiraceae bacterium | reverse complement strand
GAACAGGCCGCCGTTTTCCTTGCTCAGCTTGTTCCGGGCTGCCCGCAGGTCGCTGGCTTCCTTAATGGCGCCGCGGTTGAGCTTGTCCAGCTCGATGACCCGGTCCACCATGGGCAGCTTGGCGTCTTGGAATTTCTTTTTGATGTTCTCTTTGACCACTTCGGGATTCTCCCGTACAAATTTGATGTCAAGCACTTGGTTTTGTCCTCTTTTCTGTATGATGATGCGCGCTTCCCGGGTTTCCGGGTTGAAGTGCGCGCCGCTTGATTTATTTGTTCTCCCGCAGGCTTCCGAAGAGCCGCAGGTTTTCTATGAGCTTTTCCCTGTCCTGGGGACCGTAAAATTCGATTTCGATGTGACCTTTCTTTTTGCCTTCCACCAGCTTGATCTTCCGGCCCAGGGCGTTTTCCAGCTCCTTTTCCAGTTCCCGGGCGTAGTCAATGGCGATGTTCGCCTGATTCTTTTCCTCCTCCGGTGGGGAGACCGGCTGCTTGCTGAGCCGCGCCGCGAGGGCCTCTGTCTGGCGGACGGAAAACTGCTTTGCCATAACCATCTCCGCTGCGTCTTTCTGGAGCTGCGTGTCCCGGATGGGCAGGAGGGCTCTGGCGTGTCCGGCGGACAGTTCCCCCTGCTCTACCAGCTCCAGGACTTCCGGGACCAGGCTCAGGAGGCGCAGGGCATTTGCAACGGCGGGACGGGATTTCCCCACGGCCGCGCTTGCCTCCTCCTGGGTCAGTCCGTACTCATCGATCAGGGTCCGGTATCCCTTGGCTTCCTCGATGGGGTTCAGGTCCTCCCGCTGGAGGTTTTCCACCAGGGCCAGCTCCATGGCTGTGCGGTCGTCCGCCTCGATGATCCTGACCGGCACCTCCTGCAGGCCGGCGGCACGGGCTGCGCGCCAGCGGCGCTCTCCGGCGATGATCTGATAAAAGCCGCCGTCCAGTTTTCGCACCGTAATGGGCTGGATCAGTCCGTATTGCCGGATGGATTCCGTCAGCTCATCCAGGGCATCCTGGTCAAAGGCCTGCCGGGGCTGGTCCTGCCTGGGCTCCACTTTTGCGATGGGCAGCGTTAGAATTGTGCTTTCCGGGTCCTGATCTTGCTGCTTCGGCTGCATATCCAGGGAGAAGTCATCTCCAAAGATCGCGCCGAGTCCCAGGCCAAGGCCGCCTTTTTTCGCCATCAGCTCTTGCCTCCCTTCTGCTTTTTCAGAAACTCGTTTGCCAGATGCAGGTATGCTTTGGTTCCCTTGCTGGATTTGTCGTAGGCGAGACATGGCTTGCCGTGGCTCGGCGCTTCGCTGAGCCGGATGTTCCGCGGAATCATGGTTTCGTAGACCAGATCGGGGAAGCTTTCGCGCAGCGCTTTTTCCACGTCCGTGGACAGCTTCGTGCGCTTGTCGTACATGGTCATGACCAGCCCTTCGATTTGCAGATCGGGGTTGATCCGCTGACGCACGGCCCGGACGGTCCCGATCAGGTCCGAGAGTCCCTCCAATGCGTAGAATTCCGTCTGCACCGGAATCAGGACTGTATCCGCCGCGCCCAGGGCGTTCACGGTCAGAAGCTCCAGGGAGGGGGGGCAGTCGATCAGAATGTACTGATACTTGTCTCGGATGGGTTCCAGCTTCTCTTTCAACAGGTCAGTCCGGTTTTCCATCTCCACCAACTCCACATTGGCTCCGGCCAGCTCCGGGCGCGCGCCCAGCAGGCTGCCGTACTTGGTGGCTGTGACCGCCTCCTTGACCGGCACATCCCGGAACATCACGTCATAGATGCTCTTGATTTTTCCCTTTTTGACGCCCATTCCCGTTGTGGCGTTCCCCTGGGGATCGCAGTCGATGAGCAGCACCTTTTTGTCTCTGTGATTCAGGGAGGCGCAGAGGTTGACCGCAGTGGTGGTTTTACCCACGCCGCCCTTCTGGTTTGCGATGGCGATGATTTTCCCCATGGATTTCACCTTTTCTGATTTCTATTCTTTGCGCGCCCATTATAACAGGAAACATCTGCATTTTCAATATTGTTTCACGTGAAACTTTTTGTAATGTTTCACGTGAAACAATATTGAAACAATTTGTAATGTGTTTCACGTGAAACAAAGCGCTTGACAGCACAGCAAAAAAGGCATAGACTGTCGGAGCATATCAAAAATAAAAGAGAGGCGATACCGTGAAGTGGATCGAAGCCGTCATAGAGACGGAAAGCACCGAAATAGACGATCTTTGTCTGCTGCTTCAGGAGAACGGGGTGGAGGGGATCACCATCGAGGACGCGGCGGATTTCCAGAGTTTTCTGGAGCAGAACCGGCAATATTGGGACTATGTGGATGAGCAACTGCAAAAACAGTACGCAGATGTAAGCCGGATCAAATTCTACCTGGAGGACAGTCCGAAGGGACGAACCCAGTTGGCGGCGATCCGCCAGCAACTCCAACGTGAAATCACGGAGACGGTCATTGACGACGTGGACACTGCCACGAGCTATCAGAAGTACTACGAACCGATCCCCATAGGAAAGCGGCTGCTGGTGATTCCGGATTGGCTGGACCCGGAGACGAACGGAAGAGTTCCGCTGCGGCTGGAACCGGGTCTGGCTTTTGGAACCGGGAGCCACCCCACGACACAGCTCTGCCTGAAAGCGCTGGACGGCATGGAGCTGACGGGAAAGCAAGTGCTGGATCTGGGCTGCGGCAGCGGAATTCTGGGAATCGCGGCGCTGGTGCTGGGCGCGGCGCGGGTGGAGGCCTGGGACGTGGACCCGCTCGCCCCGGAAGCGGCCAGGGAGAACGCGGCAAGGAACGGGATTGGCGCGGAGAGCTACCGGGCGAGAACAGGGGATATTTTAAAGGACAGGACCCTGCGCCGGGATATGGCAGGGCGTTTTGATCTGGTTATTGCGAATATCGTAACGGACGTGATCGTAGTCCTCTCAGAATTTGCGGGCGCGCTTTTGCGTCCAAACGGCCTCTTTCTCTGCTCCGGCATCATTGACGGCAGGGAAGCGGAGACGGAGGCCGCGCTGCTGCGGGGCGGTTTTGCAATCCTGGAGCACAACCGCCAGGAGGAGTGGAACGCTTTTCTGTGCAAGATAGCCGGCCAAACCGGAGCAACTGAAAAGACGCAAATTCGAATCAACTGAGCAGCATGTCCATCTCCTCCACGGTGAGACCATCGTGAAAGGCCATATTCAATCCGTAGCCGATGAGCTTTCCGACGTCCCGGACGCTGCGATCAATGTCCCTGGGCGTGACGATCATGCCGCCCAAAGGTCCGAAGGATTCGGGCTTCAGAGAGATGCCCGCCCGTCCGGCCAGATCGAGGGTCAGGGTAGCCGCGTCCACCACCGTGGGAACACCGATGGCGATGACGGGGACGCCGAGGCTTTCCCGGTTTAGCGCAAGGCGCGCATTGCCCACCCCGGAGCCGGGGACAATACCGGTGTCAGAGAGCTGCACCGTGCGGCAGAGCCTGTCCATGCTGCGGGAGGCGAGGGCGTCCACAGCGAAGACCAGGCCGGGCTCCAGTTCCTGAGCCAGCGCCCGCACAAAATCTCCGCTCTCAATGCCCGTCGTACCCAGCACGCCGGTGCAGACGGCGGAGACGGAGCGAAAGGCGGCAAAGTCCCGGGGAAGCTGCACCTTGAGGTGCCTGGTCGCCAAAACATGCTCCGCCGTCAGCGGTCCGACGGCGTCCGGCGTGATTTCCCGGTTGCCAAGCCCCACCACAAGACAGTCCCCCGAGAAGCCCTCCGGGAGAAAATCGCGGATCAGTGCCGCGAGCGCCCGGACACCCCGGGAAAAGGCGCTGTCCTCCCGGCGCATGAGGGCGTCCAGCTCAAGCGTGACATAGCGGCCCACGGGCTTGCCGATGGCTTTTTCACCCCGGCCGTCCAGGACCTCCACCACGCTGACGGGAAAGCCCTCCGCCGTGGTGTCGGATGCCCGGATGCCGGGCAGCTCCGTCAGTTCCCCGGCCCGTTCCCGGGAGAGCTGCCTGGCCTCCACCGCCAGGTCCGTTCGGATTGTCGGAGTATTCGGATCGAGCATGTGTTTTCCCCCTCACAGGACATCATAAAAGACCTGAATAATAACAAAAGATTACAGAAGCTTACAGAGATGCGTCAGCATCAGGGCAGGCGTCATTTGTGTTTTCGGCTATAGTATGCCCCGAAGAAAAAAAGCAATCCTTTTGGCGAAAAAAAGCTTGCATTTTCTCACAAGAATTGCTATCATATAGAAATGTGGGATTTCGACGTGCCGTATCACGGCGGAGTGCCCCATGCATTCTGACTGGGAGGAGGTGGCAAGAGAAATGCCCAATATCAAATCATCCGCGAAGCGCGACCAACTGGCCAAGGCCCGCAACGCCAAGAACAAGGCCGCCAAGACTGCGCTGAAGACCAAGATTAAGAAGTTCCAGGCTGCGGTTGAGAGCGGCGATAAGACCGCTGCTCAGGAGACCTACAAGGCTGCGGTCCGCGCGATCGACAAGGCCGCGGGGAAGAACCTGATCCACAAGAACAACGCCGCGAACAAAAAGTCCAAGCTGGCCGGAAAGATCAACGCAATGTAAGGAACCTCTCTCACATTGTTCGAAATATCCGCCCCGTCTCTCACCGCGGGGCGGCTTTTTCGTTTTTTGCGCGAAAAAGCATATCAACTGACCGCCTCTCCGGCGGCTTTTTTTGTCAGAATTGGCGATTGCAAAAGAGAGCATAATCGGGTATAGTACGGACCGCGAACAAAACCCGGGAAAACCGGAAAACAGTCGCACGAAAGGAAGAAACTACCACTATGACCCTTTTGATTTCGATCGCTGTGGCGATGGCGGCGGGGCTGTTTATGACGAGAGTCATGAACAAGCTGAACATGCCGGACGTCACCGCCTATCTGGTGGCGGGGATCCTGATCGGCCCATACGCGCTGGGCGCGCTGGGGGTGCCGGGGCTGGGCTTCAACACCAATGCGCAGGTGGAGAATCTCAGCCTGCTCAGCAGTCTGGCGCTGGGCTTTATCGCCTTTGCCATCGGCACCGAGTTCATGCTCCCCAAGCTCCGTTCCACGGGGAAGCAGGCCACGGTAATCGCCATCGTCCAAGCCTGCCTCGCCTCTGTGCTGGTGGCGGCGTCCCTGATCGGCCTCCATTTCCTGATCCCCGACAAAATTAGCCTGCCGGAAGCGGTGATCCTGGGTGCGGTGGCCAGCGCCACGGCTCCGGCGGCCACGCTGATGGTGGTGCGGCAGTACAAGGCCAGCGGCCCGGTGACGAACATTCTCCTGCCGGTGGTGGCTCTGGACGACGCGGTGGGCCTGTTCCTCTTCGCCCTGGCCATGGGCATCGCCAAGTCCCTGCTGGGCGGCAGCATGAGCATCATGGGCCTGCTGGTGAACCCGCTGGCGGAGATCATCGGCTCCTTGGCGCTGGGCGCATTTTTGGGCTGGCTCATGACCCAGACCGAGCGGGCGTTCCACTCCAACCGGAACCGCCTGACCCTGCTCATCAGTTTTGTCACCGCCGCCGTGGCCCTCAGTATGCTGGAGCTGGAGCTGGGGGAGCTTAAAATCGGCTTCTCCCCGCTGCTGACCAATATGATGATGGGGACCGTGTTCTGCAACACCTGCCCCGTGGCGGAGGAACTGATGGACCGGGAAAACAAGTGGACCAGTCCGCTCTACTGCCTGTTCTTCGTGCTCAGCGGGGCCGCGCTGCGGCTGGATGTGTTCTCCGACCTGGCCATGGTGGGCATTGGCGCGGTGTATATCATCGCCCGCTCCCTGGGCAAGTACCTGGGCGCAGGATGGAGTGCCGCAGTTACGGGCTGCGATCCCATGGTCCGGCGCTATCTGGGCTTCACCCTGCTCCCCCAGGCAGGCGTCGCTCTGGGGATGAGCCTGACCGCCTCCCAAATCCTTGGCGCGGATGGGGCGGTCGTCCGCTCCATCACGCTGTTCGGCGTGCTGATCTATGAGCTGGTGGGACCGGCGCTGACAAAGCAGGCGCTGATCTCCGCCGGGGAGATCGCCCCCCAGCGGCGGGATGCCCGCACAGGCAAGACCGAGCGCATCGAGGGTAGGAAGCACGGCAAAGCAAAGGCCTGAACCGCCGCCGCTTCAAAAAACGCCAAAAAAAACCAATCGCATAATTATCCTGCGGGGGAGCAAACTAAGTGCGATCCCAAGGGAAAAGGAGCGAGAGAGAAATGATCATGGACCGCATTGCCCTGGTCCTCGCCATCATCGGCGGGCTGAACTGGGGCTGCGTCGGACTGTTCCGATTTGATCTGGTGGCCTATCTGTTCGGCGGCCAGACCGCCACGGTGAGCCGCGTGGTCTATACGCTGGTGGGCCTGGCGGCGATCTGGTGCGTATCCCTGCTGTTCCGGGAGCGCCTTGCCTCCGACGCCGATTGACGGAGAGATCGGAAAGGAACCGTGAAAACACCCGGCGTGCGCAAGCGCGCCGGGTGTTATGAATTGGACGCAAAACCGTGGCAAATCCCGATTGACGAAAAGCCCGGAATGCGATACAATAGCACATACAGCTCCGGGGAACGCACCCGGGCAAAGAGCGGCAGCATTTGCCGAATCTGGAAAGGAGAACAACCATGGACAAGTACGTATGCGATCCCTGCGGCTACGAGTATGATCCCGCAGCCGGCGATCCCGACAACGGCATCGCCCCCGGCACCGCCTTCGAGGACCTGCCCGAGGATTGGGTCTGCCCGATCTGCGGCGCATCGAAAGACAATTTCTCCAAAGCCTGAGGGAAACGCTGAATCAATCCACGCGCACGTCTGGCGGCAAATTTTGTGTACGCCTGCGTTACAAAAACCTTGAAAAACACAAAGTATTCCTGCGGTTTTTGTGCCTTGGCGGACGCAAAATTTGCTCGCCATTCGCGCACGTTGGTTTAATCAGCGCTTCCCTGAGAAAAAATGAAAAAGGGACCTGCCGCGGACGGCTTGCCGCAGCAGGTCCTTTTTCGCCTATTTGTTACTATTGTCATTTTTGCCGAAAACCGAAAAAAGATATGGACGTTTTGTTGGCAATGTGGTAGAATTTGCACATGGAACTGATACTGAAACAACACGACTACCGCTATGCCGTGGAGCAGATCATGCTGATGCTGTTCCCGGAGGAGCGGCCCGCCTACCCGGAGGGGAAGCCCTCGGGAGAGCCCTGGGCGGAGGTGCGTCTTTCCCGCGGAGAGACCTGGGTCACGGCCGTCACGCGGCTGGCCATCGGGGGCGCGCGCTATACCGGCACAGCCAGGGTCCCGGTCCGGGAGCTGACGGATGAGATCACGTCCACGCGGCTTTCCCAGCGGGCGGTGAAGCTCAGCTTCTACCGGGCGGCGGTGGACTATTTCGGGAAAAAGCCCCTGTGGGGGGCGCTCAGCGGCATCCGGCCGGCCAAGCTCATGCGCGGCCTGCTGGCGGAGGGAAAAACGGAGCGGCAGGCCCTCCGGACCTTCCGGGAGCGGTACGACGTCTCGCCGGGGAAAGCAGCGCTGTGTCTGGACGCGGCGCGGGCGGCCGCCGCGGCGGAGGCGGGCCTGGAGCGGACCGGCGTCTGCCTCTATGTGGGCATCCCTTTCTGCCCCAGCCGGTGTGCCTATTGCAGCTTTGTCAGCCAGTCCGTGGAGAAGTCCTTTGCCCTGATGGAGCCGTTTCTGGACGCGCTGGAACAGGACATCGCCGCCACGGCGGCTGCGGTGCGGGAGACAGGACTGCGTGTCCGGGCAATTTACTTCGGGGGCGGCACGCCCACCACCCTGTCCCCGGCGCAGCTCGACCGGCTGTGCACAAGCGTGGAGCGGGCCTTTGACCTCGGCGCCTGCGGCGAGTTCACCGTGGAGGCCGGACGGCCGGACACGGTAACGGCGGAAAAGCTGGCGGTGCTGCGCGCCCATGGGGTCACCAGGGTCAGCGTGAACCCCCAGACCATGTCGGACCGGGTGCTGCGGGCCATCGGACGAAAACACACGGCATCCGACGTGGAAAAGGCCATGGAGCTGGTCCGGGCCGCCGGGGACTTTCAGGTGAACATGGACCTGATCGCCGGGCTGCCGGAGGACACGCCGGAGGGGTTCCGGGACAGCGTGGAGCGGGTGCTGGCTCTGGGGCCGGAGAACGTGACCGTCCACACCCTGGCGCTGAAAAAGGGGAGCCGGATCACTTTGGAGGGGACCGGGCTGCCCACGGCGGAGGAGGTCACGCAGATGGTGGACGGTTCCGCTTTGGCTCTGGGGGAGCGGGGATATAAGCCCTACTACCTCTACCGGCAGAAGTTCATGGCCGGCGGGCTGGAAAACGTGGGCTGGTGTCTGCCGGGGACGGAGAATCTGTACAACATTGTCATCATGGAGGAGCTTCGGGGCGTGATCGCCATGGGCGCGGGGGCCTCTACCAAGCTGTCCGCCGGCGGGGAGAGGCTGGAACGGGTCTTCGCCCCGAAGTACCCCAGGGAATACATCGACGGCATCCAAAAAGTCTGCGGGGAGAAAAAACGGATAAAGGAGTTTTACGACCATGAGTTATTCACTGACTGACATCAACTTCAAGACGGTGGCCGATCCCGCCGGCTTTCTGGAGGAGTGCGACGCCCGCTACGCGCAGGAGATCCAGGAGGCGGCGGAGATGATCCTGAACAACCTCAGCCAGAGTCCCATCATCCTGCTCTCGGGGCCCAGCGGCAGCGGCAAAACCACCACCAGCATGAAGATCGCCGAGGAGCTGGAGCGCCGGGGCGTCCGGACCCACCACGTGGGCATGGACGACTATTTCAACACCATCGACCACGAGACCGTCCCCCGGACGCCGGAGGGGGACATGGACCTGGAGAGTCCCTTGTGCCTGGATATGGATCTTCTGAACCGGCATTTCACCATGCTCAGCCGGGGCGAGCGCATCTATGTGCCAAAGTACGAGTTCTCCCGGCAGATGCGCATCCAGGAGCCCGGCAAATCCATCAAGCTGGGCAAGGACGAAATGGTGGTCTTCGAGGGCATCCACGCGCTGAACGACATGATCACCGACGTACATCCCGAGGCGTTCAAGCTCTACATCAGCGCCCGCAGCGACGTGGAGTTTGAGGGGCGTGTGGTGTTCAAGCGCTACTGGTTCCGTCTGGTGCGCCGCATGGTGCGGGACCACAAGTTCCGGGGGGCGGACCCCCAGACCACCATGCGCATGTGGGGCACCGTGCTCCGGGGGGAAAAGCAATACATCACGCCCTTTAAGAAAAAGGCGGACTTCCGCTTCGATTCCTCCTTTGCCTACGAGCCGGCGGTGTTCAACGAGGTCGCCACAAAGCTGTTCCAGTCCGTGCCTGCGGGCATTGAGCGCTTCGAGAATCTGCGCAAGGTGCTGCCCGCCCTGCAGCTCTTCGGCGTCATCGACGAGGAACTGGTGGCCCCCGACGCCATGATCCGCGAGTTCATCGGCGGCGGCGTTTACGAGTACTGACGGCGGAGAACCTGAAAAAATGGAATACGGAATACATCCTCCCCCGTTCGGGGGAGGATGTATCCGGCAAAGTGAAGAATTGAAAACGAACCGGGCAACCGGAGGAGGCAAGCAAAAAGGCAATGGACAGAAAACCGATTTTTGAAGGGGCGGCCACGGCGCTCATCACGCCCACGACCCCGGAGGGAGTGGACTATGCCGCTCTGGGGCGGCTCATCGACTGGCAGATCGAAAAGGGCATCGACGCCCTGGTGATCGCGGGGAGCACCGGCGAGGGGAAGACCCTCAGCGACAGCGAGCACCGGGAGGTGCTGCGCTACAGCGCCGAGCGCATTGCGGGGCGGGTGCCCATGATCGCCGGCACCGGCTCCAACGACACCAGCTACGCCATCGGCCTGAGCCGCTCCGCCTGCGAGAGCGGAGCGGACGCCCTGCTGGTGGTCACGCCCTACTATGTGAAGGCCACACAGGCCGGATTGGTGAAGATGTACTCCATGATCGCGGACGCGGCCACGAAGCCCCTGATCCTGTACAACGTGCCCTCCCGCACCGGGGTGAACATCGAACCGGCCACCTACGCCGCCCTGGCCGGTCACGGCAACATCTGGGGCATCAAGGAGGCAAACAGCGACATCTCAAAGATCGCCGACACCGCCGCCCTGACCGAAGGGAGGCTGGACCTGTACTCCGGCAACGACGACCAGACCGTCCCGATCATGTCCCTGGGGGGGAAGGGAGTCATCTCCGTGCTGAGCAATCTGCTGCCGGCGGAGACCAGCGCCATGTGCCACCTGTACCTGGAGGGCAAGACGGCGGAGGCGGCAAAGATGCAGCTCCATTATCTGCCCCTGATCCGCGCCCTGTTCAGCGAGGTGAACCCCATCCCCGTCAAGGCGGCGATGGCCGAGCTGGGCTTCTGTGAAAACTACCTGCGCATGCCCCTGACGCCTATCGAGGACGCCCACAAGGCACATCTGCTGGAGCTGATGCGCGCAGAGGGCCTGATCTGAACGGGCCGAATTCCCCTCGGGGTTAGAACGCAAGATAATACAGGTTTTTCGGTTTTCCCCTCCTTTTGGGAGAGGAAAACCGAAACTGAACGGTTATCTGAATGTGGGTATCCTGCTTTTCATAAGCTTGTTTTCTCGATGAGCCAGAACAGAAATTCTTCGACCTGTGCAGTTGAATGAACCGCGCACCCAAGGGGAAATTCTGCGCCCTATCCTTCCCCCTCCGGGGGAAGGTGGCACGGCCGATCTCACGCGAGGCCGTGACGGATGAGGGGCGTTGGTGCATCGCCGGTAGCTGGGAGGTGGATGGCCTCACCCACCACCG
>JAFTBW010000139.1 GCA_017455015.1 Oscillospiraceae bacterium | reverse complement strand
GCGCTGCGGGCGACGTCCCGGAAAGAGCCGGACGCCGCCAGGCCGCAGAGGGCAGCGCCGCAGACGGCGAAAGCCCAGGCAGGCGCGCCGGGGTACACCGTCCCCTGAAAGCGCAGCGCCCCGGAGCGCAGGAGGAAGCCGGCGTAGAGAGCCAGCCACAGGGCGTGCAGGAGCGAGACGCCCCGCCCAAGCCGGTCCCCCAGGGCGCGCTGCAGCAGCTCCGGCCAGCTCCGGCCCCCGTTTTTCCGCCAGAGCAGGAATGTCAGCGCCCAGAGCAGCGCCAGAACCGGCAGAGCAAGCAGCGGCGTCAGCCAGGCCCCCCGCCCCGCCCGCTCCGCCAGCGTCCGGGGAAAGCGCCGCAGCAGGGGGGAGAGCAGTCCCACGAAAGCGGCGGCGGTGAACTGCCGGGGACTTACCCGGTCCGGTTGTCTGAAAGCCTCACTCACTGCGTATCGTCCTCGCTCTCCCATTCGATCTTCGCCGTGACGGAAACGTCCAGCCCTGACAGCCACGTCTCCGGGTCCGCCCCGGCCTCCCGCCGGAGGGCGCGGCCCAGGCCCAGCCAGTCCGCCCCCAGCTCCTGCGACAGCCGAAGTACCTCCGCCGTCTCCCGCTCCACCGCATCTTGCAGGGCGCGCTCCGCCGCGCCGCGTCCGCTCTCCCCCGTCTGGGATGTGACCCGGACCCGGACGGTCACCCGGACGCCCTCCGGTTCCGTCTGAAACACGCAGGGGGACAGGGTACAGGCCAGGGACTGCCCGCCGAGCCTGCGTACCGCGTCCGCGCTGCAGCCCAGCAGGGCCTCCGCCGCCTCGGCGGCGTGTCCCGTGACGGTCCCGGCCAGCGCCCCGTCCCGGAGGATGCCCAAGCCCACGCAGACGAGCGCGGCGGCGTCCCCCTCCCGCCGCACCTCCAGCAGCCGCACCGGGGCGGCTCCGTCCTCCCGCAGCCGCAGGACGGTCTCCCGGAAGGAGGAGCGGAAACGATCGTCGGGGAGCCCCGCCAGGGCGGCGCGGAGGGCCTCGCTCACCGCCGGGTCCTCCGCCGTCACGGTGTCCGCCGCAGTCCCCCGGAGCAGCAGCAGCTCCATGCCCAGCCCCAGGCCCTCATCCCGCAGCACATAGTCCAGCAGCTCCCCCAGGCCCTCCCGCGCCGCGGCTTCGCCGCAGAGCACATAGCGGATATTGGGGAGGAACAGCTCCCCCTCGCCCAGCGCCTGCTTCAGCGCCTCCATGGCTTTGCGCAGGTCCTGCCCGGTTCCCGTCAGCGTCAGCGTCTCATCCTCCGGCGCGCCTACGGCGGCGGACAGCAGCACCGTCCCGTCCGGGAGCCGGTCATAGCCCAGCGTCTCCGCCGGGCGGAGCTGTTCCAGGGCGTGCCGGTCGCGCACAAGGCCGCAGCCGCCGAGCAGCAGGGACAGGGCAAGCGCCGCAGACAGCACGCCCGCCCCGCATCTGTTTGGGAGCGCGCTGTTTTCTCCCCTGAAAGAGGAAAAAACAGCTCTCTTTTGATTGGCATGCGGCTTTTCCCCCTTCGGGGGAGGGAAATGCCCTCCGGGAAATCCCGCCTGTCCGTTCACGCCTGCGCCCTCCTGTCACGGGTGCGCAGGGCGCGCTCCCGGTATTTTTCCGCGGGCAGGGGCAGCCGCAGCAGCGCCCGCAGGACCTCCCGCAGTCCGCCCTCCGTCAGAGGCGCGAGATAGGACCGCCCGAAAACGTCCATGGTGCAGAGATACCAGACCAGCCCCGCAGCCCCCGCCATGACGCCCACCAGTCCCAGGGCGGAGGCCAGCAGCACCAGACCGAAGCGCAGCAGCCGCAGCGCCGCCCCCAGGTCCCGGCTGGGCTGAGTGAAGCCGCAGATGGCCGCAGCGGCCACCACGATCAGGCTCACCGGGGACACGATTTTGGCCTCCACCGCGCTCTGCCCCACGATCAGGCCGCCGATGATGCTCACCGTGTCCCCCACCGGGTCCGGCAGCCGCAGCCCCGCCTCCATCAGCAGCTCAAAGGCCAGAAGCATGGCCAGAAGCTCCGTCTCCAGGGCGAAGGGCACCGACTGCTTGGCCTCCACCATGCTGAGCAGCAGCCGGGTGGGGATCATCTCCGGGTGGTAAACCGCCATGGCGGTGAACAGGGCCGGCAGCAGCAGGCTCACCCCCAGGCTGAGCCACCGGAGCAAAAGCAGCAGGCTCGCCACGGCCCAGTTCTGTCCCCGGTCCTCCGCCACCCGGAGGAACGCCACCAGCGTACCCGGCAGCAGAAATCCCAGGGGCAGGCCGTCCGCCAGCAATCCCACTCTCCCCGCCAGCAGCTCGGCGGCGAAGCGGTCGGGCCGCTCGGTGTGCAGAAGCTGGGGGAACAGGGACCTTGGCCGGTCCGTGATATACTGCTCGAGGTTTCCGGCTGCGGTGAGGCCGTCCACGTCGATGGCGTCCAGCCGCCGCCGCACCTGCGCTACCAGGGACGGGTCCGCGATGCCGTCGATATACAGGACCGCCACGTCGGTGCCGCTGCGCCGGCCCACGGTGGTCTGCACCAGCTTGGCGTCCGGGGTGCGCAGCCGCCGGCGGATCAGGGTGGTGTTCACCCGCAGCACCTCGGTAAAGGCGTCCTTGGCCCCCTTGAGGGTCTTTTCCACCGTGGGCTGGCTCACCGCCCGCTTGTCCTGGCTCTTGACCTCAAAGGTCACGGCCTGTCCCCCCGCGGGGAACACGAGGGCGCAGCAGCCCCGGAGCAGGTCGGCGGCGGTCTCCTCCGCCGTATCCCGGAGGCGGCAGGCGCAGGCCCAGACGCCCCCGGCCCGGATGGCCTCCTGCAGATGGCCCGCCCCGGCGAAGCGCCCGGGCTGGGTCAGAGGCCGGAGCACGTCCTCGGACACGTCCTTGCCGGAGGTGAGGCCGTCCAGCCAGAACACCCGGACCGGCCTGCTCTCCTCGCCCCCCGCCAGCACCTCCCGGCGCTCAAAGTCCCCGCAGTCGGAAAAGAGGTCCTCCAAATCCTCCGGCAGCACCCCGGAGGGGCGGCTCCGGCCAGGAGGGGGCGGGGGCGGACCCTGCCGGAGCCGCGAAAACAGCGCATGTTCAGACATACGCTCAGTATGCCCCGGATGCGCCATAATATTTGAATCCGCAGGAAAAAATCCAAAAAAGGCAAAAAACAGGCGCAATGCATCAGGATATCTGCATTGCGTCCGCTATTGCTTGTCCGGTATATGGCGGAGAACCTCCTGAACCTCACAGGAAAGGATGTTGCAAAGGTCGTTCAGGGTTGCCGTCGAAATATTGCGGCCATGCTTCAGGGAGTCCAGCGTACCCCGGCTGAAAGCATGGTCCTTGATGAGGGAATAGGTGCTGACGCCCTTGCGCTTCATGGTCTCCCACAGAGGGTCGTAGCTGATCAACGCAAACCACCTCGCAGTGGTTTCCATTATAATTTACAAAACAGGGCTTGAATATTCCCGATATATCGGGTATAATCTTCCCGGCGAGCGGGAACTGTTTTCGGATTTGGCCGCGCTCCCCGCATATTCCCGGCTGATGCCGGATAGGATAGAACTATGCCCGCTGCCGGGAGGCAGTTCCCAAGCTTACAAACCGGATGCAATTCCGCGCTAAAATTACCTATTCAGAAATAAAACAGACTGCCCGTTTCGCCGCGCCGGCGCAGCGGGGGTCTGGGAAAAACGGGTGCGGATATGGGCGAGAGAAAGAAAGCCGCGGCTGTGCTGGCCGCGCTGCTCCTGGTCGGCTGCGGCGGGACCAACACCCCGGTGGAGACGGCGGACCCCTACGAGGGCATGGTGCAGGTGGAGAGCGGCTTCGGCACCAAGATGTGGGTCACAAAGCTGGAGGGAGTTCCGGTCAATCCCCTGACGGCCGGGGACTTCGGGGACGGCATGGAGTACACCGGCAGCGCTTTTACCGCGAAGCGGGGCGTGGATGTCAGCGAGCACCAGGGCCGGATCGACTGGGCCGCGGCGGCGGCGGACGGGATCGAATTTGCCATCCTGCGGGCGGGCTACCGGGGCTACGGCGAATCGGGCACCATGCGCCGGGACCTGTACTTTCAGGAGAACATGAAGGGCGCGACGGACAACGGCCTGGACGTGGGCGTCTACTTCTTCTCCCAGGCCACCACGGCGGAGGAGGCCAGGGACGAGGCGGCCTTTCTCCTGAATCTGCTGGAGGACTACTCCAAGGAATCCGTCACCATGCCCGTCTACTACGACTGGGAGGACATCGGCATTGAGGCCGCCCGGACCGACGGCATCCGGGGGGACGTGCTCACCGACTGCGCCCTTGTCTTCTGCGAGGTGATCCGGCAGGCCGGGTACCGGCCGGGGATCTATGCCTATCGGAACCTGGGCTATTTCAGCTATGATCTCAGCCGCTTCCAGGACTGCTCCCTGTGGATCGGCTCCACGGGCAGCTACCCGGATTTTTACTACGCCCACGAGCTGTGGCAGTATGACGCTGCCGGGAGCGTGGCGGGCGTCGAGGGTCCTGTGGACATGGACCTGTGGTTCATCCCCCGCGAGGAGGAGTGACCGGCAGGAAATAGCCGTCCGAAACGATGGAAAGGGGAGTGTATGAGCGTAAAAGGCAGGGCGTATTTTGTGTACAGGCCGGAGAGCCTTGCGGACCTGCGGCGGCCCCACCGTCCGGAGGAGGAGCGCCCCTATGCGGTGGTCAAGCGGATCTATCTGCTGCGGATCGACTATGAGAACTTTATCACCGATCTGTACGCGGACCGGCAGTTCATCGAGGACTACGGGCATCTCTGCTCCGAGGGAGAGGAGTACCGCTGCCTGCTGGTGACGACCCGGGGCGGGGAGGACGGTATTCTGGTCACGCCCCTGGAGGAACGCTTTGTCCGCTCCGCCGCCTACTGGGCGGTTTGAGAATCAAATAGGGCGAGACAGATCACTTTAGGCGGAGGGAAGAAGCCCCCTCCGCCCTTTTTTGCGTTTCTGTTTCGCGATTTTGAAAAAAGTTCGACCTGTGCAGTTGAATGAACCGCACCCAAGGGGAAATCCTGCGCCCTATCCTTCCCCCTCCGGGGGAAGGTGGCACGGCCGATCTCCCGCGAGGCCGTGACGGATGAGGGGCGTTGGTGCATCGCCGGAGGGCTGGGAGGTGGATGGCCT
>JAFTBW010000138.1 GCA_017455015.1 Oscillospiraceae bacterium | reverse complement strand
TGCGCAGATTGCCGAGCAGTTTTTTCGCCTGATGAAGGCGAGAAATCGCAGGAATACTTTGTGTATTTCAAGATTTCGAGACAAAATCAGGCGGAAAAAATGCCGGCAAGATGCGTGCGGCGATTTATTCAGCGTTTCCCTGACGGGGCATGCCGGTATACGGCGTCGCGGAAAAGCCCCTTTCCGAGAGCATGTTCCCGGAAAGGGGCTTTTTCTGTGCCGAAGCGAGGATTCAGGCTCTGTGTCACATCTGCGCGGAGGCGTACTTCTGACGCACCTGGGTGATCTGCTGCTGGGTGGCCTGCTCGCTGGGATACCAGCCCTTGGCGGCCATCTGCTTGTAGATCTCATCCTGCATGGTCAGCGTGTTGTTCAGCGCGGTGGTAAAGACCTGGTGCACGTTGCCGGTGGCGGACTCGATGCTGCCGTGCAGGTACAGGTCGCAGGCTCCCTTTGTGGTCAGGAGGATATTCTCCATGATCTGTCTGTCGTCCATCTGTCTTCCTCCTTACACCAGGGAATAGAACTGGCGGAAAATCTGCCGGTTCCTGTCCACAAGCTGCTGCGCCTTCTGTTTCAGCGCGGCGTCCTGCAGCATGTTCACCGCGGCCTGGCTCTGCTGGGTCAGAAACTGGGCGTGACCCAATGCGTCCTCCACATAGAGGATCTCTTTCGGAGTCATATTCAATCACCTCGCAACAAGCTTTCCCGTCCGGCGGGCGTTTTATACGTCCGCGTCCCGTCCGGCGCGGCAGACCGCCGGCATCTGCGCAAGGTTTCGCCTCTTTTGTTTGAAAATGTAACGGAAACGTAATATTCTACCGCTTTACACGCCGGGTTTTTTTGATATAATAGGGATGTTAAATTTTCGGGCGCAAGATGCGCCCACGGAAAAGGGGGACAAAATCTATGGAAGACGCTACCATCCGCTTTGCGGCCATCGACAGCAAGACGGAGATCAAGGAAGTGCTGTCCTCCGTCTACAATGCCCTGCTTGTCAAGGGGTACAATCCCATCAACCAGCTTGTAGGCTACGTACTTACCGAGGACCCCACTTACATCACCAATTACAACGGCGCCAGGAGCCTGATCACCCGCATCGACCGGGACGAGCTGCTCCAGGAGCTGCTGCTCAGTTATCTCGAAAGCTGAAACGGCCCGAAAGCCTCCAACCCCCAAGCTCCCTCCGGACCTGCTCCGGAGGGAGTTTGGGGGTTTTATACTCACGAGCGATAAAATTTGCAATTTTATCGCTCCGTGAAACGCTGCGGCGCGGAACTCTGCGAGGCAACGAGGGGAATGTTGAAGCAATATTTGATCGTGAGTATAGATCAAAAAAGCTCCAGCTCATAGGGCGTGACGGCGATGTCCGGCTTGACTTTCTCGCCGTGAAAATCGCTGCCCCCGGTGACGCGAAGGCCATAGCGCTGCGCCAGGGTCAGGTATTCCTCCGTCTGCTCCGGGCTGTGGCGGGGGTAAAAGCACTCAATGGCGTCCAGGCCCCAGCCCCTGAGCCGGCAAACCAGAGCCTCCAGCTCCTCCCCCGCCAGACCCGTCTGGTAGGGGTGGGCCATGGAGACCCAGCCCCCGGCGGCGTGGAGGGTGTCCAGGCACTCCCTGGCCTCCGGCTTTTCACGCTCGATCCGGGCGTGGAACTCCGGGGTGTCCAGATACCGGTCAAAGGCTTCGCGCACGCCGGATACATAACCTCTCTCCGCCATGGCTCTGGCAAAGTGGGGCCTTGCCACATTACTGCCCCCGGCCATTGCCTCCAGCTCCGCCAAATCCAGGACGACGCCCTTTTCCCGCAGGTAGTCGAGGATGCGGAACCTTCGCGCCCCCCTGCCCTCCCGCAGCCGGGCGCAGAGAGCGCGCAGCCCGGCGTCCGCCGGGGAAAAGCCGTAGCCCAGCAGGTGAAGGGCCGGGTACTCCCGGGCGCTCAGCTCGATGCCCGGCAGCACCCACAGGCCCAAGGCGGTCCCCGCCGCGCCGGCCTCCGCAAGGCCGTCCAGCGTGTCGTGGTCCGTCAGCGCCCAAATCTCCGCCCCGGCGGAGCGGACCAGCCGCGCCAGCTCCGCCGGGGCATACTGCCCGTCGGAGGCGGTGGAGTGGGTGTGCAGATCGCACAACTGCGGCACGGCGTTCCCTCCTTACCAGTATTTTTCCAGCTCCGCCAGCAGCGCCTCCCGTCCGGTCCCCTTTTCCGCTGAAAACGGGATCACCGGCACCGTCTCCGGCAGGGACAGGGTGGCGCGGATCAGCGCCAGATTGCCGGCAAGCTCGCTCTTTTTTACCTTGTCGGTCTTGTTCGCCGCCACCGCCAGGGGGCAGCCCGTTCCCAGGAACCACCCGGCCATGGTTACATCGTCGGCGGTGGGCTTGTGCCGCCCGTCCACGATCATGACGCCCAGGCTCAGATTGTCGGGATCGGCGAAGAAGCGTTCCATCAGCGCTCCCCAGCGGTCCCGCTCCGCCTTGGAGACCTTGGCGTAGCCGTAGCCCGGCAGGTCCACAAAGTACGCGCTGCCGTCCACCAGGAAGTAGTTGATGTGGACCGTCTTCCCCGGCTGGGAGCCGACGCGGGCAAAATTTTTGCGGTTTAATAGCCGGTTGATGACGGAGCTCTTGCCCACGTTGCTCTTCCCGGAGAACACGATGGCGGGACGCCCGTCCCGGATAAAGTCCGAGGGGCGGCCGGCGGAGCGGACAAAGCTCACGTTTTGCAGATTCATGCTTCCACGCTCCCGGACGCGGCGGCCGCGGGCTCCTGGTCCGACTGCTCCGCCGGGGCGGTCTTTTCCTCGGGCAGCGGCGCCGGCGCGCGGACCAGGGCGGTACTCAGCACCTTGTCCACGTGGTCCGTGGTGATAAAGTTCAGGGCCTTGCGCACCAGGGGGTCGATCTCCTCCAGGTCCTTTTCATTCTCCGCCGGGATGATGACCGTGTGGATGCCCGTGCGCAGCGCGGCCATGGTCTTCTCCTTCAGCCCGCCGATGGGCATGACCCTGCCCCGGAGGCTGATTTCCCCGGTCATGGCGATGTCCCGATGTACCGGGATGCCGGTGAGGGCGGAGATGACGGCGATGGTGATGGTGATGCCCGCGCTGGGGCCGTCCTTGGGCACCGCCCCCTCGGGGAAGTGGATGTGGATGTCCCGGTTCTTGTAAAACTCCGGGTCGATACCCAGGGGGGTGCAGCGGGTGCGGATATAGCTGACGGCCGCCTTGGCGGACTCCTTCATCACGTCGCCCAGATTGCCTGTGAGCTCCAGCTTTCCTGCGCCGGGCATGACATTGACCTCCACGTCCAGCACCTCGCCGCCCACGCTCGTCCAGGCCAGGCCGCGCACCAGGCCCACCTCGTCCTTTGGGTACATCCGGCTGTCCTTGTACTTGGCCGGTCCCAGGTATTTGGCAAGCTGGCCGGAGCGGACGGACACGCTCTTGCGCTCCCCCTCGGCGATGGCCCTGGCGGTCTTGCGGCACAGCGCCGCGAGCTCCCGTTCCAGCACCCGGACGCCGCTCTCCCGGGTGTAGTCCGCGATGATCTCCCGGATGGCGTCGTCGCTGACCTTGAGCTTCACGGCGCTCAGGCCGTGTTTTTTCCGCTGCTTGGGCAGCAGGTGGTCCTTTGCGATTTGCAGCTTTTCCTCGTCGGTGTAGCTGTCCAGGCGGATGACCTCCATCCGGTCCAGCAGCGCCCGGGGGATGGTGTCCGAGGTGTTGGCGGTGGTGATGAACAGCACGCCGCTCAGGTCCAGGGGGATTTCCAGATAGTGGTCCCGGAACGCGGTGTTCTGCTCCCCGTCCAGGGCCTCCAGCAGCGCCGCGGAGGGGTCGCCCCGGTAGTCGCTGCCCAGCTTGTCGATCTCGTCCAGGACCATGACGGGGTTCATGCTCCCGGCGGTCCGGAGCGCGGCGGCGATGCGCCCCGGCATGGCCCCCACATAGGTCTTCCGGTGGCCGCGGATCTCCGCCTCGTCGTGGACGCCGCCCAGGGAGATGCGGCAGAGCTTCCGCCCCGTGGCGCGGGCGATGGACATGGCCACGCTGGTCTTGCCCACGCCGGGAGGCCCCACCAAACACAGCACGCCCCCCTTGACCTCCGGCGCGAGCTGCCGCACCGCCAGAAACTCGATGATCCGGTCCTTGACCTTTTCCAAGCCATAGTGGTCCTCGTCCAGGCACTTTCGGGCTTTCTTTACGTCCACGGTATCCTTTGTTCTCTCGTTCCAGGGCATCTCCAGGCAGACGTCCAGGTAGTTGCGCAGCACGCTGCTCTCCCCGCTGCCGTAGGACTGCCGGCCCAGCCGGTCCACCTCCTTGAGCAGCTTTTCCTCGATCTCCTCCGGCAGATGCAGGCTGGAGATGCGGTAGCGGTACTCGTCCAGCTCGTCCGGACCGTCCGGGTCGGCGTCTCCCAGCTCCTGGCGGATCAGCTTCATCTGCTCCCGCAGATAGTAGTCCCGCTGGGCCTTGTCCATCTCCTGCCGGGTGTCCTCCGCCAGCCCCCGCTCCAGGGTCTGGATGTTGATCTCCTGGCGCACCAGACGGCAGACCATCTCCATGCGCTTGGCCGGGCGCAGCTCCTCCAGGGCCTGCTGCTTGGCCTTTGCGTCGCTGATGACGTGCTGGGCGACAAAATCCGCCACCCTTCCCACGTCGTCCGCGCCGATCATCCGCAGAAAGCGCTCCGGAACCATGAGTCCCGCTCCGGCGGCGTACTCCTCAAACAGGCCGATGCAGTGCCGGATCATGGCCTCCCGCCGCTCGTCGGACACCCGGATGGGCAGGGTCTCCACCCGCTCCACCTCGGCGGTATAGCAGGGCGCGGACTCGTTGATCCGGCGGACCCTGGCCCGGTACTCCCCCTGGACCATGGCGCGCACGACGCCGCCCGGCAGCCGCAGGATCTGGCGAACGGAACAGACGGTCCCCATGGAATAGAAATCCTCCGCGCCGGGGACGGCCTTTTCCGCGTCCCGCTGGGTCAGCAGCAGCACGTCCGTACCGGCGCTGATGGCAGCGTTCAAGGCGGCGACGCTGATGGGCTGCTCCACCTCAAAGTTCAGGATCACGCCCGGGAACGCGGTCACATCCTGCAAGGGCAGCAGGGGCAGCGGCGCGGACTCGTCCACATCTCTCTCAGGGATCAGCTCTTCCATTTCATTCCCCCCTTTGGTATACTCATAAGCGATAAATCAGCAGTTTTACCGCTCCGTGCGTTGGTATAAAACCGGCGGTGGGAGGGATGTCCCGCCGCCGGCTTTCGTGTTTCAGGAAGCGCTGATTCAATCAACGTGTGCGATTGGCGAGCAAATTTTGTGTCCGCCAAGGCGCAAAAACCGCAGGAATACTTTGTGTATTTCAAGGTTTTTGCAACACTCTTGCGCGAGGGGACCCGCCGCAAAGCGGTGGGCGCGCATACCGCTTCGAGGCGCAAAATTTGCCGACAAGCGTGCGCGGGGATTGATTCAGCGTTTCCTTTCATATTACTCTCTGAATATTTCCGGCTCCGTGCCGTTGCGGATGCAGTCCTCCGTCACCACCACTTTCCGGATCGTGGGGTCGGAGGGCACCTCGTACATCACGCGGGTCATGGTTTTTTCCATCACGCTCCGCAGGCCGCGCGCGCCGATTTCCATGTCGATGGCCTTGTCTGCGATGGCGCCCAGCGCGGCGTCCTCGTAGACCAGCTCCACGTCGTCCATCTCCATCAGGGCCTTGTATTGCTTTGTCAGGGCGTTCTTCGGCTCCGTCAGGATGCGCACCAGATCCTCCCGGCCCAGGGAGGTGAGCGGCGTGATGACCGGAAGACGGCCGATCAGCTCGGGGATGATGCCGAAGCGCAGCAGATCATGCTGCTGCACGTGGGCCAGGGTCTCGCCCACGTTGCGCTCCTTGCTGCTGCGGATGTCCGCGCCGAAGCCCATGGTCTTCTTGTCCAGGCGCTGCTCGATGATCTTTTCGATGCCGTCAAACGCGCCGCCGCAGATGAACATGATGTTGGTGGTGTCGATGTGGATAAAATCCTGGTGCGGGTGCTTCCGCCCCCCCTGGGGAGGGACTGCGGCCAGCGTGCCCTCCAGAATCTTCAGAAGCGCCTGCTGCACGCCCTCGCCGGACACGTCCCGGGTGATGGAGGTGTTCTCGCTCTTCCGGGAAATTTTGTCCAGCTCGTCGATGTAGATGATGCCCTTTTGGGCGCGCTCCACATCAAAGTCCGCGGCCTGCAGCAGCCGGAGCAGGATGTTCTCCACATCCTCGCCCACATAGCCCGCCTCCGTCAGGGTGGTGGCGTCCGCGATGGCAAATGGGACGTTCAGCATCCGTGCCAGGGTCTGGGCAAAGAGGGTCTTTCCGCTGCCGGTGGGCCCGATGAGCAGAATGTTGCTCTTCTGGAGCTGCACATCCCGGTCTCCGCCGCCGAAATAGATGCGCTTATAGTGGTTGTATACCGCCACGCTCAGGGCGATCTTGGCCTGCTCCTGGCCCACGATGTAGTCGTCCAGCACCCGCCGGATCTCCGCAGGCTTTGGCAGGTCCCGGAAGGAGAGCCCCGTGCCGTTTGCGTCGTCAAACAGGGGTTCCTCTCCGCCGGTCACCATCCCCATGCACAGGCGGACGCAGCTATCGCAGATATATGCGCCGTTGCCGGCGATCATCCGCACCACCTCATGCTGTGCCTTGCCGCAAAAGGAACAGCGGATCGCTTTCGTCACATCTGTTCTCGCCATAAATTCAGTTCCAGTCCTTTATCTCTTGAAGATGACCTTGTCGATGATACCGTAGTCCAGGGCCTCCTGGGCGGACATGTAGTTGTCCCGCTCGCAGTCTAAGCGCACGGTGTCCACATCCTTGCCGGTGTTTTCCGCCAGGATCTTCGTCAGCTTATCCTTGATCTTCAGGATCTGCTGGGCGTGGATCTCAATGTCCGTGGCCTGGCCCTGGTACCCGCCCAGGGGCTGATGGATCATGATCTCCGCGTTGGGCAGGGCGATGCGCTTGCCCTTGGCGCCGCTGGACAGCAGGAACGCGCCCATGCTGGCGGCCATGCCGATACAGATCGTGGAGACGTCGCACTTGATATACTGCATGGTGTCATAAATGGCAAAGCCGCTGGTGACGGAGCCGCCCGGAGAATTGATATAAAACTGAATGTCCTTGTCCGGGTCCTGGGCTTCCAGATACAGAAGCTGGGCCACGACCAGGGAGGCGGTGGTGTCGTTGACCTCCTCAGACAGCATGACAATGCGGTCATTCAGCAAACGGGAAAAAATATCGTAGGAACGCTCCCCCCGGGAGGTCTGTTCCACCACATAGGGTACAAGGCTCATGTTTGAATCCTCCGTTTCAAGTATTTCAGGTATCCGAACTCCGCCACTGCAAAGAAAGCGCTGTGAAAAGCATCGCGCCTTATCCCTCCCCCTCAAGGGGGAGGGGGGACCGCCGGCCCAACGGGCCGGTGGTGGGTGAGGCCATCCGCCTCCGCGCTTCCGGCGATGCACCCCACGCCCCTCACCCGTCACGTCGCTTTGCGCCGTGTCACCTTCCCCCATCAGGGGGAGGGATAGGGTGCGGATTTTTCCGTGGGTGCAGCTATCCAAACCGCTCAGGTAGCAAAAATTGCCGCCAAACGCGTGCGGGGATTGATTCAGCGTTTCCTAAAGCCTATCCCGACCGCCGGGATTTTATTCCTCCGCTTTCTTCTCCTCCGGGGCGGCCTTGGCCTTGGTGCTGCGCTTCCGGGCGGGCTTTTTCGCAGGGGCGGGCTCCTCCGCGGGCTTTTCTTCCTCCGCGGGCTTCTCCTCCCCTGCGGGCTTTTCTTCCTCCGCGGCTTTTTCCTCCCCGGCGGGCTTCTCCTCTTCGGTCTCGGGCTTGTCGGTGGCCACGCCGGCGGAGAACACGACGTCTCCGGCCTTTTGCAGCTTCAGATCCCGCTCCACGATCTCGGCAGAGACGATCTCGCGCACCTTGTCCTCTTCCATGCCGTAGTTCTCGGCCATCTTCTTGTACTCGGCGGCGATCTCGTCCTCGGTGACGGTGATGTTTTCCGCCTCGGCGATCTTCTCCAGGGTCAGCTCCACGCGGATCTGGGTGGTGAGGTTGGGCCGCATGATGCTGCGGTAGAGCTGCTCGTTCATCCCCATGCTCTGGAAATAGGTCTGGAGCGTGTAGCCCTGCATGGCGCAGCGGCGGGACAGCTCCTCCATCTCGTCGCTGACGCGGCGCTCCACCATGGCGTCGGGGATCTCCACGGTCAGGTTGTCGGCGGCCTTGCGCAGCAGCGCCTCCCGGAACTCGTTGTCCGCCCGCTCCTGCTTCTTCTCCTGCAGCTCCTTGCGGAGGCTCTCCTTGTATTCCTCCAGCGTGTCGAACTCGGACACGTCCTGGGCAAACTCGTCGTCCAGCTCGGGAAGCTGGGTCTCCTTGACCTCGTTGACCTTCACCTTGAACACGGCGTCCGCCCCGGCCAGCTCCTTGGCGTAGTTCTCCGGGAACGTGACCTTGACCTCCACCTGGTCGCCGGCCTTGGCTCCCTCCAGTTGGTCCTCGAAGCCGGGCACGAACGCGCCGGAGCCCAGCTTCAGGTCGTGGTTCTCGCCCTTGCCGCCGGCAAAGCGCTTGCCGTCCTTGTAGCCGTCAAAGTCGATGTTGACGGTGTCGTCGCGCTTTGCGCCGCGGTCCACGCTGACGATCCGGGCGTTGCGGCGCTGCACGCCGGCCAGCTCAGAATCCACCTCGGCGTCCGTAACGAGCGTAGAGGGCTTGTAGGCGCTCAGGCCCTTGTACTCGCCCAGCGTGGCCTCGGGATACAGGGCGGCCTCAAAGCTGATGACCAGGCTGCCGTCGGCCTCCACCTGATAATCGGACAGGGCGGGATCTCCCACGGTCCTCTCGCCGGTGACCTTCACACCCTCCTGATAAGCCTCAAAAGCCAGGGAATTCACAGCCTCCTCATGGAACACATCCTTGCCGTACATGCCCTCCACCACGGCGCGGGGGGCCTTGCCCTTCCGGAAGCCGGGGACAAAAATGCTCTTTTTATTCTTCAGAAAGGCCTTGTTCACAGCCGTCTCAAAGGCCTGGGCGTCCACGACCACCTGAAAGCTGACTTTTCCGTCTTTTTTCTCGATATTCTTGGTTTCCATGGGGTATCTTCCTCCTAATTATCCCATCAAAGGCCCTCACCCGGACCCGATGTATTCTCTCTGGTAGAAACAGCGCATAACAGTATAGCAAATAATCTCCGGAAATGCAAACCTTTTCCACGTTTTTTACAGGATTTTTTCCGGGATGAAGGAGAGATGATCCGCCGAAATCAGCCGGAAGCGGATCGCCCGGTACGTCCCCTCAAAAGCGGCCCGTCTTCCTGCGGAGTGGAGGTGGCCGTACCAGCAGCGATGCACCCCGTAGGCGCACATCAGGTCGATGAGCTCGCTGCACTCGTAGTTTACCAGCTTGGGCGGGTAGTGGAGGAACACCAGCTTCTCCCGGTCCCCCGCAGCGCGCAGGCTGGTCTCCAGCCGCTGCTTTTCCCGGTCCAGGATCTTCCGGTCGTGCTGCTCCCCCCGCTCCTCCTCATAGAACCAACCCCTGGTGCCGCAGAGAGCCGCGTCCCCGTAGATGTGGCAGTTGTTGTGCAGAAAGTCCAGGCTGTCTATGCCGTTTTCCGCGAAGAAGCGCCGCGCCTTCGCCACGGTGGTCCACCAGTAGTCGTGATTTCCCTTGACGATGAGCTTTTTTCCGGGCAGACGGTGGAGAAACAGGAAGTCTTCTCTGGCCTCCTCCAGACTCATGCCCCAGCTCAGGTCCCCGCAGAGCACGGTCACGTCCTCCGGGCCGACGCGCGAAAAACCTGCGGAGAGCTTTTCCACATAGTTCTCCCAGCGCCCGCCGAACACGTCCATGGGCTTTTTGCAGCCGAGGCTTAAGTGGGTGTCGCCGATGACAAACAGGCTCATGATCTGATCTCGCTTTCCGGGATACACTGATGAAAGCAGCGTGCGTGGGGTTTTATTCAATGTATCCTCAGGTATATTTTCTGTGTTCCGTCAAATGCTATAGGTACCGGACGCTGGGCCGGAACACAAACACCGGGAGGAACTCCAAATGACAAACAACACGCCGGAAAATACCGCGTCGGCCGCCTGCATCGGCTGCGAGGTGCGCAACTGCAAATTCCACGACCGTGTGGGAGACTGCTGCACCGCCGCGCATATCACCGTGGAGAACAAAAGCGCGGTGAGCAAGGGGGAAACCTTCTGCGGCACCTTTATCCCCAGGGGCAGCTTCTGAGGAAACGCTGACCGTTCCCGTTCACAGTTCCGAACGGAGGCTGTGAATAAAAAAACGCGAAACCGGGAAGAAAAATGCCAGAAAGGTCTCCCTCTCTGGCATTTCCCATACGAACACAAAACAAACATAGATCATCTGACTTTCCCGCCTGCGGCGAACGCGCCGGTGAAAGCCATTTATCTACAGCGTATTATAGCAGAAGCCCGGCCTCCCGTCAAGAAATTTTTCGACCTGTGCAGTTGAATGAACCGCACCCAAGGGGAAATTCTGCGCCCTATCCTTCCCCCTCCGGGGGAAGGTGGCACGGCCGATCTCACGCGAGGCCGTGACGGATGAGGGGCGTTGGTGCATCGCCGGTAGCTGGGAGGTGGATGGCCTCACCCACCACCG
>JAFTBW010000137.1 GCA_017455015.1 Oscillospiraceae bacterium | reverse complement strand
GTTTGCCGTGTCGGCGTCGCAGACCACGCTGAGGGCTGCCCAGTCGCCGTAGGAGCAGAGCCGGACCGCCCCCCTGGCCCGGATGTAGGCGCAGGCGATGGGGCTGGGCTCGCCCTCCCCCACCACAAAGAAGGCCCTGCGGTCGGCCTCGCTCAGGGGCAGGCCCAGAGCGGCTCCCGCCGGGGAGACGTGCTTGAAGCTGGCGGCGGCGGGGACTCCGGTGGCCTCCTTGAGTTCCTTCACCAACTGCCAGGCGGTCAGGGCGTCCAGAAAATTGATGTAGCCGGGCTTTCCGTTGCGCACGATCAGGGGCAGCCGGGAGCCGTCCCGCATATAGAGCCGCGCGGGCTTCTGGTTGGGGTTGCAGCCGTATTTCAGTTCCAGTTCTTTCACGGTCTTTTCAGCTCCTTCCGCCGTATTTGTTGAGGATGACCGTCTCCGGTTCGCCGGAGCGCAGATTCGTATAGCGCACGTACAGGCTCACCCGGTTGGCTTCGTCCAGGCTGTCCCAGATGCGCTCCGCCAGCTCCTCCGCGCCGATGTCCGGCAGGGCGACCGCCACCGGCTCCCCGGTGAAAGAGGGAATGGGCGCACCGAAGCCCTCGTAGGTGCTGATAAAATGCCCGATACCCAGGCGGGCGTGGTCGTACTCAAAAAACTGCCGCTGGCAGACCTCCCGGTCCCCCTCTCTGGTTTTGAGGATGGACAGGGCGTAGTCCCCCCGCCGGTGCAGCAATCCGGAGATGCGGGGCGTGTAGTTGGGCGCGTCCGGCTCAAAGGTCCGGGTGCGCAGCGCCGCGTCAAAGCTCCTGCCCTCCCGCAGATAGTCCCGGACGGTGTCGGTCTGGTCGCCGTTGGTGACGATCAGATCCGTGCCCTCCAGGCGGACCGGGTGGTAGATGATGAGGCTGGGGTCCGTGACAAGGCTCTTGTCCTTTGCCACGGTGCGGATGCCGTCCTCCGTCTTTTCAAAGACCCGGTTGCGGCTGTTCTCGCTGCGGCCCATGATGAAGTAGGCCGCAATGGAGCAGGGCTGCTCCGCCGGGCTGGCCGCCCCCAGCAGAATACCCCGGCCGGGGTAGGGGCGCGCTTTCAGATACGCAAACAGATCGGTCATAATTTTAACCCGCCTTTCATATTTGCCTTCCCCCTCGGGGGAAGGTGGCCCGAAGGGCCGGATGAGGGAAATCACCTTTCCTTTTTGCCTTCCCCTTTGGGGGAAGGTGGCAGCCGCCGGTCTCCCGCGAGGCGGCTGACGGATGAGGGCCTCCGCCTTTCTCTTGCATGATCGCGCCGGAGACCGTCTCCGCCGCCTGAGGGAGCAGCAGCCACTCGGCCTGCTCCATGACCCGTTTTTGCAGGGTCTCCGGGGTGTCCCCCGGCATAATCTCCACGGCCTTTTGCAGCAAAATCCTGCCGCCGTCGGGGATCTCGTTCACAAAATGCACGGTGGCCCCGGTGACCTTGACGCCCCGAGCCAGCGCGGCGGCGTGGACCCGGAGGCCGTAATAGCCCTTTCCGCAGAAGGAGGGGATCAGAGAGGGGTGTACGTTCAGAATGCGCTCCGGCCAGCGGGCGGTGAAGTCCCCGCTGAGGATACTGAGAAAGCCCGCCAGGATCACAAGGTCGATGCCGTGCGCCTCCAATTCGTTTTGCAGCGCCGCCTCAAAGCCGGACTGTCCCCCCAGCTCCCGCCGGAGCAGCGTGATATGGGGGATGCCGGCCCCTTTCGCCCGCTCCAGGGCATAGGCCCCGGCGTGATCGGAGACCACCAGCGCTATCTTGCCGCTGGGCAGCTTTCCCGCCTGCTCCGCGTCGATCAGGGCCTGGAGATTGGTGCCGCCGCCGGAGACCAGCACCGCGATGTTGGCTTTTCCGCTCACAACGCCACCTTGTCCTCTCCCCGGACGATCTCGCCGATGACCCGGGCCTCCGGTCCCAGGGCCTCCAGCGCCCTGTCCGCCGTGGCGGCGGAGACGAGCAGCACCATGCCCACGCCCATGTTGAAGGTATTGAACATGTCCCGCTCCGGGATGTTCCCCCGCTCTTGCAGCAGGCGGAAGATGGGCGGGACGGCGATGGCCGCCCGGTCCAGCCGGGCGCACAGCCCGTCGGGGATGCAGCGGGGGACGTTCTCATAGAAGCCGCCGCCGGTGATGTGGCTGATGCCGTGTACCTCGGAGACCTTGATCGCGTCCAGGACGGGCTTCACATAGATGCGCGTGGGCGTGAGAAGCGCCTCCCCCAGGCTCATCCCCAGCTCCGGGACCGTCGCGCCCAGGTCGGCGCGCTCCACGTCGAAGACCTTGCGCACCAGGGAGTAGCCGTTGGAGTGGAGGCCGCTGCTGGGCAGGGCAAGCACTCTGTCGCCGGGGACGACGGCGGCGGGGTCCAGGATGTCCTGCTTGTCCACGATCCCCACGGCGAAGCCCGCGAGATCGTAATCCTCCGGAGCCATGACGCCGGGGTGCTCCGCCGTCTCCCCGCCGATCAGGGCGCAGCCTGCCCGGACGCAGCCCTCCGCCACGCCGGAGACGAGATCCGCCACCTTTTCGGGCACGTTTTTGCCGATGGCGATGTAATCCAGGAAAAACAGGGGCTTTGCGCCGCAGCACACGATGTCGTTGACGCACATGGCCACGCAGTCGATGCCGACGGTATCGTGCCTGTCCATGAGCTGGGCGATCCGGAGCTTGGTACCCACGCCGTCGGTGCCGCTGACCAGCAGCGGCTCCGCCATGCCGCCCAGCTCGGGGGCGAACAGGCCGCCGAAGCCGCCCAGGCCGGACACCACGCCGGGGATCAGCGTCCGGGCGACATGCTTTTTCATCAGCTCCACGCCCCGGTAGCCTGCCCGGATGTCCACCCCGGCGGCGGCGTAGGAGGGGGATTCCGATTTGTGTTCCATAGTTCCTTATTTACTCCTCTCCGGTCCAGCAGTAGGTGCAGATTTTTTTCCGGTCGATGCCGATGGCCTCTAAAAGCCCGTCCAGGGACTGGTAGCGCAATGAGTCGAAGCCCAGCTCGGAGCAGACGGTTTTCAGCAGACACTGTCCCCGTTCGGTCCTGGCGTCGGCGTACTCGGCGATTCTGGCCTCCCCTGCGTCGCCCTCCAGCTTGCGGATGATCCGGCGGGCCAGCAGATCCCGGTCGTTGTTGCCCCGGGAGAAATTCAGATATTTGCAGGCGTACATGATGGGCGGGCAGGCCGAGCGCATGTGGACCTCCGATGCGCCGGACTCGTAGAGGAAGCTGACGGTCTCCCCGAGCTGGGTGCCCCGGACGATGGAGTCGTCCACAAAGAGCAGCCGCTTTCCCTCAATCAGCTCCGGCACGGGGATCTGCTTCATCCGCGCCACCTGGTCCCGGACCTTCTGGTCCGAGGGCATAAAGGAGCGCGGCCAGGTGGGCGTGTATTTCACAAAGGGGCGGGCAAAGGGCTTGCCGCTGCGGTTGGCGTAGCCGATGGCGTGAGGCAGGCCGGAGTCCGGCACCCCCGCCACGCAGTCCACGTCGGGAATACCGCCCTCTTCGGCCTCGTCCCGGGCCATAATCTCCCCGTTCCGGTAGCGCATGACCTCCACGTTGACCCCCTCGTAGTTGGAGTTGGGGTAGCCGTAGTAGGTCCAGAGAAACGCGCAGATCTTCATTTCGTCCCCGGCCGGGGCCAGGGTCTCCCACCCGTCCCTGGAAATGCGGACGATCTCGCCGGGACCCAGCTCGTAGGCGTCCTGGTAGCCCAGCTTCCGGTAGGCGAAGGACTCAAAGGAGACGCAGCAGCCCTGGTCGTTTTTCCCGATGAGCACCGGGAGCCTCCCCCGGAAATCCCGGGCGGCGATGATCTCCCCCGTGTCGGTCATCAAAAGCACGCTCATGCTGCCGTCAATACGCCGCTGCATGCTGCGGATGCCCTCGACCAGCGATTCCCGCTCGTTGATCATGGCGGCCACCAGCTCCGTGGTGTTCACCTTGCCGCAGCCCATGGCCATAAACTGGCGGGCGTGGTCGGCAAAATACCGGTCCACCAGGTCCTCCGCGTTGTTGATCAGGCCCACAGTGGTCAGGGCATACAGGCCCAGATGGGAGCGGACCAGCAGGGGCTGGGGATCGGCGTCGCTGATGCAGCCGATGCCGCTGGTACCCCGGAACCGCTCCAGGTCCTTTTCAAATTTGGTGCGGAAGGGCGTGTTGGAAATGGAGTGGATCTGCCGCTGAAAACCGTTTTCCCGGTCCCAGAGGGCCATGCCCGCATTCCGGGTGCCCAGATGGGAGTGGTAGTCCGTGCCGAAAAACACGTCCAGCGTCACGTCCTGCCGGCTCACCGCGCCGAAAAAGCCGCCCACCGTCAGTCACCCAGCAGCCGGCGGGCCATCTCCCGATAGGCCCCCTCCGGGTCGCCCAGGTCCCGGCGGAAGCGGTCCTTGTCCAGCTTCTCCCCGGTCCTGGCGTCCCAGAACCGGCAGGTGTCCGGGCTGATCTCGTCGGCCAGCACGATGGTCCCGTCGGCGGTCTTTCCGAATTCCAGCTTGAAGTCCACCAGCGTCACGCCGCACTGGAGCAGAGTCTCCTTCAGAAAGTCGTTGACCTGGAACGCATAATCCCGGATGATGTCGATCTCCTTCCAGGTGGCCAGCTTCAGGGCCACGGCGTGGTAGGCGTTCATCAGCGGGTCGTGGAGCGCGTCGTTCTTGTAGGAGAACTCCAGGGTGGGGGAATCGAAGCGCCTGCCCTCCTCCACGCCGAAGCGCTTGGAAAAGCTGCCGGCGGAGATGTTGCGCACGATGACCTCCAGGGGCACGATGCGCACCCGCTTGACGGCGGTCTCCCGGTCGCTGAGCTGGCGGATGTAGTGGGTCGGCACCCCCTCGGCCTCCAGCTTTTCCATCAGGAAGTTGGTCATCCGGTTGTTGATGGCCCCCTTGCCCAGGATGGTGCCCCGCTTGGTCCCGTCAAAGGCGGTGGCGTCGTCCTTGTAGTCCACGATGACCACCTCGGGGTCGTCGGTGGCATAGACCCGCTTGGCTTTCCCCTCATAGAGCTGTTCGCGTTTTTCCATGGTGTTATCTCCTTTTTCTCAAGAACAGACCGTTCCGTTTTTCACTTTGGAACTGTTCAAAAATAACTTTTCATTTTGCCGGGCCTGGACCGCCGCTGGCCACGTTGTTGTCGCTTGCGATACACAAAGTATCGCGGCGCTCCTCCGCCTCGCCGGCGACGCCCCATGCTCCGGCAAAATTGAAAACTTATTTCTTCACAGTTCCTTTTCCAGTTTTTCCCGCACCGTTTCGCCGTCGCGCAGCGCCTTTGCCCGCATGGCCTCCCGGTCCGCGGCGAGCTTTTGCGCCAGCTCGCCGTCCGTCATGGCCAGCATCTGGACGGCAAGCAGGGCGGCATTTTTCCCGCCGTCCACCCCCACGGTGGCCACGGGAATGCCCGGCGGCATCATCACGGTGCTCAAAAGCGCGTCCATGCCCTCCAGCACCGCCCCCTTGCAGGGTACGCCGATCACCGGCAGCGTGGTGGCCGCCGCCAGCGCTCCCGCCAGGTGCGCCGCCATCCCCGCAAAGGCGATAAGGACAAAAAAACCGCTCTCCCGCGCACGCAGGGCAAACTCCCTTGCCTCCTGCGCGCACCGGTGAGCGGACAACACATGCACCTCATAGGGGACAGAAAAGTCCCGGAGCACCGCTACAGCCTTTTCCGCCACGGGCAAATCGCTGGCGCTGCCCATGACAATGCCCACTTTTCCTCTGTTTTCCATGGTCCCATCCCCGCTTTCCCCGGATGATTTCCGTATTTCTTTTTTATTCTAACAAAAGCCCGCGGGGGCTGTCAACGGGGAAAAGCGACCGCACTTTTCGCGGTTGCCGGGCCAAGCTTGCACAATTTCCACAAATCGGCGGGAAATGAAAATAATCCTTGTAATTGCCGGCGAAATGGCATACAATATATAAGTTCATCAAGCAAGGAGCGAGGATATGGATTCAAGGCCCATCGGCATATTTGATTCCGGACTGGGCGGACTGACCGCCGCCGCCGCCCTCATGGCGCTTGCGCCGGAGGAGGATCTGATCTACTTCGGCGACAGCGCCAACGCCCCCTACGGCACCAAAAGCCGGGAGGAGCTGCTGCATTTAGCAACGGCCAACGCGGCGTTTCTCCGGGAGTTTGACGTGAAAGCCATTCTGGTGGCCTGCGGCACCGTGTCCTCCACGGTCATCGGCCAGGTGCGGCAGCGCTGCCCGGTCCCCATGTTCGACGTGGTGGAGGCCCCCTGCCGCGCTTTCGCCCGCAGCGGCGGGCGCCGGGCGGCGGTGGCGGCGACGGAGGCCACGATCCGCTCCGGCGCTTTTTCCCGGCGGCTGCGGCAGCTTTGCCCGGATGCGGAGATTTGCGCCAAGAGCTGTCAGAGCCTCGTCTCCGTCGCCGAGGCGGGCCATCTCGACTGCGGAGATCCCGTTGCCGAGGCGGCGGTGGCGGCGGAGTTTGGTCCCATCCGGGATTTTCAGCCGGAGACGGTCCTGCTGGCCTGCACCCACTTCCCCCTGCTGCAAGGCCCTATCCGGGCTTTTCTCGGGCCGGAGGTGGCGCTGCTCTCCGTGGGCGCGGAGGCCGCCGCGGCGCTGGCCTCTTACCTCCGGGAAAACGGCCTGCTCGCCCCCGAAAAGCAGCGGGAGGGGCATCGCCGGTGGTTCACCAGCGGGGACCCGGCGGTGTTTTCACGCTACGCAGGTCCGTTTCTGGGCAGGAGCGTGAAGGCGGAATACCACGCCAACGGCATATAATCGAATCAAAAGCGCGGCAGATACAGGATACATAGACAAAAACACCTACAGAGAAGATGCAAAGGGATAACGTATGAAGAAAGACGTCATCATCACCATCCGAAGCAATCAGAGCGTGCCGGGCAGCGAGGACGAGAAGCTGGAGCTGGTCACGCTTGGCACCTACCACTTCGGAAAGGACGAGGCCTGCATCTCCTATCAGGAGAGCGCGATCACCGGGCTGGACGGCACCAGCACCATGTTCCGCATCCGGCCGGACGAGGTGGTTCTGTCCCGAAAGGGTTCCGTCAACTCCAAAATGGTATTCCGGCCCGGAGAGTGGGGCAGCTTTTTCCTGAGCTCCGACATCGGAATGCTCAAGATGGGACTGGACACCCGCCACATGGAGTGCTCCATGGGAGAGCACGGCGGCAGCATGGAGATCGAGTATGATCTGGATTTTGAGCGGCTTTTCGTCAGCCGGAACACCTTTCAAATCGAAGTAACGGAAAAAGGAATGAGAGCATGAACCTGATCGAAGAGGCAAAGAAACAGGCGGAAAAACTGATTCTGGACGCCTATGCCGCGGCCGCCGCCCAAGGGGAGCTGCCGGAGGGAGCGGAGCTGAAGGGTACGGTGGAAATCCCCCGGGACACCGCCAACGGGGACTACGCCGCCAACCACGCCATGACCGGGGCGAAAGCCCTGCGCCGCGCCCCCCGGCAGATCGCGGAAACGCTAATCGCGCACATGGACCTGGGCGGGAGCTGGTATGAGAGCGTGGAGGCCGCAGGCCCCGGCTTTCTGAACTTCCGGCTGGGCCAGCGCTGGTTTTCAGACGTGCTGGCAAACGTGGCCGCCGAGGGCGCGGATTTCGGCCGCACCAGGGATCTGGCGGGTCAAAAAATCATGGTGGAGTTCGTCTCCGCCAACCCCACCGGACCCATGCACATGGGCAACGCCCGGGGCGGCGTCCTGGGCGACGCGCTGGCGGAGGTGCTGTCCCGGGCCGGGGCGGAGGTTTGGCGGGAGTTCTATGTGAACGACGCCGGCAACCAGATCGAGAAGTTCGCCGTGAGCATCGAAGCCCGCTACGCCCAGCTTTTACAGGGCGAGGACGCCGTCCCCTTTCCCGACGACGGCTACCACGGGGACGATATCCGGGAGCTGGCCGCCCTGTTCCGGCAGGAAAAGGGCGACGGCTGGCTGGAAAAGCCCGAGCGGGAGCGCCGGGACGCCATGGCCGCTTTCGGCCTGGCCCACAACCTGCCGAAGATGAAGGCGGACCTGGAGCGCTACGGCATCCGCTACGACCGCTGGTTCTCCGAATCCGATCTCCACAGCAGCGGCTTTGTGGCGGACACGGCGGCAGAGCTGACAAAAAGGGGCTATACGTATGAGAAAGACGGGGCGCTGTGGCTGGCCACCTCCCGCATCCTGGGCGAAAAGCTGCTCGCCTCCGGCAAAAAGCCCGAGGACATCGAGAAGCTGGGTCTGAAGGACGACGTGCTCCGCCGGGCAAACGGCTTTTACACCTACTTCGCCGCAGACATCGCCTATCACCGGGACAAGCTGGAAAAGCGCGGCTTTGACAGAGCCATCGACATCTGGGGCGCGGACCACCACGGTCACGTGGCCCGGCTCAAGGCGGCGCTGGACGCCCTGGGCCTGGACGGCGAGCACCGGCTGGAGATCGTACTGATGCAGCTCGTGCGGCTGATGCGGGACGGCGAGGTGGTGCGCATGAGCAAGCGCAGCGGCAAGACCATCTCCCTGAGCAATCTGCTGGACGAGGTGCCGGTGGACGCCGCCCGCTGGTTCTTCAACGCCCGGGCCGAGAGCCAGATGGACTTTGATCTCGACCTCGCGGTCCGCCAGGACAGCGACAACCCCGTATATTATGTGCAGTACGCCCACGCCCGGATCTGCTCCATGCTGTCCCGTTTGGCCGAGGAGGGCATGGCCGTCCCCGCCGCCGGGGAGGCCCGGACCGGGCTGCTGACCGATCCTTGGGAGCGGGAGCTGATCCGCGGTCTGGCCGCTCTGCCGGAGGAGGTGCGCACCGCTGCCCGGGACAGCAATCCCAACCGGATCGGCGGCTATGCTACGGACTTGGCCGCCCGTTTTCACAAGTTCTATACCGAATGCCGCATCCGGGGCGCGGAAAAGGACGTGGCGCAGGCGCGGCTGTTCCTCACCTTCTGCACCCGGCAGGCCCTGGAGAACGCCCTCTCCATCCTGGGCGTGACCGCCCCGGAGACAATGTACCATCTCGAACGGGGAAATATACTCACGAGCGATAAAATTTACAATTTTATCGCTCCGTGAAAGGTTTCGCTTCGTTCGCGCACTCGCTTGCGGGAGATGCTCGCACTCTCACTCCGCGTAGAGTATTTTTGACGAAAACGCGGTTTCCGTCAAAAATGGATTTGATTTTATTCCGCGCTGCGGCACGGAACTCTGCGAGGCAACGGAAGGGAATATGGAATGATGATTGTTAGCGAAAGGGGGCTGATGTGTTGCAGCTTGAACTGAGCAAAAAGGAGTTCCGCCGGCTGCTGGACCTGATCTACATCGGCAACTGGGTCCTGAACTCCACCCGCGGGGAGGACCGCTTTGAGGACTACGACGACCTCCAGGAGCGCTTCTTCGCGCTGGCGGGAAAGAACGGCATGGAGGCCCTTGTGACCGCCTATATGGGGCACTACTTCCCCTCTAAGGCCTATGAGGAGGGGGGCATCCACGAGGCCATCGCCGACTACGAGGACGCCATCTTCTTCGACATTCTGGCGGAGGAGCTGGCCCGGCGGGACATGGTGGAGGAAAACCTCAACCAGGACGACGTGACGGAACTGACCAACCGCATGAACGACTATATGGATGAGTTTGAGAAGAACGGCATCGACCGGATCGTAGTGGAGGAGGACAGGTGACGTGAAACGCAATCGCATGATCTTTTCCAAAGATACGGTAAACCGGATCTGGATGCTCTGCCTCTTTGCGGGGGCGGTCGTCTGCCTGTTTGCCCTGTTCTTCGCCGCCTGCGCCAAGCAGCCGGAGAACACCAGCTCCGCGTTTCCCTCTGCGAACAGCGACTTCTTCACCCGCGCCGGGGACGCTGCGGAATCGGAGGAAAGCTTCGCCAACGCCTCCGCCGCTTCCGGCGAAACCGGCACGGTATCCGGGGACGGAACCGGCGCAGGCACGGGGACCCAGACTGCGGCCGTTGAGGAGCCGACCCCCACGCGCCTGGCGCTCAGCGACGACATGGGACGGGCCTATCTGGACCAGATGATCTTCCTGGGGGACAGCACCACCTACGGTCTGGGCTACTACTATGAGCGGGGGTATTACGACCTCGTCCCGCCCAGCCAGGTCTGGACCCCCGCCAGCGGCACTCTGACCCTGGCCTATTACGATGTGGCTACCGTCGTCTATCCCGAAACCGGGGAGGAGATCTCCATCCGCGAGGCGGTGGAACGGGCAAAGCCGGAGTATCTGGTGATCACGCTGGGCGTCAACGGCATCTCCTTTATGAACGAGACGGATTTCATCTCCACCTACACCAGCCTTGTGAAGCTGATCCAGGAGGCCAGCCCGGACACGAAGATCATTCTGAACTCCATGTACCCCGTGACGGCGGATTACCCCTATCTCAACGACATCAACAACGACAAGATCAATGCCGGCAACCAATGGATCGAGCGGGTGGCTGCGGACACCGGCGTTCGCTTCCTGTACAGCTTTGAGTCCGTCGTGGGCCTGGACGGCAATCTGACCGCGCTCAACTGCAACGGCGACGGCATCCACCTCAGCGGCGAGGGCTTCACCGAGGTGATGAAGTACGTCCGCACCCACGCCTACAAGTAAAAACAGGTATTTGTCCGCAAGCGGGCGTTTTCCTCCCCCATGTGGGGAGGAAAACTGCAAATTTGCCCGCTGAACGGATACGATAACAGGAGGAAATGTGATGAAACGAAGATGGATCGCCGGTCTGCTGGCCCTGGCGCTGGCCGCTGCGCTCGCCGGCTGCGGCGGCAGCGGCGCGCAGTACAAGGACGTTCCGGTGGAGGACCTTGCCGCCGCCGTGATCGCGGCCGTGGGAAAGAGCGACTCTCTGGCCGCCTCAGACCGTGAATTCCGCATGCGGACCGAGATCAGCGAAGAGGACTTGGGAGAACACGCGGTATACATCACCGTGGTGGGCAACAGCACGGACCAGTTCGGCATCTTCAAGGCGGGACGGCTGAAAGCCGACGCGCTGAAGACCGCGGCGGAGACCTATATCGAAAAGATGGCCTCAGACAACCTGAACAACTCCTATTTCCCGGAGGAGAGCGCAAAATTCAACACCGCTCAGGTCAAAACAGCGGGCAATTACGTCATGTTCTGCGTCATGAGTGACGCGGACATGGACGCCGCTTTCCAGGCGTTCGAGCGTGCGCTGGAACCGGAGCAGGCGTCATAATCGTTCCCGTCCCCTGCAAGAAAACGCTTCCCGTCCCCTTTACGGGGGCGGGAAACGTTTTTGCACGTTTTTCGAACCGTGCGGCGGAAATATTACGTCAGATCCCTGCGCAAGCTTTCACAAATCGGGCTCTGTGTTTTGGAATCGACCAAAAAGGCTTTCAAATACTTCGCGCCGCCTGTGTTGAGCGTTACGCTTGTGCTGCCGCTCACGGCATCGGCTGCAACGGCTCCAATCATTTTTTCTCCATCGGAATATGACGCAACAACCAGCGTGCAGGTCTCAGAAACGTTTCCGGACAAAGTTACAGTGACAACATTGCCGTCTATAACAATTCCCTGAATCGAAATATCGTCCTCGGTCCATTGCGCGAAAACTACCGCATCCTCCGCAACATAAATCGTTGCGCCAGGCTGTAAGAGCTCGTTTTGATAGAGCCATCCCGCAAACGACCGGTCCGATATCGGAGATTTAAAATCGCACAGGGGGAGGGTAAACGAGCCATCCTCCGATGCCTTTCTGGACGACATATTTCCGCTTCCGCCGTTGGGGGAGAAACTGACGATTGCCGCGGCATTTCCTGATATTGAATCGCTGCCCGTGCTGACGCCGTTGACCACGCAAGAACGGATACTGACAAGACTTTCCGCATTTGTCTCCGCCTCTCCGTTGATCATGGCGAAGGTCATGAGCTGCGCCATGATGTCCCCGGTGATCTGAATCTCATCATGTTCCCCGTCAAATGTTGAACTGAATTGAATATCGTATGTTCCCTTTGCCTCGCTCCCGTTGAACATGATCCTGTTCAATTCAGTCGTATCATCGACCACAAACGAGAAGCCGTCCGCCGTCGTGGTGACGCTTGCCGATTGATCCACATGCGTGATGCTGGCCTGAAACGGCGTTTCCTCGCTCATCAGCACAGGTTTGCCGCTTGTGTGTACATAGTCGTCTGTTTTTTCGATCTCATACAGCGCGACCGGGAGCCAGACCGACATGGCGCCGTATTCCGGAAATTCACCGTCTTCCGTGATACCGGTCTGAACCATAGGATAGATGTCGGAGTGCAGGGTGGTCAATTCTCCGTCGGAAAGCGTGGCGATCGCATTGCACGTCGTTGTTGGAAGAACTCCACATCACGCCCTTGTCGGTCGCATTGGACGGGGCGACGGTCGCCGTGAGCGTTTCGCTCCCGCCCTCCGTCAGCGACAGCGCCGACTTGTTCAGCGTCACGCCGGTTACAGAAATCTCCTGCACGACATCGTAGTGGAATGTGGCGTTCGTCAGATCCGCGTTCCCCGTTTTGACGGTCACATAGCTCCAATCGTCTTCCGTTCCGGCGTAGTACACATCGGCAATCTGAGGGCAATTCTGGAACGCATAGGATTCCACCGTAGAAAGGTACTCATTGAGATAGACGGTTTTCAGAATGGAGCAGTTTTGAAACGCATAGCTGCCGATCCGGGTAGCGTTTTCGCCCAGGGTCACCTCGGCCAGAATGGAGCAGCCTGAGAACGCGTAGTCCCCGATGCTGGTAACATTGTCCGGGATCACGACAGTTGAAAGCGAAGTACAGTAGCGGAATGCATAGTTCCCGATGTTTGTCAGACCGCTCCCAAGGTTTAGTTCCATAAGTCCGGCACAGCTCTGAAATGCAGACGTCCCAATACTTGTTACGCCGTCTCCGATGTTTACCGTGACGAGCCCGCTCCCGGCAAACGCGTAGGTTCCGATGCTGGTCACGCTGTCCGGGATGGTGATAGAAGTCAGGCTTCTGCATTGCTGGGATACGGCGCTGTTATAATTATAGTAGCAAAACGCATAATCGCCAATGCTCGTGATGCCGCTGCCAAAGGTCACGCGGCCCAGGCTTGCGAGACCATAGAACGCGTAGCTGCCGATATTCGTCATGCCGTCGCCGATGACAAGGCGTGCGATCGCATCCCGATAGCCGTACCACGGCGCGCTGCCGGAACTGTAATTGCTCATCACCCCATCGCCGGAAATGGTCAGGGTGGTTCCGCTGACGGTCCAGGTCAGATCCGTTCCACAGGTCCCGCCGGCATCCTCGGCAAGTCCCACGATTTCACCTGTTTCATCCGGTTCATCCTGCTCCATCAGAATCTCCGGGTCGTCTTCTGACAGCGGGAAGGTATCCGATTCAGACGTGGAATTCCGGAGTTCGATCTGTTCTTTCTGGGCATTAACGAGTTCCCCTGCGTCTTCTTCTGCAGCGAAGACGTCTGCCGGGAGCATCGTCAGCATCATGCTGAACGCCAGCAGCGCCGAGATCAAAGGCCATCTTTTCATCGCGTTTCCCTCCATTTTGTAATTTCCGGCAACGGCACAGGGCGGGAACCGGAATCCCCGCCGCGCGCCGTGTCTGCCGGAAACACAAAAAGCGGCGTCGAGTCGTGAAAGCTCAACACCGCTTGAAAACGCGAACACACAGGCCATCAAATCCGGTTATTCCCCCTTGCAAAAAAGGAGGAAAACGGATATAATGACCCCGTGGTGCAAACTCTGTTTGCTGTGCTGAGTAACCGTACTACTCGCATAGGGCCGCGGTGTGTTGGCGCACACCGTGGCCTGCCCGTTTTTTGTGTTTCCAATCGCATTTTACCCTACCATGGAAAAGAATTCAAGTGTTTTTTTGACATTTTTTGAAAACAGGAGAGAGACATGACGGAACTCCCGTCCCAGTTCGGATATTCTGCGGTCTGTTTCTCCGGAAGACATGGCATTCCGTTCTCCCCCGCAACCGCGAACCTGGTCTCCTGTTTCCTGCCAGCGTAACACGGCGAAACAAAAAAGCCGCCCATGCCGGGCGGTGGAAAGGAGAAGTCCTTGATAGAAATTGCATTGCTTCGGCAATACAGCAAGGCAGAAAACATTGTCGTTACAGCCCACAGCAGAAAACGTCTGCTGGAACGCGGGATCCTGCTTCGTGACATCATGCAGGTAATCGCTTTCGGCGAAATCATCGAACAATACCCGGAGGATTATCCGTTTCCAAGCGCCCTGCTGCTCGGCATGTCCGTCAACGGGAAATATCTGCATGTTGTTCTCAGCATGGACGGACAGACGATATATCTGATTACTGCCTACCATCCTGATCCTGAAGCCTGGGAGCCGGATATGAAAACCAGAAAGGAGCGCAAGCTATGAGATGTATCAAATGCGGGCACGGAACCTACCGCAGTACAAACACGGAAGCGGTTGAGCTTGCCGGAGGATGTCTGCTCATTATCCGCAATATTCCCTGTTATAAATGCGGGGAATGTGACGAGATCATGTATACCGGGGATGTGGTAGAGCGGTTGGAACGGCTGACCGCAAAGGCCGTGGAATTGGCGCAGGAATTGACGATCGTCGATTACGCCAAAGCCGCCTGAAACAAAAAGGCCGCCCCTGCACCGCAGACGGCAGTGAATTTTTGACATTTTCTGAAAACAGGAGAAACACATGACAGAACGGCTCTATTATCAGGACGCGTATCTGCGGGAGTTCACCGCCGCGGTCAGGTCCTGCGCGCAGGGAAAAGGCGGCTGGCTGGTCACGCTGGACCGGACGGCGTTCTATCCCGAGGGCGGCGGGCAGCCGGGGGACCGGGGGACCCTTGGCGGCGTACCGGTGCTGGACACGCATGAACAGGGCGGCGAGGTGGTCCACCTCTGCGCCGCCCCCCTCCCCGCCGGGGAGACGGTCTCCGGCGCGCTGGACTGGGACCGGCGCTTTGACCACATGCAGCAGCACTCCGGGGAACACATCCTCAGCGGGATTTTGTGCAGGCGCTTTTCCTGCGACAACGTGGGCTTTCACCTGGGGGCGGAATGTGTGGTCATCGACTTCAACGCGCCCATGGGCTGGGAGGAGCTGCTGGAGGCGGAGGCGGAGGCCAATGCCGTGCTCTGGGAAAACCGCCCGTTCCTGGTCTCCCATCCCGGTCCGGAGGAGCTGGAAGCCCTCCCCTACCGCAGCAAAAGGCCCTCTCCGGCGACGTGCGAATCGTGGAGTGCCCCGGGGCGGACCGCTGCGCCTGCTGCGGGACCCATGTCCGCGCCGCGGGGGAGATCGGGCTCATCAAGCTGCTCTCCGTCAAGCCTTTTCGGGAGGGCGTGCGCATCGAGATGCTGGCGGGACGACGGGCCTACGAATACGTCCGGCGCATCTCCGCGCAGAACCACGCCGTCTCCGTCCTGACCAGTGCCCCGGAGACGGACACCGCCGGAGCGGTGGAGCGGCTGAAGACGGAGCTGGCGGAGAGCCAGTACCGCTCCGTCGGCCTGGAAAACCGGCTGTTTGCACATCTGGCGGAACAGTACGCCGGGCGCGGGGATGTTCTTCTGCGCCAGGACGGCCTTTCCTCCGACGCTCTGCGCCGCTGCGCGCTGGCGGTGGCGGAGAAGTGCGGCGGAGCATGCGCGGTCTTCTCCGGCGCGGACGGTGAGGGCTACCGCTATGCGCTCTCGTCACCGGATGCCTCCGGCCTGGCAAAGCGGCTGAACGCTGCCTGCGCGGGACGCGGCGGCGGAAAAAACGCGCTGGCCCAGGGCTCGGTGTCCGGTGCCTGGCAGCAGATCCTGGACTTCTTCCAAAACGATGCCGGCGCGCGCAGCGCGCCGTGAAACCCGCGTTCCTTTGAGGATACACTGATTAAAGCAACGCGCCCGCGCCGCATAAAATGCGGCGCGGGCGCGCTATATCGGTTTGCGGCAGATCAAAGCCCGATCATGGCCCGATCATTCCCAGCCAAGAGGCAACTGTCCCGGAGAGATTGGAAAACGTCTCCCAGAGGGCATGCATCTGCCCGGCGTAAACCTCCCGGATCCGGTCCATGGAGGCGCCGGTAATCCATCCGGTCCCCGCCAGGAGCATTCCCGCCACCAGTAAAATGACCGCCAGGAGCGTGATGAACCTCCAGATCCGAACCATAAGCGGTCTCAGCCCTCTCCGGAAAAGTCGAGACTGCTGGGTCCCTCCGGCAGCTTGGGCGGATGTACCATCACGCTGTGGCGCAGGGTGCCCACCAGATCAATGGTCACGAACCAGTGCCGGGTCTCCGGCACCGGGAGCGTGTAGGGATTGGTGGTGACGAAGCCGCCGTAGCACCGGTACTGCTGTCCGGATTTCATCAGATCCATATTGACCTTGTCGATGAGCCGGACATTGGTGGCGGCGGACAGGCGAACCTCCACCGTACTGTCCTGTCTCACCATGCCAATGTCATAAATAATATACTGTGCCATTTTGTCCTATTCTCCCTTACAATACTATATTCTATCAATCAGTTGCGGCCGGCGGCGCGGCTGTACAGACGCATCAGGACACATTCGATCCACAGCCGGCAGAGTGTCAGACTCAGCCAAAGCCCGAGCCAGGACACCAGAACGGACAGCGCCAAGCCGGTCAACCCGGCCCCCGACACGAAAAGCACGTCTGAAAACAGATGAAAGCGCATCAGGCCGGCGGGAATGTACAGAATGAGATAGGCCGCCAGGCTGATACCCGCCACCAGGAGCGGGATGCCGATGGCGATCGCGAAGAGCCCCACGGGAACGCCGATCGCCAGGGCAAAGAGCCAAAACAGAGCGCCGGCCGTTCCGCCGGGGCGCTTTGGCCGCGCCGGCGGCTGCTCCTCCACCGGCTCGGAGGCCGGTTCGGGCGCAGGCGCAGGTACCGCGTCCTCCTCCGCCGCTGCTGCATGGGTTTCCTGAATCGTCTCCTCCTTTGGCTCCGAAAGGGGCTCCGGCCAGCCCGCGGCTTTCTCGGGAGGAGGAGAGGGAACATAGTCCCGCGCCAGCTCCACCGCGATTTTTGTCGGGGTGCCCAGCTCCTCCATCAGAGCCTGGGGGTCCTTTGCCAGGAAGAGCATCCGCTCATACCGCTTGAGAGCGGCGTCCCTGTCCCAGGATGACATAAAGCCAAGCAGATCGGTCAGCTCCGCCAAATATTTCTGTTCGTCGATGGCGATCGCCTCCGCATATCTTTGTAGCAATCCATTATACAGAATATCTCTTTTCCGGTCAAGCATTTTTTCTGAAAGCTTTGCGGAAAGATTGCCGGAGCGGAGGATTTCGCCGAAAGGACCCTTGAGAAAATAAAAGTTTCAAATCTTGCCGGAGCATGAAGCGTTCCCGGCAAGGCGACGGAGCGCGGCGATACTTTGTGTATCGCAAGCGACGTCAACGCAGCCGGGGGCGGTTCAGGCCCGGCAAGAATGAAAGGTTATTTTTTCAAGGATCCAAAGGGTTTTCCGGAAGCTGTCAGAATTGCACGCTCTTTTGCAGATCGCGCCTGTTTCCTGTTTTTACCCGCGAAGTTTTTCGCCTGAACTATTGCGCAAAACGCGGAGGGCGTGTTATACTGCATTATTATCTTGCGTTTCCGCCGGATTTCCGGCCTGGAAAGGATTATCTGTGATGCGTGACATACGATGGAATATACCCCCCGGGGAGGCTGCGATCCCCGACGGGCTGCTGCAAGCCGGTATTTCACCCCTGCTGGCTGCGATCCTTGCAGTCCGGGGCATGTCCGATCCGGCAAAGGCCGGGGCGTTTCTGGCCCGCGACGGCGCGATGCTCTCCGACCCGCTGCTCCTGGCGGATATGCCGCGGGCGGTGGAACGGCTGGGCCGGGCGATCCGCGACCGGGAACACGTGGCGGTATACGGCGATTACGACGTGGACGGCATCACCAGCAGCTGCATGGTGACCGACTATCTGCGCTCCAGGGGCGTCCCCTGCGAGCTGTACATCCCTGACCGCATCGGCGAGGGCTACGGCGTCAACCCGGAGGCCATCCGCCTGCTCCAAAGCAGGGGCGTGCGCCTGATCGTGACCGTGGACTGCGGCGTGACCGCCGTGGAGGAGAGCCGCGAGGCCGCCAGCCTGGGGATCGACATGATCATCACCGACCACCATGAGTGCCGGGAGGAGCTGCCCCCGGCCGCCGCGGTGGTGGACCCCAAGCGGCCGGACTGCACCTATCCCAACCACGATCTGGCCGGCGTCGGCGTGGCATTCAAGCTGCTGTGCGCCCTGGAGGGCAGCGCCGAACCGGTCCTGGAGCGATACGCGGACCTGGTCGCCGTGGGCACCGTGGCGGATGTCATGCCGCTGGTGGGCGAAAACCGGGAGATCGTCCGGCGGGGGATCGAAAAGCTGGAGCGCTCCCCCCGGCCCGGACTGGAGGCCCTGATCCGCGAGGCGGGGATGCAGGAGCGGCGGCTCACCGCCGGGAGCATCGGCTTTACCCTCGCCCCCAGGATGAACGCCTCCGGCCGCCTGGGGCGGGTGGAGTGCGCCACCGCGCTGCTCCTGACGGAGGATGACGGGGAGGCATCCGAGCAGGCGGCGGAGCTGTGCCGCTTAAACCGGGAGCGGCAGTCCATCGAATCCGAAATCTGGCGTCAGGCCCAGCGGATGCTGGGGTCCGCGCCGCCGGACGGTCCCATCGTCCTGGCCGCGGAGGGCTGGCACCAGGGCGTGATCGGCATCGCCGCCTCCCGTCTCACGGAGGCATACCACAAGCCTGCGGTGATGATCTGTTTGGACGGAGAGCGGGGAAAGGGCTCCTGCCGGAGCTGCGGCGGCTACAATCTCTTTGACGCCCTGACGGCCTGCGGCGGATTTTTGGAGGGCTTCGGCGGACACGCCCTGGCCGCCGGACTGACCATCCGCCGGGAGAACATCGACGTCTTCCGCCGCGCGCTGACGGAGCACTACCGCGCAAATGCGCTGCCCTGGACCCCGTCCTTGGATATCGACCTGTGCATCAACGATCCGCGGCTGCTGACCATGGAGTGCGTGGAGGACCTGGACCGGATGGAGCCCTGCGGCCCCGGGAATCCCAGGCCGCTGCTGTGCATGCTGGGGGCGCAGTTGTCCGAGGTCACCCCCATCGGCAACGGAAAGCATCTGCGGCTGCGGCTGAAACGCTTCGGAGAGAGCTATGACGCGGTCTTTTTCGGGCACACCGCGGAGAGCGCGGACCCCGGCCGGGTCCTGGCCGCCGGCGACTGGGTGGATGTCGCGTTCAATCCGCAGATCAACGCATTCCGCGGGCGGCGGAGCGTACAGCTTGTGCTGACGGACCTGCGCATGCACGACGAAGCCCCGGCGCGGGCAATTTTGACCGGAGACGCCGTCGCGGCGGGAGCGCCCTTTGTCCCCAGCCGCCGGGAATTCGCACTGGTCTGGCGCGCGCTGATGGCCGCCGGAGGGTCCTGGCGGGGACCGCTGCCCGGCGCGGCCGAGAAGCTCGCTCCGCGCATCCGGGAGGAGAAGCTCTGCCTGATTCTGCGGGTCCTGGAGGAGCTGGGGCTGCTTTCGCTGGCCTGCCCCGGCGGGCTGCTCTCCGTCTCCGCAATTCCGGACGCGGGAAAAAAAGACCTGTCGGATTCCCAAATCCTGCAGCGGCTCGGCGGTCTGAAAGGAGAAACTACGGCATGAAATTCAAACGGCTTTTGCCCTTTATATCCTGCTGCCTGCTGGCGCTGTGCTGCCTTGTCCTCCCCGTCCGGGCGGACACCGTGGCAGCCCAGGGCAACACGACGCTGGTCACGTTCCTCCGGGAGCACATCCTGGCCGGGGAATCCCCCATCACCTTCCCCGGCGAGCTGTTCGGCTATCCCAGCATGGAGGAGATCGAGGCCAGCGTGGAAAAGGTCTACCACGATCCCGAGCTGTTCATCCTGCAGCGCAGCGGCTCCTGGAATATCAGCGCCAAGGGGGACAGGTACACCCTCACTCTCCCCTACTACGAGGACATCCTGGCGGATTACGCCAACGCGAAGAGCTTCTACAACAAGAGCATCAAGGCCATCGCCTCCCAGGCGGACAACAACTGGAGCGAGCTCCAGAAGGTGCTGTTCGTCAACGACTACATGGCCCAGAACTTCCGCTACGACACCGCCGTGGGCAACTATGACGCCTACTCCCTGCTGCGGGACGGCCGCGGCGTCTGCGAGGCTTATACGCTGCTCACCACCGCTCTGCTGCAGCGGCTGGGGCTGAGGTGCTCCTATGTCTCCAGCGAAAGCCTGAACCACACCTGGAACCTGGTGCGGGTGGACGGAGCGTGGTATCACCTGGATACCACCTGGAACGATCCGGAGCCGGACAGGCCGGGATACGCCGGACACCGCTTTTTCCTCCTGTCCACCGAATCGCTCCGGAAAAGCTCCGGCGGAGAGCATTTCAAAAAGGCGGACTGGGAGTTCGGCAGGGACGTGGAGTGTACCAGCACCCTGTTTGAAAATCAGTTCTTCACCCAGGCGGTCTCCCCCTTTGTGCTTCTGAACGGAAAATGGTATTTCGTCAGCGAGCAGGGTCTGAACCGCTGGAACGGCAAATCCGACAAGGCGGAGAGCGTGCTGTCCTTTGCCGAGCTGTTCCAGAAGCTCTACCCCAACTACAGCTTTCAGGGCTACGCCGCCTGCTCCGGCCTGTTTGAACTGAACGGGAAGCTGATTTTCAACACCTCGTTCAACATCATCGCATGGGACCCCGACACCGGGAACACCACGAGCATCGTGGATGCCCTCTCCGGCGGCAACATCGGCGGCTGCGCGCTTTACGAGGAGAATAAGGTCCTCTTCTCCCTGCAGCGGGAAAGCGGAAGCACGGTCTATTACCAGTCCATCCCCGCGGAGCTGTTCCCGGGCGGGGAGGTCCCCGGCAAAGCGGAGCAGCCGGAGGAGGAACAGCAGCCGCAGCAGCCTGCCGGTGCGGGCGCAGGCGCGGGCGTAGGCGGTTTCACTGACGTACACAAGGGAGACTGGTATGCCGACGCCGTGACCTGGGCATTGAGCCGGAACATCACCACCGGCACCAGCGACACCACCTTTTCCCCGGACCAGAAGTGTACCAGGGCGCAGATCCTGACGTTCCTCTGGCGGGCGGAGGGCAGTCCCGCCGTTGACCGCTCCGCAAGCTTCTCCGACGTAAAGGACACGGATTACTACTCCGGAGCGGCAAAGTGGGCCAAAGCCTGGGGCCTGATCCTGGGCAGCAAGCTCAACGGCGGCGAGGCCTGCACCCGGAAGGACACGGTGCTGCTGCTCTGGCGTCTGGCCGGGATGCCGGCGGCGGACAGCGCCGTCCGGTTCAGCGATGTGGAGTCAGGCTCCGCCCTGGGCTCCGCCGTGAGCTGGGCGCTCAGCCGGGGCATCACCTCCGGAACCTCGGACACCACCTTCTCCCCGGAGATGATCTGCACCCGCGCTCAGATCGTCACCTTTTTGAACCGGTACTATACGAACGGCTGACGCATTTCACGCCAAACCGGGTCCTCCCCGATGGGGAGGACCCGGTTTGGCATTTGTATCAGGAATTCAGGCGTATTCCCCGGTGTAGTAGGGCCAGGGGATCAGGCGCCTGTCGCCGGAGCGGTCCGGCTTGTCCATCGTGACCTTGCCGGTGGCGGCCCACTCGCAGCCCCGGACAAACAGCCCCACATAGTCGAAGCGCCGGAACGTGTCCATCTCGTGCCCGATGCTGCACGCGAACACGCGGCCCTTGCCGTAGGTGTTGGTCCAGGCCACGGGGATGAACGTGTTCACGCCGGGGAGCTGGTTTAAGTCCCCGTTGGGGATCTCCACGGGGTGGTGCTTGGGCGGCCACCAGGAGACCTTGTAGAAATCCACGTTGTCAAACACATTTGCCAGGACCTTTGGCTCCGTGCCGGGGCAGAGGGAGGTGTTGCCGAAGATGTCGTCGCCGGGGCACATGATCTCCCCGTTCAGGCCGTCGGTGATGGGGTCGCCGGGCAGCACCTGTACCGAAAAGTCGTCCTTGGGAACGCGCCTGCCGCCGGGAAACGGGCAATAGTAGCCCCAGACCTTGTAATACTCCTCCGGCATCCCCTCATCCAGGAACACCGCGGAGTGGTGGATCATAAAGCCGCCGCCCTCGCGGATGAAGCGGAACATGGTCTCCTCCGCTCCGGGGTCGAGACGCTCGTAGGGGTGGGTGGGCATATCCTTTCCGTCGTAGTCATAGATGAGCAGATCGCAGCCCCTCACGGTCTCCATGGTGGCGCCCCGGAAATTCTCGGTCACCTTGACGTCAAAGCGGCCGGTGGATTCCAGCAGCGTGCGGATGCGCTCGTTTGTCGCCCGGTAGTTGTGCTCGATGGTCAGCTTTCCGCTGATGATCAGCGCCTTGATTTTCTCCATGCTTTCTCCTCCTCTCCCGCGCTTTTGGGAAACGCTGAATAAATCCCCGCGCACGTTTGGCGGCAAATTTTGCGCCCGCCTGCGTTCCAAAAACCTTGAAATACACAAAGTATTCCTGCGGTTTTTGCGCCTTGGCGGACACAAAATTTGCTCGCCAAAGAGCCCACGTTGCTTTAATCAGCGTTTCCTTTGCGGGCGTCGTATGATACGGGACGTCCCCGTTCCGCAGCTATCTTACTCTATTCCGGCGCGCTTGTCAATTTGTTCCAAAGCGGAAATTGGAAAAAAACTGTGAATAAACACAAATCAGGGCTTGCACAACGGGCCAAAAAGTGGGATAATGTCCACAGTTCACCGGGGACGGCCCGGAATAAGAGCCTGTTGAAAGGAGTTATCGCGATATGTTCAAGGCATTGGTTGGCAGCAGCGTAAACGCTGATCCCGCGCTGGCCGGAAAAGAGGCGGCGCAGGCGGTCAAGGCGGAGGATCTGAAAGCGGCGTTCGTCTATCTGAGCTGTGATTACGACGTGGCCGCGGTGCTGAAGGCCGTGACGGAGGAGCTGCCCGGCGTGCCGGTGTTCGGCAACACCAGCTTCACCGGCGTCATCACCCCGGCGGGCTATGTGGGCGGAGACAAGCCCTTTGTGGGCATCCTGGGCTTCGCGGACAAGGAGCTGACCGTGGGCGTGGCGGCCGCAGCAAAGGACGGGTGCAGCATCTGCAAGGGCAAGGCCATCGCCCAGGCGGCCATGGCCGCGGCGGGCAAGACCGCTCCGCCGGACTATTTCTATATGGCTGCCTCCCCGGCGGAGGAGGAGAAGTATCTGGAGGGCATCACCAAGGTCATCGGCCGGAAGCCGTTCTTCGGCGGCAGCGCCGCGGACAACTCCATCGAGGGCAAGTGGCTGCTCTACGGCGCGGATGCGTGCTTTGCCGACGGCTGTGTGGCGGCTTTCTTCTGGGGCGGCCCGGCCATGGTCAACAAGTTCACCGGGGCCTATCGGGAGACCGGTGATTTCGGCGTGATTACAAAGCTGGGCGGCGAGCGGGTCCTGGCGGAGATCGACGGCGTTCCCGCCACGGAGAAATACGCCTCCTGGCGCGGCCTGGACAGGGAGGCCGTCAGCGGCGGCAACCTGCTGGCCACCACCATCACCTCCCCCCTGGGCATCAAGGACCGGCTGGGCAAGCTCATCGCCATCCGGCACCCCATGGGCGGCAACCCTGACGGGAGCATGAACATCGGTAACGTGCTCAGCGAGAAGACCGTGGTCATCCGCATGGAGGCCAGTGTGGATGAGCTGATCAATTCCACCGGCGACACCCTCAAGGCCCTGATCGCCCAGATGCCCGGCAAGCCCCTGGCTTTCCATCTGGTCCACTGCGGCGGACGGAGAGCCGGGATCGGCGACCGCATCGGCGAGGTGGCGGAACAGCTCAAGGCTGCGGCGGACGGCGTTCCCTTCCTCTGCGAGTTCACGTTCGGCGAGTACGGCTTCGAGCGGGACGGCGAGAACACCTGCGGCGGCCTGATGCTCTCCTTTACCGGCTTCTGCGAATAATCTTTCTTTCCAAAAACACGGCGGGGCAGTGTTTCCTCTGTCCCGCCGTGTCTGTGTTTCTTTCCTGTGTTATTCCTCCAGAGAGGGCAGGATGCTCTTGTACTCGCTCTCGAAGGCGTGGGCCTTTTTGGACTCCCGCTTGACCTTTGTCACCGCCGCAGCGGCTTTGGCGATGGGCTGGGCGGTGCCCGCGCCTCCCACGCAGCCGCCGGGGCAGGCCATGCCCTCCAGCAGATAGCCGTTTCGTTTTCCCGCCTTGGCAAGCTGCATCAGCTTGCGGCAGTCGGTAAGGGTCTCCGCGCGCTCCATGGGCACCTCCCGGTCCGGGTAGTTCTGTTTGATGACGGCGGCCACCGCCTCGGCCACGCCGCCGCTGACGGCAAAGCCCCAGCCGTCGCCGCTGGCGACGTTGTTGTTGGGGATCTCCTCCAGGTTGTCAAAGTCGATCTCCTTTGCCTCGAACATCCCCATGACCTCCTCAAAGGTCAGCACGAAATCCACGTCGCTGCGGATCGTGCGCCGGCTGGCCTCCAGCTTTTTCGCCGCGCAGGGACCGATAAAGGCCACCTTGCAGCCGGGGTGCTCCTTTTTGATGAGCCGCCCGGTGAGGACCATGGGCGTCAGGGCCATGGAGATGCACTCTGCCTGCTCCGGGAACTCCCGCTTCGCCATGACGGACCAGGCGGGGCAGCAGCTTGTACCCAGGAAAGGCAGCTTCTCCGGCACGTTTTTCACAAAATCCTCCGCCTCCTGCATGACGCACAGGTCCGCGCCGATGGCCACCTGGACGATGTCCCGGAAGCCCAGACGCCGGAACGCGTCCCGCACCTTTGACATGGGCAGCTTCGGCCCGAACTGCCCCGCGATGGCCGGGGCGATAGCGGCGTACACGGGCACTTCGGAGCGGATGGCCTGGATGAGCTGGAAGATCTGGGCCTTGTCCGCGATGGCCCCAAAGGGGCAGTTTGCCAGACACATGCCGCAGCTCACGCACTTCTCCTGGTCGATGTCCGCCCGGCCGTACTCGTCGGAGCGGATGGCGTTCATGCCGCAGGCCCGGGCGCAGGGCCGCTCCATGTGCAAAATGGCGTGGTACTGGCACACGTCGATACACCGGCGGCACCTGATGCACTTATCCTGGTCCACCACGGCCCGATGGTCCCGGTAGGAGATGGCCCCCGTGGGGCAGATCTCCTTGCAGGGGTGGGCCAGGCAGCCCTGGCACTGGTCGCTGACTACGACCTTGTTGTCCGGGCAGGAATGGCAGGCGAATTTGATGATGTTGACCAGAGGAGGCTGATAGTATTTCTCCGGGTTCACGCACTCCTCCGCCCCGGTGGACACGGGGGCGTGCTCCGAGGTGGAACGCAGGGGCAGGCCCATGGCAAGGCGCATCCGCTCCTTGACGATGGCCCGCTCCAGAAAGATGCTCTCCCGGTAGGTGGATACCTCGCCGGGGATGACCCGATAGGGGATCTGCTCCATCTCCCGCAGATCGCCGTCCTTGTAATTGTAGGAGAGCCGGGCGACCTCCGCGAAGACCCGCTTGCGGATGTCGTTCACCGACGTGTAGATGCCGCGCATGCTCATGGGGAGAGCCTCCTTTTCAGATGATGCCGGAACCGGATTCCGGAATCGGATACAGGCAGTATATCATCCGATTTTCGCCTTGTAAAGCGAAAAAGCGACGGCAGTCTCTTGCAAAAAGCACGGAACGATGATATAGTCCGGAGAGTGTCCGATTTTCGGTTACGCGCAGGAAAACCGCCGTCTCCCGCCCGGGGGCGGGAGGACGGACAAAGCGGGACAGGGAGGAGCGCCGTATGAACATTCTGGTGATCGACGCCCAGGGGGGCGGGATTGGCCGGCAGCTTGTGACCGCCGTCAGGCGGGCAATTCCGGAGGCTTGCATCATGGCGGCGGGGGGAAATTCCGCCGCAGCCGACGCCATGCGCCGGGCGGGGGCGGATCAGGCCGCCGCCGGGGAAAACGCCGTGGTCGTGGCCTGCCGCAGGGCGGACTACATCATCGGCCCCATCGGCATCGTGGTGGCGGACGCCATGTACGGGGAGATCACGCCGGGCATGGCGGTGGCCGTGGGCCAGTCCAGGGCGCGGCGTATTCTGCTCCCCTTCGACTCCTGCGACAACCTGATCGCCGGTGTTCCGGACCAGAGCATGTCCGCCCGCATCCAGGCGGCAGTGGACCTGCTGGTCCGGGAAATCAGAGAAAAGAGGGAGGCACAGCCATGAGAGCGGATCAGACCGCGCTGTTCACGGATCTGGACGGCACCTTGTTCAATTCCAAAAGCCAGATCTCCCGGGAGAACCGGGAGGCCATTGCGGCATATATGGCGGAGGGAGGCGCGTTCGCCATCTCCACCGGCCGCGCGCCGGGAAATGCCCGCAAATTCATCGGGGATCTGCCCACCAATGCCCCCAGCGTGGTGTTCAACGGCGGGGGCGTCTACGATTTCTCCCGGGACAGCTACGGCTTTCTGCTGCACATGGACTATGCGCGCTACGCCCCCGTATTCCGCTGGGCCATCGACGCGATCCCCGACCTGGACCTGCAGGTTTATCCGGATGACGAGATCATCTACTGCACTCCCCTGGAGCGCGCCAGGAAAGACTTTCTGGAGATGCACAGCCCCTGCCGCCATCTCCCGCTGGAGGCGCTGGCGGACATACCCGTGGTGAAAGCTCTGCTGCTGACAAGTGACGGAAATATGTCCCTGCTGGGGAAAAAGCTGGAAGCTGCCGCTCCCGGGGCATTTGATCTGAAAAAGGGCGCGGTGGTGCTGGGAACGCGGCTCAGCTACTATGAGACCATGCCGCCGGAGGCCACCAAGGGCGCCGCCCTGCGCTATCTCCGCAGCGACCCCGGCCTTGCCGGCAGAACGTTCCTGGCCGCAGGAGACTACTGGAACGATTATGAGATGCTCCGGGAGGCGGACGTCTCCGTGGCCCCCGGGAACGCCATCCCGGAGATCCGGGCCCTGTGTACCCATATCACCGCCTCCAACGACGAGCACGCCATCGCCCATATCATCCGGGACATCATCCCGGCGCTGTGAACCGTATCGGAAACGCTGAGTCAAGCAACGTGCGCGGGGATTTATTCAGCGTTTCGGATGGGAAACGCTGTGCGCCTGCATACCGGACATCGGCCGGATATACAGGCGCATGGCTTTTTTTCTCTTCTCACGCGCTGTCCCGGCGCTCACGCAGAGCGTCCAGGGTCAGGATCTCAAAGCCCTCCGCCTTGCCCTTGAGCCGGATGCTGCCGCCCAGGCTGGTGACCTCGGCCCGCTCCCCAAGGATGTCCGCCACCGCCCGAGAGATGAAGATCTTGCCGCCGGGGGCGTTGGCCTCCAGGCGGGAGGCGGTGTTCACGGTGTCCCCGATGGCGGTGTAGTCCATGCGCCGGGGCGCGCCGATGTTGCCCACGACGGCGGGGCCCCAGTTGACGCCGACGCCGAAGGACACGCTGCGCCCGAACCTCCGCTGCAGCTCCTCCCCCAGCGCCCTGGAGTCCTCCACCATGTCCATGGCGGCCCGGCAGGCCAGATAGACCGCGTCCTCCTGCGGCACCGGCGCATTCCAGAAAGCCATGGTGCAGTCCCCCACGAACTTGTCCAGGGTGCCGTGGTTGCGCACGATACACTCCGTGGTCAGGGTCAGGTACTTGTTGATGATCTCCACCACTGTGGGCGGGTCCAGCGACTCGCTCATGGTGGTGAAGCCGCGGATGTCCACAAACAGCACCGCGATGTCCGTCAGCCTGCCGCCCAGCTCCAGCGCGTCGGCGCCCCGGTCCAGCAATTGCTTCATGACCGCCGGGTCCACATAGTGGCCGAAGGTGTTTTCTACCTGGCGTTTTTCATAGCTTGCCCGGAGATAGTTCACAACAACCGAGGCGACGAACAGCACCGAGGCAGCCAGCGGCACCCACAGTACATGGAGGATGCAGCCCAGTCGGTACAGCGCCGCGCACAGGCCGGCCCAGCCCCCGGCCAGCACCGCCCAGACCAGCAGCGCCTGCCACACCTTCCGGTTCCGGAAGAACAGGACAGCCGCGACGCAAATCACGAACAGCAGCACATACTGGACGGTATCGGAAAGCTCCGTGGGGAAAAAACCCCGGTCAAAGGCTTCGATCTGGTTGGCCTGGACCTCCACGCCGTACATTTTTTTCGCGTGGTCCACGGAGGTGAAATAGTCGTCCTGCATGCCCGCCGTGTAGGGGCCGATGAGGACGATCTTGCCGGAAAAGGCGTCGGCGGGGGCGGTCCCCTCCAGCACCTCCGCAAGACTCATCACGTCGTGGTCCCCGGCGCGCAGCGAGAACGGCAGATAGAAAAATCCTCCGCCCTTCGTGGCGGGCTCCGGGTTGGGGGTCTTCTCCCGGTATTCGCACCAGCGCTCATAGATCACCCGGGGCATGGAGCGGACGGTCCCCTCCCCCGGCGCGTCCAGATACAGCATGGCGTGGCGGAAGATCTCGTCCCCGTCCAGCATGGCGTTGACGTGTCCGTAGTCCGCCGCCGCGGCCAGGGCCGGATAAGGCGGCTCCCAGGCGTCTGCAGCGCGCAAAGCAAAGCGCAAATCGCCGTCCCGCATCACCAGGCCGTAGTCGAAGGTTGCCATCGCTCCCACCACCACGTTCCCGGCCGCCTCCGCCGCCTCCGCCAGCCAGGCGTCGGCGTCCGGATCATCGCTCTGCCCCACATACACCGTGTCGATGCCGATGACGGCGGGGCGGTTGTCCGGGTCGGCGTTCAGATACTCGAT
>JAFTBW010000017.1 GCA_017455015.1 Oscillospiraceae bacterium | reverse complement strand
GATTCTGGCGCAGGATCAATCGTTCTGCGCAAGGCGACGGAGCGCAGCGATACTTTGTGTATCGCAAGCACTTGCAACGAAACGCAGGGCGATTGAGACAAGTCAGAAATTGACAGTTGTTTTTGAGCGAATTCTCAGTCCCGGGGCGGCAGCAGGGCCTGAAAGCTCCCGTCCGGGCTGAGGGAACGGGGCGTGACCGCCACGGCCAGGCGCAGGGGGACCCCGTCCGCCGCCGCGCAGCCGGGGGTGAAGCACAGCAGCAGCGCCCCGTCCGCCGCCGCGGTGGCGCAGGGCAGGAGTCTGAAGCGCCCGCCCGCCCGGTTCAGCCGCTCCAGGGCCGGCACCGGGTCCGGGTCAAACAGAGCCGCCGGCTCCGCAAACAGCCCCTCCACGGCTCCGGCGGAGGCCACCAGCACCCCCAGCCCCGTCACCGGGTCCACGAGGCGGTTGCCTGTGTCCTCCAGGGCGGGGAAGGACACGCTCCGCTCCCCGAGGGTCAGGGATACCTGCCGGATGCGCCCGCTCTGGGCCCGCCCCCGGTGTCGGAAGATCAGACGCACCGCGCCGTAGCCCAGGGCGAAGCACAGCGTCAGCGTCCGGAACGAGGCGGCGGCGTCCGCCGGCCCGATCCCCCGGCTCCCGGCCAGCCCCGATGCGGCATACATGGTCCCGGCAAAGGCGGCGGACACCGCGAAGAAGCCGGCGACGGCCCGGAGGCTCTGCTTCCCCGCACCGAAGGCGATCACCGCCGTCAGCGCCCCGGACAGCAGCTTGACGGTCCAGAGGCCGAAGAAGCCCGGGCACAGGGCATTCAGGAGGGCGTAACCCCCGCCCCAGAGGGCGGCCAGGAGCAGCCGCCATCTGCAAAGGGGCAGGGCGCACAGCCGCCCCGCGGCGAGCAGCAGCAGATAGTCAACGGCGGCATTCAGCCCGATCAGGGCATCGGCATAGACGGTCTTCATGCCCCAAGCATACCCCGGCAGGCGGGGAAAAGTCCGTCGCAACGCCGCCCCGGGCCGGAAAAAACCTTTCGGCCATATTGTCAAAAGCCTGCGGATATGCTAAAATGATTCAGAATATTGAGAAAATCACCGGGAGGGTTGGATATGGCATCTGAAAAGACATACCGCCGGGTCCTGCTGAAGGTCAGCGGGGAGGCCCTGGCCGGGTCCCGGGGAACCGGGTTGGATTTCGGCGTCCTCCGCACCGTCTGCACCGCGGTGGGGCGCTGCGTACGCGACGGGGTCCAGGTTGGCCTGGTGGTCGGCGGCGGCAACTTCTGGCGGGGGGCAAAGAACGGCGGCGGCAAAATGGAGCGCAGCCGCGCCGACCACATGGGGATGCTGGCGACGGTGATGAACGCCCTGGCCCTGGCGGACGTGTTTTCCCAGGTGGGCGTGGAGGCCGTGGTCCAGACCGCCATCACCATGGAGCGCATCGCGGAGCCCTATACCCACCGGGAGGCGGACCGGCTCCTCCGTGAGGGCAAGGTGGTCATCTTCGCCTGCGGCACAGGCAGCCCCTACTTCTCCACGGACACCGGCGCGGTGCTCCGGGCAGCGGAGATCGGCGCGGACGCGATTTTGCTCGCCAAGAACATCGACGGCGTATACTCCGCCGACCCGAAGACGGACCCCGGCGCGGTCCGCTTTGCGCAGATTGGCTATGAGGAGGTCCTGGCCCGCCGGCTGGGAGTCATGGACCTGACTGCCACCAGCATGGCTATGGACAACCACATTCCGGTGGTGGTCTTTCCCCTGGCGGACCCGGAGAACATCTATCGCGCCGCCCGCGGCGAGCGGGTGGGCACCCTGGTGGCCGAGGGGCTGGAAACGGCGGAGGGGTAAATTGTATTTCCGCCTTTTCCCTCCCCCACAAGGGGGAGGGGGGACCGCCGGCGCTTGCGCCGGTGGTGGGTGAGGCCCAATCCAATTTCTTCCGTTTTTTCCCTCCCCCACAAGGGGGAGGGGGGACCGCCGGCGCTTGCGCCGGTGGTGGGTGAGGCCATCTACCACCCAGCTTCCGGCGATGTACCAACGCCCCTCATCCGTCACCGGCGCATGCACCGGCGACACCTTCCCCCCAAGGGGAAGGCAATCAGGAAACGTTATTTTATTTTAAGACAGGAGGCAAGCATCATGGCAGACCGTTCAGATTACAAGGAGTATACCGACAGAATGGAAAAGACCTGCTCCGTGCTGGTGGAGAGCTTCAACGCGGTACGGGCGGGCCGGGCCAACGCGGCGGTCCTGGACCGCATTTCCATCGACTACTACGGCACGGAGACCCCCATCCAGCAGGTGGCCAGCATCGCCACACCCGATCCCCGGACCCTGACCATCCAGCCCTGGGACGGCAGCGTGCTGAAAGCCATTGAAAAGTCCATCCAGGCCAGCGACCTGGGCATCAACCCCCAGAACGACGGCCGGATGATCCGCCTGGTCTTCCCCCAGCTCACCGAGGAGCGCCGCCGCGACCTGGCAAAGCAGGTAAAGAAGTACGGCGAGGAGGCCAAGGTCGCCATCCGCAACATCCGCCGGGATGCCATGGAGCGCTTCAAGAAGCAGCAGAAGGCCAGCGAGATCACCGAGGACGACTTCAAGAACGTGGAAAAGGACATGCAGAAGGAGACCGACAACTATATCAAGAAGATCGACGAGCTCTGCGCCAAGAAAGAGAAAGAGTTGTCTGAGATCTGATGGCTAAGGAAAAGAAAGGGCCGGAGGGCGTTCCCGCCGCGTCCGGCATCCCCCGCCACATCGCCATCATCATGGACGGCAACGGCCGCTGGGCCCAGCGGCAGGGTCTGCCCCGCTCCGCCGGACACAGCGCCGGGGCGGAGACCCTGCGGCGGGTGGCGGACCACTGCCGGGAGCTGGACGTGCGCTATCTCACGGTCTACGCCTTTTCCACGGAGAACTGGAAGCGGCCCGCCGACGAGGTGGGCGCGCTGATGAAGCTGCTGGAGCGCAACCTGATCATCGAGCTGCAGAAGATGGAGCGGGACGGCTTCCAGATGCGCTTTTTCGGCGACACCGGCGTCCTGAGCCCCCGGCTGCAGGAGCTGATTGCCGCTTCGCACCAGCTCTCCGACCGGATCGACGGCTACCAGATCAACGTCTGCCTCAACTACGGCGGCAGGGACGAGATCGTCCGGGCCGCCCGCCGCTGGGCGGACACCGTCCGCAACGGGGAAGAAAACAATCTGGACGAGGAAACCTTTTCCGGGCTGCTCTGGACCGCCGGCGTGCCTGATCCGGAACTGCTCATCCGTTCCGGCGGCGAGACGCGGCTGAGCAACTTCCTGCTGTGGCAGTGCGCCTATTCGGAGTTTTACTTCACCGACACCCTCTGGCCGGACTTCACAGATGAGACCATCGACCGGGCCATCGCTTACTACCGGAGCCGGGACCGCCGCTTCGGCGGGCTGTCGGCAGCCGGGGGAGGACAGAGCAGATGAAGACCCGTATCCTCTCCGCCGCCGTGGGGATTCCCCTGCTCCTGGCGGTGTTCCTGCTGCTGCCGGAGTGGTGTCTGGGCATCCTGATCGGCGGGATCTCCGGCATCTGCGCCTGGGAGCTGCTGCACTGCCTGGACCCGGAGCAGCCCCCCCGCATCTCCGCCTACGCGGCGGTGTGCGCGTTCTGCATCTGCTTTTTGCAGAGCTTTTACGGCTTGGAGCTGTTCCTGGTCCCGGCGCTGTTCGCGCTGTTCGCCCTCTGCTTTGCGGAGCTGATGCTCTCGTTCCGCAAAGAGCCGCGCATGCCCTTTTCCGCTGTGGCAAACGCCCTGTTCGCCGGGGTCGTATTGCCGCTGCTGTTCAGCGGCTTTGTGCGCCTGGGCAGGATGGAGTGCGGCAGGTACTGCGCGCTGTTGCCCCTGGTGGTCTCGTTCAGCAGCGATGCCGGAGCCTACTTTGTGGGCGTGACCCTGGGCAAGCACAAGCTGACTCCGCACATCAGCCCCAACAAGACCCTGGAGGGCAGCGTGGGCGGCTTTGTCTGCGCCATCGCCCTCACTCTGGTCTATGGCCTCATTTTGAAAGCCCTGGGCTGCACGGTCAATCTCCCGGTGCTGGGCGTCTGCGGCTTTCTGGGCTCCCTGGCCTCCCAGTTGGGAGACCTGAGCTTCTCCGCAGTCAAGCGCCTCGCAGGCGTGAAGGACTACGGCAGGCTGATCCCCGGCCACGGCGGGATGATGGACCGCTGCGACAGCCTGATCTGGGCTGCCGCCCTGCTTGCCCTGCTGCTGCGCTGGGTCCCGGTCATTACCACATAATGTACCGCTTTCTCCCTCCCCCTCAAGGGGGAGAGGGGACCGCCGGCGCTTGCGCCGGCGGTGGGTGAGGTCATCCATCTCCCGGCTGCCCTCGTTCCGCCACGCCCCTCATCCGGCACGGCGCGATGCGCCGTGCCACGAGTCGCTTCGCGCCTCTTTTGCCGGAAAACATGCTCCCAGCATGTTTTCCGATCGGCAAAAGTCCCCGGTGGGGGAAGGATAAAAAATGTAGTGTTTTACAAAACGTTCAAAAACAGGAGCGGAAACATTCACAATTGTCATGGTAAAGTGTATCAGTGTATTGGGGGCCACCGGCAGCATCGGCCGGCAGAGCCTGACGGTGGCGGCGCACCTGGGGATCCCGGTGGCCGCCATCACCGCCGAAAAGAACATCCGGCTGCTGGAGGAGCAGGCCAGGCTCCATTCCCCACGGATCGCGGCGGTCTACGATGAAAAAGCCGCATCGGAGCTGCGCACGGCCCTGGCGGACACCTCCGTCCGCGTCGTCTCCGGCCCCGAAGGACTGCTGGAGGCCGCAACTGCGGCGGAGGCGGACTGCGTGGTCACGGGCGTGTCCGGCAGCGTGGGCCTGCTGCCCACCCTGGCGGCCATCGAGCAGAAAAAGCGCATCGCCCTTGCCAACAAGGAGACCCTGGTCTGCGCCGGAGAGCTTGTCATGGCGCGGGCGGCAGAGACGGGAGCGGAGATCGTACCCGTGGACTCGGAGCACTCCGCCATCTTCCAGTCCCTGGGGGGCGCGCTGCGCCATCCGGGGCTGCGCCGGATTTTGCTCACCGCCTCCGGCGGGCCTTTCCTGGGGCTGACCGGAGCGGAGACGTATCACAAGACCCCCGCAGAGGCAATCGCCCATCCCAATTGGAGCATGGGGGCCAAAATCAGCGTGGACAGCGCCACGATGATGAACAAGGGCCTCGAATTTATCGAGGCAATGCGCCTGTTCGGCGTGACGCCGGAACAGATCACGGTGCTGATTCACCCCCGGAGCGTGGTCCACTCCGCCGTGGAGTATGTGGACGGCAGCGTGGTGGCCCAGCTCGCCTCTCCGGACATGGTTTTGCCCATCCAGCTCGCCCTGACCTGGCCGGAGCGAAAACCCAGCCCGGCTCCGGACCTGGACCTGTTTTCCGCCGGAGACCTGCGCTTTCTGCCGCCGGACCTGGAAAACACCCCCTGTCTCGGCCTCGCCATGGAGGCGGCGAAGCGGGGCGGCACCGCGCCGGCGATTCTCTCCGCGGCCAACGAGGCGGCGGTGGGGCTCTTTCTGCGGGAAAAGCTCTGCTTCGGACAAATCTATGAATGTGTTGCCGGTGCGCTGGGCAGCATAGAGATAATTGACGCGCCCTCGCTGGAGGATATTCTGGCCGCCGACGGACGGGCGCGGGAATTTGTGTACGGCGCGGTTCGGGGATAGCCTCCGGCAGCCGCGTCCAAAGGAGGAACGGACGCTTGTATATCCTGTTGGCTATTCTCGCCTTTGGCGTGCTGATCGTGACCCATGAGCTGGGCCATTTCGTCGCCGCCCGGGCCTGCGGCGTCAAGGTCAACGAGTTTGCCGTGGGCATGGGCCCCGCCATTTTGAAAAAGCAGGGGAAGGAGACGCTCTACTCCCTGCGCATCCTCCCCCTGGGGGGCTACTGCGCCATGGAGGGGGAGGACGCCGAGACCGGCGACCCCCGTGCATTCACCGCAAAGCCCGCCTGGCAGCGGATCATCATCCTCTGCGCCGGAGCCGCCATGAACTTTCTCACCGGCTTTGTGCTGATCCTCTGCATCGCCGGCAACGCCAGCTTCACGGAGCCTGTCATCTACGGCTTCATGGACGGCTGCCCCTACGAGGGGGAGGCGCTGCTGCAAACCGGGGACCGCATCTACAGCATCGACGGGCATCGCACCTGGTTCACCACCGACGTGTCCGACTACCTGGGCCGGGGCGGGGACGTGCACGATATCGTCCTGATCCGGGACGGCCATCGGGTGAAGCTGACGGACGTCTCCATGCCCTTGGTGGAGTACCCCGCCGGGGAGGAGGGCCAGACCGTCTGGCGCTACGGTCTCTACTTCGCCCCCCGGGAGTTCGGCTTATGGGCAAACCTGCGCTACTCCTGGTACGAAGCGCTGAGCTTTGTGCGGCTGGTGTGGCGCTCCCTGGGCGATCTGCTCTCCGGCGCGGTGGGCGTCCGGGAGATGAGCGGCGCAGTGGGCATCGTCAGCTATGTAAACGACGTGGCCACCACCGCCGAGACCGCCGAGGAGGCCAGCTTTGACTTCCTCTATATCTTCGCTCTCATCGCAGTGAACCTGGCGGTCATGAATATGCTGCCCATCCCCGCTCTGGACGGCGGGCGGGTGCTGTTCACCCTGCTCACCGCCATCGCCACGCTGATTTTGCACCGGAAGCCGGACCCCAAGTATGAGGGCTGGCTGCACACCGCAGGTTTCGTACTGCTCATGGGCCTCATGGTCTTTGTCATGGTCAACGATGTGCTGAAGCTGGTGGGGAAATAGGGCGGCCGCTGAAAGGGATCGACCACAGCTATGATTACGAGAGCTGTGAGTCACCGGGGAGAGTTCTTTTTGACGCGCTGCGGCTGGAATCAGCTCCCCCCGGAGACGGTCTCCGTCCCGAGAGCCCGGCAATCAAGACGGCCGGACGCGGTTTTCCGATCGCGTCCGGCCGTCTGATGCGTCTACCCCAGGGCCACGTCCAGCACCATCATCACCAGAAAGCCCGCCACGAAGCCCCAGGTCCCGGCGGCGGAGTGGGCCTGGGGCACCAGCTCCTCCACCACCACGTACAGCATCGCTCCGGCGGCAAAGGACAGCAGCCAGGGCATGACCGGGTCCGCCCCGGCGGCGGCCAGAACCGCCAGCACGCCGAACAGCGGCTCTACCGCCCCGGACAGCGCCCCGCCCAGGAACGCGGCAAAGCGCCCCCTGCCCTCCTGCCGGAGGGGCAGCGCCACCGCCGCCCCCTCGGGAAAGTTCTGAATTCCGATGCCCAAAGCCAGGGCCCAGGCTGCGGCCAGCTCCTCCCCGGAGACGGCCAGGGCAAAGGCCAGCCCCACCGCCATGCCCTCGGGGATGTTGTGCAGCGTGATGGCCGCCATCAGCAGGGCGTTGGCGTTCTCCCCCTCCCCCGGACGCAGATACCGCAGCAGCCGGTCCAGGGCGGCCAAAAACACCACGCCCGCCAGCAGTCCCCCGGCGGACGGGAGCCAGACGGGAAGCCGGGTCCCCTCCGCCCGGTCAATGGCAGGCAGCAGCAGGCTCCAGATCGACGCGGCGGCCATGACTCCGGCAGCGAAGCCGATCATCAGCCGGTGGAACCGCAGCCGGGGCGTCCCCGCCAGAAAAAATACCGTGGCCGCTCCGAGCGCGGTCATCGCAAAGGTGAAGCCCGTGCCGAGCGCAGCCTGTTGGACAGCATGCAGCAAGCTCGCTCCACGCTCCTTCCGTCAGGAAACGCCGATTTGCCGACGCTTCCTTTGAAATTTCGGGGTCGTCTCCCGCTTCCAGTATACGCACTGGACGGACAGGACGCGCCTGTCCCCGAAAAATGATTACAAATTGTAACTTTTTGGATTTCTTTTGTGAAGTTTTGTCTTTTTCTTGCAATTTTGCCGTGGATATACTATAATTCCCCTGGTATACAAAATACGCTCCCAAGGCCGGGGACCGCCGGCCTTTCGGACTTTCACGGAGGACGCAAACATGAAAAAGCAGGTACGGTATCTTTTCTGCGCCGCCACCCTGGCTCTGGCCGTGACGGCGGGACTTTCCGGCTGCGGGGAGACCCAGAGCGCGTTTCCCGCGGCGGGGGGCTCCTCCCCTGCCCCGGCTGCGGCGGCGGGGACCCAGGCGGAGGCGTCTTCCCCGGGCAGCGCCGGCTCCGGTGAGAACGCCGGGGCCTCTTCCCTCACCCTGGGCAGCGACGGCTCCCTGGCGGAGGCGGACAACTACCCCGATCTTCAGGAACTGGATGTCACGGGCAGCTCCATTCCTCTGGACGATGTGCTGGCCTGGGCGGAGGCGCATCCGGACGTGACCGTGAAGTACACGGTCCCCCTGGGCTCCGGCAGAGTCAGCTCCGACGCCGTCTCCCTCACCGCAGAGGAGGGGCTGAGCTACGAGGCGCTGACCGGAGCGCTGCGGTACCTGCCCAATATCACCACTCTGAACCTTCCGGAAACGGCGCTGAACGCATCGCAGCTTGCCGAGCTGGAGCAGCGCTACACCGTCAACGCCACGGTCAGCTTTATGGGTACGGTGCTGGGTCCGGAGACCGAGAGCCTGGACCTCTCCGCCCTGACCCCGGAACAGGTTCCGGAGGCGGCTGCAAAGCTCTCCGGTCTTGCCAATCTGCAAAACGTGGAGCTGATGGACGCGGACGGACAGTGCGCTCTGGGCGTGGAGGACGTGAAAACTCTGGTCAGCGCCGTTCCCCAGGCCCGGTTCCACTACAGCTTTGACCTGTTCGGAAAGCGCGTCTCCACCACGGACGAGCGGGTGGAGTTCGTCCGGCAGCAGATCGGGAACGCCGCCGCCCCCGAGCTGCGCGCCGCTCTGGATATCCTGTATCCGGGGACCTATGTGCTGCTGGACGACTGCGGCTTCTCCGACGAGGTCATGGCCTCCATCCGGGATGACTACCCGGACAAAAAAGTGGTCTGGCGCGTCCATTGCGGCACCCTGTACAACGCTCTCACCGACGACGAGGTCATCCTTATGACCTTTGAGATCGACGACACAAATTGCTCCCCCCTGCAATACTGCACGGAGGTGCGCTACATCGACGTGGGCCACAACTCCACCCTGCACGACATCAGTTGGATGGCCAACATGACCAAGCTGGAGTGCGTCATCGTCTCCGGCGCGCCGGTGTCGGACATCTCCTGCTTCGCCAACTGCCCCAACCTGGAGTGGCTGGAGCTGTGCTTCTGCCTCTACGTCAAGGATCTGACCCCCATCCAGAATCTGACGAACCTCCGCTTCCTGAACGTCAGCTTCTCCACCGTGGAGGATCTGACGCCGCTGGACAACGTGCCGCTGGAGCGCTTCAACAACATGGGCACCTACGCCAATTGGGAGATGCAACAGCACTTCCTCGAGCTGCACCCCGACTGCATCACCCTCTTTGAGGGCGTCCAGCCCTACGGCTACGGCTGGCGCTACGACGACGAGGGCGTCACCCAGTTCTCCTACTACGCCAAGATGCGCCGGGTGTTCCACTATCCCGATGAGGGCTGGTACGGCGGCTGGAAGATGACCGACGTGGACCTGACCGGTCTGGAGTGACAAAGATACAATACCCGCTGCTCCCGGCTCTGCCGGCGCAGATGCGGGCAAAACCCCCGGGATCATTCCGATCCCGGGGGTTTTGCATTGACGGTCATCGCCGCTCCATCGCCGGAAACGCTCCGGTCCGGACGGCGGCCGGCCCCTGTGTCATCCGCCGCAGTCGCGTACCTCGTCGCGCAGGAGGCCCATTCCGTGGGGGATGGCGTCCAGGAAAACGTCCATGCTCTCCATGCAGGCTTTCGGACTGCCGGGGAGATTGACGATCAGGGTCCTGCCCCGGATCACCGAGGCGGCGCGGGAGAGCATCGCGTGCTTCGTGATCTGCATCGACGCGGCGCGAATCGCCTCGGCGATGCCGGGGGCGTTCCGGTCCGCCACAGCCAGCGTCGCCTCCGGCGTGGTGTCCCGCGGACCGAAGCCGGTGCCGCCGGTGGTCAGGATCAGGTCGAGCTGCCGCTGGTCACACAGGCGCACGAGCTGTGCCTTGAGCTGTTCCGGGTCGTCGGGCAGCAAAAGCGTCTCCGCCACCTCATAGCCGTTTTCCTTCAGACGCGCGGCGATGGCAGGGCCGCTTCGGTCCTCCCGCTCACCCTTTGCGCCCTTGTCGCTCAGTGTGATCACAGCCGCCTGCCAGGGCCGGGGCGTTGCCCGCGCCTCGATTTCTATCCCGTCCCCGGCGGAAACGGTCCCCCCCTGCAACACCCGGGCGAACACCCCCTCCCGGGGCATGATGCAGTCCCCGGTCTGACGGTAGATGGCGCAATGTGTGTGGCACTCCTTGCCGATCTGCGTCATCTCCAACAGCACGTCCCCGCAGCGAAAGAGCGTCCCCACCGGCAGGGCACGGAAGTCGAGCCCCTCCACCACCAGATTTTCCCCGAAAGCGCCGTATTCCACCTTCGCGCCGTTTGCGCGGAAAGCCTCTATTTTCTCTGCGCTCAGAAGGCTCACCTGCCGGTGCCAGGGACCGGCGTGGGCGTCGTTTTCGATCCCCCAGTCGGGTAGGAACCTCGCGCTGCACACGTCCGTTTTGACCGTGCCCTTTTTCTCGCTGATACAGACAGCCAATACCTTGCCCATGTTTTTATCCTCCGATCTCATTCATCCGCCGCCTCTCGCGGTCGGCGATGCGCTCCTGAAAATTGTGGCGGGCCGGTTTTTCCGCGATGGCGGCGCACATGGCGCTTTCAATCTCCCCGTCCGGCGCGCCGCTCCGGAGCATTTCCCGCAGGTCCAGTCCCCTCGCGTGGTTCAGGCAGAGCTTCAGCATACCGTCCGCGGTCAGGCGGACCCGATTGCAGCGCTCGCAGAATTCGTGGCTGAGGGCTGATATAAAGCCGACGGAGCCCTGAAAGCCCTCCGGACGGACGTACGCCGCGGGGCCCTTGCCGTGGATCGCCGTGTCCTCCGGGAGCGGGCCGAAAGCCTCGGTCAGACGTGCCACGACCTCTGGCAGCGGGATCGGAACCAGGTCTCCGGCGCATCCGATGGGCATCAGCTCGATGAACCGGACGCAGACCGGCAGGCGCTTTGCCAGCCCCGCCAGCTCCGTCAGCTCCCCTTCGTTGATCCCGCGCATCGGAATCGCGTTCAGCTTTGTGGGAATTCCATGGGCAACGGCCTGCTCCAGCGTCCGTTTCACCGCCTCCACGTCGCCGCCCCGCGTCAGGGCAGCGTAGGTTTCCCGGTTCAGCGTGTCCAGGCTCAGGTTCAGGCCCGTCAGACCCGCCTCCGCCGCCTCCCCGATCCTGCCGTCCAGCAGGGCGCCGTTGCTGGTCATCGCCACGCTTAGGATGCCGGGGATGCCGCGCAGGGAGCGGACCAGGTCCAGACAGCCCCGCCGCGCCATTGGCTCCCCGCCCGTGATGCGCAGATGCCGGATTCCGTGCTTTGACAGGATGCGCACCACGCGGAGGATCTCCTCGTAGCGCAAAATCTCCCCGTGGCGCAGCGCGGGGACGCCGTCCGGCGGCATACAGTAGGCGCAGCGCAGATTGCAGCGGTCCGTGACGGAGATGCGCAGATAGTCGATGGATCTGCCCAGCCTGTCAGTCATGGCCGGCATCTCCGCGGAATGCCGCCCCGGCGTTGACACCCGCCGGAAATGCCCTTCCGCACCCGTCAAAATGCGTCCGCTCTGCTTCCATTTTCTCCATTGCTCCGTTCATTCCCCTTTGCCGCCTCCGCCCCCAGGGCGGCGGCCTCCTTTACCACATTGTCCACCATGTCGTGGACAAAATCACAGTTGCCGCCAAGCCGCAGCCAGTCCGGCAGGCGTCCGTCCTCCGCCAGCGGGCGGCAGAGCGCGCGGTCCGGGATCAGCCCCACAGCGGTCACCAGCGTGTCACATTCCACCGGGGTCCGCCGTCCCGTGTCCAGCTCCCGCACCATGACGCCGGATACCCTGCCCGCGCCGAGAATCTCGTCCACCGTTGCCCGCAGCCGGACCGGGATGCGGCAGGCCTCCAGGCAATCCCGCCGGTTCCGCGCAAGTCCGCCGGGGGCGGAGCGCTGTTCCACAAGGCAGACGACCTGTTTCCCCATCCGGACAAACTGCCGCGCCATGATCTGGCCCACGTCCCCGCTGCCGAGGATCACGATCCGGCTCCCGATGCAGTAATGACCCAGGTTGATCATGGCCTGGGCAGTCCCCGCGGTGAATACCCCCGCCGGTCTGGTTCCGGCCACCGGCAGGGATGCGGCCGTCCGTTCATAGCAGCCCGCGGCGAGGATGCAGCGGGAAAACCCGATGCGGAAATATCCGGCGGGGCCGGAGAGCATGGCCGTCCGGTCCCGCTCCAGCTTCGTCACCGCCGTACCCGTCAGGACCCGGGCGCCGGAGGCCAGCACCCGCGCGATCAGGCGCGATGCAAATTCCGGCCCGGACACCTCTTCTCCGAAAACCGCTCTGCCAAAGCCCCGGTGGACGCACTGCCGCAAAATGCCGCCAAGTCCCGGTTCCCGTTCCGCCAGCGCTACAGACGCGCCGGACTCCGCCGCCGCGGCGGCGGCGGCCATCCCCGCGGCCCCGCCGCCGACGACAAGAAGATCAAAAGCTTCCATATCCGTCCTGTCGCCGCGCAATGGGCAATTCCATTTCATCCTCTCCCGATTCTTCCGCGCTGCAAAGCACCGGAGACTCCGCTCCGTCCTTGTCTATCCGCCAGGGCGGGACTCCCTGCGCCGCGGACAGCATTTCCAGGATGCGCTGCATACATCTTCCGCCCTGGCACCGTCCCATACCCGTCCCGGTCCGCCGCTTGACCCCGTCCAGGGTGACCGCGCCCCGGCGGATCGCCTCCGAAATTTCCCCCCGGCTGACCTCCCTGCACCGGCATACAATCTCGCCGTACTCCGTTTGTTCCCGCACGAGCGCGGCGCGGCGCGCCTCCTCCATACCGCGGACCGCCGGGGGCGCGGTGCGCGAAGGGGTGAAGTCCGGATTCCGCCGGGGATCGCCCAGCAGCCGGACGGCCCGCTCCGCAACGGTTTTCCCCAGCTCTGCGGCGCAGGTCAGCCCCGGCGTCTTGATGCCCAGCAGGCTCAGGAGCCCCTGCTCCTCCAGGATCAGAAAACCGGGGATGGACTTTTGTTCCGGAACCCACGCGCCGCCCTCCTGCCGGACCGCGAAAGGGTTCGGACGCAGGGCGGCAAAGCTGCGGATCACGCCGGACAGCGGAAGCCCGGGCGTCACCGTCTCGCAGAGCGCCCGGAGCTGCGCGATCCCCTCCGATCCGGCTGCCCAGTCCTCCCTCCCGTTCCAGGGGCGCCGGGTGGGGCCGGCCAGCAGATTCCCGTCCACGGTGGGAATCAGCGTCAGCCCCTTTCCCTTCTCCTCCGGCTCATGAAAGATCACATGGCGCACGAAACCGGAGACCGTGTCGTCCAGCACCAGATAATCCGCCGCAGTGGGAAAGATCCGGTACGCGGGCGGATAGACCAGCTCCCGGATGCTGTCGGCGTGGAGTCCGGCGCAGTTGATCACCACACGGGCTGCATAGCTGCCCGCGGGCGTGTCGAGCTCATACCCGTCCGCCCTGCGGCGCATGGCCGTGACCGTCTGGCGGAAACGGAAGTCCGCGCCGTTGGCTCTCGCGTTCTCAAAGGCCGCGATGCCCAGCTCCCAGGGATCGACCGTTCCCGTATCCGGCGCGTAGAGCGCCCCGGTCAGCCCCGGCGCGAGGTTTGGCTCCAGCGCGTAGACCTCCTCCGCCGGGAGCAGCCGCAGGCCGGAGACGCCGTTTTCGATCCCCTGCGCCAGTTTTTTCCGCAGGACCCCGTCGGCGCGGGGTCCGAAGGACACCATCAGCGAACCGCAGCGGGAGAAGCGGACGCCCAGCTCCCGGCACAGCGCGGGGGCGTTCCGGCTGGCCCGGACGCACAGGCGGGTTTTCAGCGTCCCCGGAGCGGTGTCGCAGCCCGTGTAGACGATGCCGGAATTGGCCCGGGAGATGCCTGTGCAGACGTCCTCCCGGGACTCCAGGACCAGGACGCCGATCTCCCATTGGGTCAGCGCCCGCGCGGCGAAGCAGCCCAACAGGCCTGCGCCGATCACGACCACATCGCGCTCTTCCATCTAAAAGCGTTCCCGGACCGTCCCGGGATTCCCGATCCTGTACCCGCCCAGCGCCTCCAGCCGGGCGCGGAAAGCGGGACCTTGCAAAATCTCCAGCAGCCGGCGCACCGGCGGGGTGTCGAACGCGCTGTCCGGGATCAACAGATCATACTGCTCCGTGCAGATGGGCAGAAATTCCAAACCGTACAGGCCGGCCGCCGAATAGATGCCCATGCCTGCGTCGGCAGAGCCGGAGGCGATCTGCGCGGCAACGGAGGTGTGGGTGAACTCCTCCCGCTCATAGCCGTAGATGGAGGCGGAGTCAATCCCCTCCTTTTTGCACAGATAGTCGATCAGGATGCGGGTGCCGGAGCCCTTCTGCCGGTTGACGTAGCGGACGCCCTTCTCTGTCAGGTCGGACAGCGTTCGGATGCCCTTCGGGTTCCCGGGGGCGAGCATCAGGCCCTGGGTCCGCTCCACGCACTCCACCAGCCGGACGCCGCCGCCCGGAAAATATTTCCGAACAAAGGCGGTGTTGTAGCTCCCGTCGCGCTCGTCCAGCAGATGGATGCCCCCCAGGTGCGCTTCTCCCCGGCGGAGCGCCATGATGCCCCCCATGGAACCCACATGGGTGGAGCTCATATACACGGAGGGGTCCGCCAGATGGAGCAGGTCCGCGCACTCGTCCAACAGGGGATCGTGGCTGCCGATAGCCACCAGGGTATGCTCCAGCGCCTCCGGGCGTTTCAGCAGGCGCACACGGACATTCGCCCCGGCCTCATAGCCCTCGGTATCCTGGGGAATCTCCAGGATACCGTCAGCTTTCATAAAGGAGGAGACGACGCCGCTGCCCCGGTTCAGCGGGGAGGCGATCAGCCTGTCCTGCACCACGCCGAGGCGGACCCGGACGAACTCCCGATATTTCAGGCCGGACACCACGGACCGGGCCAGCACCGCCTCCCGGACCGGGTCCGGCTCGGGCGCGGCGTAAAACCAGTCGTCCAGCAGGGGACGCAGCAGCTCGGTCAGCACCAGAATACCCGACACGGGATAGCCGGGTACGCCGAGAACCGGCTTTGCCCCGCAACAGCCCAGGATGGCGGGCTTGCCGGGCTTGATGGCCACGCCGTGAATCAGGACCTCTCCCGTCTCACGGACCGCCTCGGCGGAATAGTCCTCCCGGCCCGCGGAGGAACCGGCGTTCAGCAGCACCGCGTCACATTCGTCCAGCGCCCTTCGGAGCGCCGCGGCGATGTCCTCTCTCCGGTCCGGGACGATGGGATAGGTCTTTGGGACGGCGTCCCACTCCCGGAGCATGGCGGAGAAGATGAATGAGTTGAATTCCACGATGTCCCCGGGCCGGGGGGCATCGGTGGGCGGGACAATCTCGTCCCCCGTGGGGATGATCCCCACCGCCGGACGCCGCAGCACCGGGACCGTCAGAACGCCCGCGGCCAGCATGGCCCCCACCGCCGCAGGCGTGATGCGGACATGGGAGGACAGGACCATCTCCCCGGCGCAGATGTCCTCCCCGATCTGCCGGACGTGCTGCCAGGGGGCGGCAGGGGCGTACAGGCGGACGCTGCCGTCCTCGTTTTGCACGATGTCCTCCACCATGACCACGGCGTCGCAGCCCTCCGGGATCGGGTCGCCGGTGTCCACCACGGTAAAGTCCCCCACGTCCAGGGTGACGGGCGTGGTCTCCGTCGCGCCAAAGGTCTGACGGGCCAGCAGCGCGATCCCGTCCATGGCGCTGGCGGGGTAGTGCGGCGCGCAGATATGGGCATAGACCGGCGCGGCGGTGATCCTGCCGCAGGCGTCCTGCACGGACACGGTCTCCTCCGGCGCGGCAAAGCCCCGGGAATGCATACAGGCGCGGTAACGCTCCCTGGCTTCCTCCAGGGAGACGTTGCTGAGATACTGGAATGCCATGTTCTCCACCTCTCAAACTCTCAAAACAAATACACGTCGATCTCCTCCCCGGCGGCAACGCCCTCCCGCTCCCGGGGGATCTCAAAATACCCGTCTGCCCCGGCCAGGGTCGTGATCAGACCGGATTTTCCGCGGATCGGACGGGCGCGGCGTTTTCCGCCCTCCTCGAACAGCCGGACGCCCATGAGCTGGGCCCTGCCGTGGTTGGCGCTGACGGATTCCGTGACGGCCGCGGGAATGGGATAGCGCCTGGAAACGCAGCCCATCAGGCGCTCCAACAGCGGCAGCACCAGCAAGCGGGAGATGAAAAGCGCCGCCACGGGATGTCCGGGAAGGCCGAACACCGGCTTGCCCCGGACGTTCCCGAGGATCGTCGGTTTTCCCGGCTTGACCGCCAGCCCGTGGAAGAGCAGCGTCCCCTGCTCTGACACCACCCGCTCTGTGGCGTCCTTCGCGCCGACGGAGCTGCCCCCGGAGATCAGCACCAGATCGCAGCGCGAGAGCGCCTGATCCAGCGCATCCCACAGCGCCGCCTCGTCATCCCGGACAATGCCGCAGCAGACCGCCTGTGCCCCTGCGCTTTCCACCAGCGCCCGAAGCATCTCCGAATTCACGTCCCGCACCTGCCCCGCGCCCGGCGCTGTCCCCACGGGGACCAGCTCGTCCCCGGTGGAGAGGATGCCCGCCACGGGACGGCGGCAGACCGCGACAGAGGCTGCGCCGAGGGCCGCCAGCGCCCCGATGTCCTGGGGCGAAAGCCGCCGTCCCGCCTCCAGAACTGCCTGACCCGGGCGCACGTCGTCGCCGCGAAAGATCAGGTTCATGCCCGGGGCCGCGCTCTTGCAAATGCCGACGGTCCCGTCGCCGTAGTCCTCCGTATCCTCCAGCATCACCGCCGCGTCCGCGCCGGGGGGGATCGCGCCGCCTGTGGGAACCGCGACGCAGGACCCTGCCGCCAGCGCGCCGCCGGCTCCGGCGCCCATTTCCACCGTGCCTGCCAGCGTCAGCAGCGCGGGCAGGGCGTCCGAGCAGCCAAAGGTATCGGAGGCGCGGACGGCATAGCCGTCCACCGTGGAGCGGTCGAAGCCCGGCACATACTCCGCCGCCTCCACCGGCGCGTACAGCACCCGGGAACAGGCCGTTTCCAGTGGGACTGTCTCCGGCGACGGGCGCGGCGGAAAGGCTTCTTCTATGATCTGCGCAGCCTCGCGCAGGGTAACGACTGTCAGCATGGACCCGTACTCCTTTTATTCCTGTTTTTGTTCCAGTCCGAGCCGGCCCGCGGCGAAATCGCGGAACGCGCGGGCCAGGGGTGACAGGTGCTTTTCCCGGCGGAAGCAGACCAGGATATTCCGGGAAAAGCGCCGGTCGCGCACGGGGATCAGGCGCACCTCCGGCGCGTCCCGGTAAAAATCCGAGACGCTGTCCGGGACAAAGCCGGCGCTGAGGCCGGAGACAATCATCTGCCGGTGCAGCAGCCGGGAATCCGCATAGCAGCAGGAGGCAAACCGCAGCTCCAGGGCGTTGCAGAGCTGGCAGGGAAACTCCACCCAGGCGCTGCCGCTCCGCAAAAACACAAGGGACAGCCCGTTCAGCTCCTCCGGTCCCACGGAACCGGCTTCTGCAAGCGGATGGGCCTTGCAGACGGCCAGAGAATAGCTCTCCTCGCACAGGCTTGTGCCCTTGTATTTCTGGTACTTCTGTCCGGCGGGGTAGATCAGCATGTCGTAATCGTTGATATCCGGGCGGTCGCAGCGCTCGATGCCGCTGTCCAGGTCGAAAGCCGCCTCCGGATGGAGCCGGTGAAAGGCGGCGATACATTCCATCAGGGGAGGTCCGGACCAGGCCGTCCCGATTCGGATCCTGGTCTCTGTCCCCGTGGCAATCAGGCGCAGGTCGTCCTTTGTCCGCTCCAGCTCCCGGAGGGTCCGGGTGCTGTATTCCAGCAAACGCTGTCCGGCGGCGTTCAGCGTCAGTTTTTTCCCCCGCCGCTCAAACAGAGGGGTCCCCAGCTCCTCCTCCAGCTTTGCGATGCTCTTGGAGAGGGAGGACTGGGACAGATGGAGCAGCTCGGCCGACTGCGAAACGTTTTCCAGGCGGGCGACGGTGGTAAAACAGCGCAACTGCGGAATCGTCATCGTTCATCCCCCATCTCTGTGCAGTTGTCAACAGTATAAGCTCTCTTATTCCAAAAAGCAATAAGAAAAAACGCGGCCTCCTCCCGCGGGGCGCGCTCACGAAGCGCAATCTTTCTCCTGCTCAGACGCCCCCGGCGTCTGAGCAGGAACAAGAACGGCAAAAATACGCCGGGAACAGATTGACAAACGCCGGTTCCCGGCGTAAAATACGGCAAGGTTCCATCCCAGGCTGAAAATTGATATTCTTTTGAAAAGCGGTGGACGAGCCTCTTTCCAAATGCCATACCTGAATCGGGAGCAGTTCGGATTCAGGTCAGTTTTGGATGGGGCTTGTTTATTTTTGTTGGAGGGAAGAAACATGAAGAGGACAACAGCACTGATTCTTGCACTGGTATTGGCTCTGGCCATGCTTGCCGGCTGCGGCGGGCAGCACGCGGCCCCGGCCCCGGCCACCGAGGCCCCGGCGGCGACGGAAGCGCCGGCGGCGACGGAAGCGCCGAAAGCGGCGGAGGCCCCCGCGACTGCGGAAGAGCCCTCTCCCGCGGAAGAGCCGGAGCCGGAGATAACGCCGGAGCCCGCCGCTCCCGCCGTGAACACGGTCATTCTCAAGGAAGCCGACAACGCAATGATCAACACCTATTCGCTTTTGGCCGTCAACCCGGATTCCCCGTTCGCCGACGCAGACGGCAACCCCGTCTCCGACGTGGCGATCAACACCGCCGGCGCCCAGGCGCTGATCGACTGGCTGCTCTCCGACGAGGGTCTCGATATGGCGGTCAACTACGGGCAGGAGGATTTCGGAGACAGCCTGTTTTATCTGCTGGACGGCGCGCCCCGCTACACCGGCGAGATTGCGCCGGCGACGCCGGAGACCGCGACCATCCGGTTGAGCACCACCACCTCCGTCAACGACTCCGGCCTGCTGGGCAACCTGCTGCCCGTGTTTGAGGCGGAGTACGGGTATACGGTGGAGGTCCAGTCCGCCGGGACCGGAAAGGCGATTGCCGCCGCCAAATTTGGCAATGCGGACCTCATTCTCGTCCACGCGAAGAGCCAGGAGGAAAAGTTTATCGAGGACGGCTTCTCCTATGTCCTCCCCGGTTTTTCATCTGAGCGGCTGAGCTTCCTTTACAACTACTTCGTGCTCTGCGGCCCGGCGGACGACCCTGCCGGCGTGGCGGCGTGCGAGAGCGTTCTGGATTCCTTTGCAGCCATCGCCGTCGGAAAGTACACCTTCGTCTCCCGCGGCGACGGCTCCGGGACCCACACCAAGGAGCTGTCCCTCTGGCCGGAGGAGCTTGGCATCACCGCGGAGCCCGAAAGCTTTGTGGGGTATACCGACTGGTATGTCTCGGCAAACGCGGGCATGGGCGGGTGCCTGGTCATGGCCGAACAGATGCACGCCTATATCCTGACGGACAAGGCGACCTTCCTGACCTTCCAGGTCAACGGCGGCATCATGAACTGACAGAAACGGCGCAGGCTGCTCCGCTCCCGCTCCAAAGGGACAGAGCAGCAGGCGCCCAAAGGAACGGGAGGGTGAAAACGTGCATACGGCGCTGCAGAAAGCCCTGGAGCTGATTCTGAACGGAGACCGGGAGCTGGGCAACATATTGCTTGTGACGGCAAGGATGTGTCTGTCCAGCTCTCTGATTGCGCTGCTGCTCGGGGTCCCCATCGGCATCTTTCTCGGCGCGTTCCGGTTCTGGGGCCGGCAGATTTTGATCGTCCTGAACCGGACGCTGATGGGGATGCCCCCCGTCGTCTGCGGATTGCTGCTGTATCTGCTGTTTTCCGGCGTCGGTCCTTTCGGAAAATGGAACCTGCTCTTTACCGTGACCATCATGGTGCTGGCGCAGGTCCTCCTGATCACGCCGCTGGTGGTGGTCAATCTGGAGACCTACGTCTCGTCGGTGGCTCCGGCGCTGCGGGAAACCGCGAAGGGGCTGGGACTTCGCCGGTGGAAAACCTTTCTGCTGCTGGCAAATGAGTGTGTTTATCCGATCTTTTCCACCTATCTGCTGGCTTTCGCCCGGGCCATCGCGGAGGTCGGCGCGGTGAGCATGGTGGGCGGAGCCATCGCCTGGAAAACCAACGTCATGACCACGGCGATCATGCAATACACAAACCGCGGCAATTTTTCTCTGGGCATCGCCCTGGGAATGATTCTGATGGCGGCATCTCTGGCGGTCAACATCCTGGTTTCTCTGCTGCAGAGGAGGCTGAAACAGTGACGGTCAACGCATGCGCCAAGAGCTTTCACGGAAAGACCATATTGCGCTGTCCCGGCCTGACGCTGGAGCCCGGCCTGATCTACGCGGTGGTCGGCGCGAACGGCAGCGGAAAGTCCACCCTCGCCCGTCTGGTCTCCGGGGTATTACCGGCGGACGGACACGTCCGGGTTGTCCCCGGCGGGGAGAAAATCCGGTACATGCCCCAGAAAAGCTACGCGTTCCGCTTGAGCACCCGGTCCAACATCCTGCTGGCCGGAAAGGACGCCGCCCGGGCGGAGACGCTGATGCGCGCCCTGCGGCTGGACGGGCTCGCCCGGCGCAGGGCAGACGTCCTCTCCGGCGGGGAAACTGCGAAGATGGCGCTCTGCCGGGTGCTGATGCAGCCCTGTCATCTGCTGGTTCTGGACGAGCCGACCGCGGCGATGGATATGGAATCTGCGGCCGTCAGTGAACAATTGATTCTGGATTACCGGCGGGAAACAGGCTGCTCGGTTCTTTTGATCACCCACGACCTGCACCAGGCAAGACGCATCGCGGACCGGGCCCTCTTTTTTCACAGGGGGGAGCTGCTGGAGGCCGGGGCGGCGGATCGGGTGCTGCATCATCCGGACCGGACGGAAACCAGGGCGTTTCTCGATTTTTATGGCGGATAAGGGCAAAGGCACGTACAGCAGCGCCCGCGGAACCGGAGTTTCGCGGGCGCTGCGTATTTTTATGCTTTTTTATACAATTAAGGAAACGCTGATTAAAGCAACGTGTGCGGTTGGCGAGCAAATTTTGTGTCCGCCAAGGCGCAAAAACCGCAGGAATACTTTGTGTATTTCAAGGTTTTTGTAACGCAGGCGGGCGCAAAATTTGCCGCCAAACGTGCG